>JAJFFD010000074.1 GCA_021776805.1 Planctomycetota bacterium
GCATTCGGGTCTGGAATGGGATTGCGCTCGCTCTTGCCGTAGAGCAAATACCGACCTCCGGGCAGCGCTTGCGGCTGAACCTTGAAGCCCGGCTGCGTACTCACACTCGCCGGACTGTCGTAGCCATCTTCGAGCCTGCCCATGCGATACAGCTCGCAAGCCTCAACCTGATCAACGGGGCGACCGATGGCGTAGAGCTGGCTTGCGTCCGGGGCAAAGCTCAGGCTCGCCATGAGCCGATCGCCGGTATCAACACTGCCTTCTCTGCCGTTGGATAGATCGAGAGTTCGCAGTTGCTTGCGGTCCGAGGAGATGAATGCTGCGAAACTGCCGTCGGGAGCGAGCGCAGTGGCAATCGCAGCCGTCTCGAACACCTGCCGTGGCTCATCGCCAAGTTCGACGATACGGACAGTCGGCGGCGCCTGACTGCCCCGTGGCTGTGGCAGCTGGTAACTGGCATAGCGACCATCGGCGCTGATTTGCAGGCTGCGGGCATCGGCAGCAATCTCGCGAACAGGGTGCACCTCGCCGGTGAGAAGCGCGATCTCGCGCGCAAGCTGGTCCCCTGCCTGACCCTCGAGGAGGGATAGCATGGCCTGCAGGGCCTCGGGGTATTGGCCGCGGTCCCAGGCGGAACGAGCCGCGTCCATTTCGGGCTGCTGGGATTGAGCAGCAAGAACAGTGCTCAGTGAGAAGACGAGGGCGAGACGGGATGCATGCATGGGGGATTCTCCGTTTGCGAGAGCAGCTCCCGGGCTTTCCCGAGAGCTGCTCGCTTTTGGCTCCATGGGGAGCCGGGGGGATCAGCGCTTGCCGGCGGCGTTCGTGGCGCCCTTCTCGCGCAGGCGCTTCGCAGCGGCTGGCTCGATATTGACCCGGCCCTTGGCGAGTTCCGCGGCCACATCTTCCTGCAGCGCCTTGACTGCTACCTGCAGTTGCATGTCTTCGCCGTTGGGTGGATTCCAGAGGGCGATATCCGGGAGGCAGCCATTGAGCTCCATGTCCTCGCCGGTATTGACCAGGTACCAGCCGCGGGTGGGCATGCGAACCGAGCTGCCGTCGAGGAGGTTGGCGCTACCGGTGGAGATGACTCCACCGGCGGTACGCATGCCGACGACTCGCCCGCGTCCAATCTGCTTGACCGCGTGGGAGAAGATCTCCGCATTGGAGAAGGAGTTCTCATTGCACAGGACAACGATTGGCTTGCTCCAGCTGGCGTAGACCTTGCGATCCTGGGGATAGCCTTCGCCACTGCCACGAGACCGGGTGATGGCGTGCACCGGCTGTGTCAGTGCTGTGAGCACATGGTCCGTGGTGCTGCCACCGCCGTTGTTCCGCACGTCGATGATCAGGCCGTCCTTGCCGTCCCCGGCATGGAAGAGGTCCGTTTCCATCTGTCGGAAGCTGGGCATGTTCATGCCCCGAATGTGCAGGTAGCCGAGTCTCCCTCCGGAGAGCTCGTCGACCTTCTTGCGAGTGTTCTCAATGAACTCGTTGTAGAGCAGACCTTGCACCGAGCGGACGGGCATCAGTTTGACAGTTCGTTCAACGCCGTCCGCGTTGGCGACGGTGAGGTCGAGTTCGCGAATCTCCTCCATGGTGAGGACTGCCTCGACATCGACATCCGGCCCAATCACCTGCCCATCGATGGATAGAATCACATCACCGGGATTGATCTTGGAGCGGGAGGCATTCGCCGGGCTACCGGGAATGACCGAGCTCACCACGAGGCCAGGGCCGGCGCTGTCATCGGCGAAGCGTGCGCCAAGGTGCACGGTGGTCGGCGACCAGCTGTTGTTACCGTTGCCTGTGGGCAGGGGGTCGGGTCCACGACGGTGGGACATGTGGGAGGCGTTGAGCTCACCAAGCATCATGTTCATGAGTTCGCTGAACTCGCTGGCACCGATCACCTGACCGGCCACCGGGCGGAACTTGGCGCGAACCGCATCCCAGTCCCGGTTGTTCATGTTGCCGTCGTAGAAGCGGTCGCGCATGGCTCGCCAGCCCTGATCGAAGGCGATCTGCCGGAGCTCTGACCAATCACGAGTGCGGCGAACGGAGAAGGCAAAGCTGGTCACCTTGCCGCTGGCATTCATCGCTGCCGGGGTTCCACCCCCACCGCCACCGCGTCCGCCACGTTGCCCGCGGCGACCGCCCGCGGCCTGGCCTCCGCCACGAGTCGTGCCAACGATCTCCTTGCTCTGCTTGAGCCAGCGAGCGTTGCCCATGGCCGATGCGGAAAACTTCTTTGGCCGCTCCACATCAGGGAAGTCGATGGTGAAGAAACCGTTCTCGTTGCCAACCGTGCCAGAGAAGCCGAGCTTCTTGCCGTCAGGTGACCAGATCAGCCCGCTTTCACGGCCCTGGTTGCTGATGCGGTGCATCCGGTCATGGATGTCCTCAAAGTCGATCTTGACCACCACCGGTGAATCATCCTGCTTGTCTTCCTCTGCGGGGGTCTCGCCTTCGCTCGGGGCAACAGGTTCTTGGCTGGGCGGGGTCGCTCCCCGACCTCCAGCGCGTCGGCCGCGTCCACCACGACGCCCCCCATTGCCACCAGCCGCAGCTCTCCCTGGGCGGTTTGAGCTGGCATTGCGGGCTGGCCCCTTGCTCTTCATGGCGGCGATAGCTTCCTCGAGAAGGGCGTCACGCTCGGTCTTCTCTTCATCGGCCTTCGCCAGGTTGATGTAGTAGATGTCACTCTCCTCGCCTTCTCGCCGACTGATGAAGGCGATGCGCTTGCCATCGCCAGACCAGACTGGGGAATTGTCCCGGTCCGGATGGCGGGAGAGATTGAAGGGGGCGCGGGACTTGTCGATGGGTGCAACCCAAACGTCGTGGTTGTAGTCCGAGTCCTGAGTGGCGTAGACCACCCACTTACCGTCAGGGGACCAGTCGTAGTCAGGGCCCGACCAGGTCGTGATGACTTCGCGCTGGTTATTGCCATCCGGATCCATCACATACAGATCCGTGCCGCGCACGAAGGCGATGCTCTCGCCGTTGGGGCTGATCTTGAGTTCGCGCTCCACGGCGCGGTCATTGGTGATCTGGCGAAGGGTGAATTCCTCGGCCAACCACCAGATGCCATCGGCCTGTGCCTGGGTCGCTTCCCAGATATCGACCTCACCGGCTGCATCCGAGACGAAGAAGAGGCGCTTGCCATCGGCACTGAAGACCAGACTCGACTCCTGGTGAGGCGTGCTGGTGATGCGCACTGGCTCCTTCAGGATGCGATCCATGACGTACACATCCTGCCCGGCAACGAAAGCCATCTGCTTGCCGTCTTCCGTGAAGGCCACGTTGCTCGCACCGGTCTCGCTGCGGCGTTCCTCGATGCTGGCTGGACTATCGCCAATGGCGGTCAAGGCAAGCTTGCTGGCCTCACCAGTTTCGATGTCGAAGCGCTGCAGGTCGAAGCGGCGGCGGAAGACGATGGTCTTGCCATCCGCAGAGATGCTCGGGAAGGCGACGCCATCATCGCTCTTGTCCGCAGCTCCCACCTGGGTAATCCGCTGCGGCTCAGCTCCGCTGATGTGTCCCTGGTAGACATCGAAGGTACCGTCGGGATCGCTGACGTAGTAGTAGGTCTCGCTGTCCGGCCCCCACAGCGGGTTTGTTTGCGAGATGTTCTGAAAGTTCGGTCGATCCGCATCCAAACGGGTGAGAGTGGCTGGGCTGGTACTCAGATCCGCGAGCCAAAGCTGGGCCGCCTGAGCACCGGAGTAACCCTTGCGATTCCAGGCAGCCCGGCCCTTCGTAAAGAGCACCTTCGTGCCGTCCGGGGAGAGATTGGCACTGGCGAAGCCAGCATCGAAGACCATCTTCTTGGGCGACTGCCCATCCATGGCGAGGGTATACAGGCGGTTCGCGTCACCCCGGCTCCAACTCCGATCCGTGCCTTGGGCGATAACAAGACTGCTGCCATCCGCTGTGTAGCCGAAGAGAGACTTGCGATTCGAGTCATGGGTGATCTGTCTTGGGGTGCCCCTATCGACCGCCACCACGTGAATCTGCGAGCCGCCGGAACGACTGCTGATGAACGCGATCTCCGTGCCATCCGGGCTGAAGTGGGGATTTGAATCCGCAGCCGTGTGGCTGGTGATGCGTCGGGCGTCTCCACCCTGGGAGGAGGCGAGCCAAATGTCCTCCTGCCAAACGAAGGCAATCTTCTCGCCATCGGGGGAGACCTGCGGTTGGCGAGGAAGCCGGATGTCCTGGACTTGCGCACTCAGAACCGAGGCCAGAAGAAGGGACGAAAGCGATGCGAGTGTTCTCATGGAATTGGCAAGCGAATCGAGAAACGACGGCAACCGGGCAGCAAACCCAGTGCTCCCACGCATACGTGAGCGCGCGGGGGCAAGCGGGGACCATTGTGGGCATCTGAGCCAGAAATGGCAGAGCTGAGCGGCTTCCGGCACGAACTTGTGACCGACACCCCAGCGGGCGGAGCGCTCAGCGCGATCTCGCCTGCCCCCCAGCGCCCGCTTTGGCACCCTTTGGAGCGTAGACGTGGTAGCGATGAATGGGGAAGGGCCCATCGGGGAAGGCATGCCCCGAGTAGCGCAGTTCATGCCCTTCGAGTCCATCAGGAAGGGCCCGGAGCCTGTCCAGGTAGCGGTCGCTGAGGAGCAGCCAGGAATCGCGCGGGGCGCAGAGTCCCGGGTCGGAGAGCAGGAAGGGTAGGGGCGTGAAGTCGATCTCTGCCTGAGTCGCAACCGCAAAGTAGATCCCGGCTCCGCAAACTGGCTGGTCCTTCGGCAGTTGTTCACGGAGCGCCGCGATGAATGGGCCCTTGTCCAATTGCTCGAGAAGCAGGATCGCCTCGCGAGTTCGCAGAGCCTTCCAAGGCAGGGTCGGAGTCCAGGCCAGAAACAGAGCCCCTGCCATGAGCAGGGTATAGACCTTGGTCCGCCTGCCCAGAGCGCCCCGCCCTTCCACCATCATGCCAACCGCGGCGACCACCCATGGGCTCATGAGGACAGCATAGTACGGATAGGTCGAGGACTGCGAATAGAGCAGGGCGCTGGAGCTGGCAAACCCGAGCAAGCAGGTTTCGAAGGCCGCATCGGCGGATGACCGGCGCGAAGACAGACAGACCTGCATGAGTCGCGGCAGGAGCAGCAGGACCGCTGCGATTACTGCGGCCAGAGTGAAGTACTGAGTCGAATGCTGTCCGCTCAAGATTCTTGTGACGAAGAAGCCCTCCGCTGCCGCTTCGTTCCGAGCAATGTCGAGATGCCAGAGAAACTGTTCCAAGGATGCTCCGATGTCGGGAGCCCAGGAGGCGAGGATAAGAGCGAAGCCCGGCAAGCAACCTAGACCGAACATCAATGCGCTTTGGATGCGGCCAGCCTTACCAGCCAGCAGGAGCAGCAAGCAGCCGGCGGTGAGAAGGCTGAAGCCAGCCGCGGGATTGAAGCCAAGGGCCAGCGAGAACAGGAGTCCGGAGAAGGTGATTGCCGATTTCTGCCGCGCCTCCAAACCCTTGGCAAGACTCAGGAAGCCTGCCACCGTGAATAGGAGGCACATGCCTTCTGGTCTGCCCATGCAGATCTCGCGACTGCTCCGATCACCGAGCCAGAAGCAGGCCAGACTGAGCGCCGACCATGGTCTGCGCCGCCGCACCAGAGCGAAGCAGAGCAGCAGGATAGCTATTTGCGCAGCAAGGTAGCCAGGCATACGCGTACTCAGGTTGCTGACACCGAAGAGCGCATAGACGGCAACTTGAAAACGCGGCATGAATGGTCCGTGGAAGGACCAGATGTCGCCGCTGTACGGGGCCTGCGTATGCATGACGTAACTGAAGTCATGCCCCTCTACATGGCGCGCAGCCGGGCCAGCGAAAAATGGCTCGTCTACATAGAAGGTAGGGAAGCGGTCCAGGCCGAGGCCGAAGCTCAGGAAGGCGAGGAAGACCACTCCAGCACAAAGCCAATACGCTCTTCCTCCGGTGAGAAGGGCCTTTCGCCTCGGCAGCGAATCAACGCTGTTGCACGAGGCTGTGCTCTGCACTGGGGGAGACATCGACCGAAGCTACCACAATTGAACCAGGCATGCGGGAAGTCGCAGGCCTGGCCAGCTTTTTTGCCCGACACCGGGTTGCCAGTCGTACCCCCCAGCTCTGCCTCGTCCTGAATCTCGAACATTCGCAGAGCGCTTGCTGACTTGCCGATCCTTCTTCGGCAGGTCGATGCGCGACATCACCGCAACGACGAGAGCAATCGAGCATGGTAGTCAAGGCAGAGAAGACATTCCCCCGACATCTTCTGATAGCGATTCTGAGCGCGGCCCTACTCAGTCCCGTTCTAAGTGCGCAACAAGAAGAGGAAGAAGAGAAGGAAACCAAGGCTGACACGATCAGTTGGGTTCAAGGCGATTTCGCCAATGCCCTCGGCAAGGCCAAGGCAGAGCAGAAGAAGATCTTTGTGTACTTCTGGGCAGACGGCAGCGCCCAGTCTGGCAAGTTCTACGAAGAGACCCTGAAGAGCGATCAAATCACAGCAGCCCTGAACGGCTTCGTTAGCTACAGCGCACGCACAAATGACCAGGCAGGCTATGACCTCCTGCAGAAGTTTGGCGTCAACGTTCTTCCGGCATCGCTATTCATCGAAGCTGACGGCGAGGTTGAGGATGCAGTCCTTGGATTCCTCACAGCTGATGGCTTCCAGACCGAGCTCGATCGCATTGCGAAGGGTGAATACACCGTCAGCTACTTCCGCGAGCAGGCCTCGGACCCCAAGGACTTCGAAGCCCAGTTCCAACTTGCGGTGAAATTGCAGGATGTTGGCGACCAGGATGGCTTTCAGGAAGTAGTCGATGCCATCAAGGAGGCCGACCCCAAGGGCAAGACCGAGCGCGGCGCACTGCTGCATTTTGCCGATCTCTACACTGCTCTATTCGCCGGCGTGCAGTCCCAGCAAGACGCCCTCGCTGTCGACATGAAGCCAATGTACGAGTTTGCGGAAAAGGCCAAGAACCGGACCGTCCGCTGGACTGCCTGGGATCGTATCGGCAATACCCACTACAGCCTGGGTCGCACTCTCGAGTCTCGGCAGGCCTTCCGCAAGGCCGTCGATAACGCCCCGGACAATCAGATCATCTACTGGGGCCACAACATCGCCAACGCTGCATGGAACATGCGCGAGTTTCTCCCCGGTGACGACAAGAAGGCAGTGCTCAAGCTGTCGCTCAAGGCCTTGAAGAAGGCTGAGAAGGCGGTCAAGACCGGTGACGACGAGCAGAGCAGCTATGGCTTCACGGGTGCCCGCCCCTTCGATGACGCGGATCCCTTCATCGCTTCACGGCTCTATACCCTCGCTGGCGCATACTTCATGAACGACAGTACCGGCAAGGCCACAGCCACCCTCGAGAAGGCGCTTAAGCTCGATCCGGAAAACCAGCAAATCAAGAGTCGCCTGGCACAGTTCGAGTTGGTCAAGAAGAAGTAGGCTCCCGGCTTCGAGCGGAGAGAGCGCGGCCTGGGATCCTGGGCTAGACTCGGCCCCATGGACAGCGCCGCGCCACTCTCCTTTCTCCTGCTGCTCTCCCTCGCCGCCGGATCGACGGCCCAGGATCGGCTTACCGGCAAGCCCTGGGCGACGCGCTCGGAGATCTACTCCCAGTCGGGGATGGCGGCGACAAGCCAACCCATCGCCACCCAGGTAGCCCTCGACATTCTGCGCAAGGGTGGTTCGGCGGTGGACGCGGCAATCGCCGCAAATGCCACGCTGCATCTCGCCGAGCCAACTGGCTGCGGTCTGGGTGGAGATCTCTTCGCTATCGTCTGGGATGCCAAGACAGAGAAGCTGCATGGCTTGAACGCAAGCGGACGATCACCCGCCAGCCTCAGCCTGGAGTACTTCCGCGAAAATGGTCTCGACAGTATCCCAGCCCACGGCCCCCTACCGGTTTCCGTGCCAGGCTGCGCCGATGGTTGGTTCGAGTTGCATGCGCGCTTCGGCAAACTGTCCATGGCTGATGTGCTCTCCCCAGCAATCAACTATGCCAAGCAGGGCATCCCGATCACCGAAGTCATCGCCCACTACTGGTCGATTGGTGCCGCGAACTTGCAGCGCTTCGACGGATTCCAAGAAGTCTTCATGCCTGGAGGCAGAGCCCCCGGCAAGGGCGAGATCTTCAGGAACCCCGCCCTGGCAAGCAGCTTCGAGAAGCTAGTCGTCGGCGGTCGCGATGCCTTCTACAAGGGTGACATCGCCACGGCCATCGGCTCATACATAGCTCAACAGGGTGGCTTTCTCAGCTACGAGGACCTGGCTGCACACGAGTCCGAATGGGTCGATCCAGTCTCAACGGATTATCGTGGCTACGAGGTTTGGGAGTTACCGCCTAACGGCCAGGGTATCGCGGCCCTGCAGATACTGAACATTCTCGAGGACTACGATCTGAGTGCCATGGGCTTCGGTTCTGCGGAGTACATGCATCTCTTCATCGAGGCGAAGAAACTTGCCTATGAAGATCGTGCTCGCTGGTACGCGGATCCGGCCTTCGCCAAGTTGCCAGTGAAGGAGCTCATCTCCAAAAAATACGCCGCGCAGCGCCGGCAGCTCATCGACCTGAAGAAGGCTGCTGACAGCTATCCTCCGGGCAACCCAGCTCTAAGCCACGGAGACACCATCTATCTCACCACCGCCGACTCGGCAGGGAACATGGTCTCCCTGATCCAGAGCAACTTCCGCGGCATGGGTTCGGGCATGACCCCACCCGGCCTTGGCTTCGTGCTGCAAGATAGAGGCGAACTCTTCGATCTACGTGCAGGGCGACCAAACAGCTACGCGCCAAAGAAGCGTCCCTTTCACACCATCATCCCGGCCTTTGTCAGCAAGGATGGCAAGCCCTGGCTCAGCTTTGGCGTCATGGGTGGCGCCATGCAACCTCAGGGGCACGTGCAGATCTTGGTGAACATGATCGACTTCGGCATGAACCTCCAGGAGGCGGGAGATGCACCGCGCATGCGCCACAGTGGCTCCTCACAACCAACTGGCAGCAGCATGATCGATGGCGGACTGGTCAACCTGGAATCAGGCTTCAGCTCGACGGTTCTTCAGCAGCTGCGTGACATGGGCCATGTTCTCAAGATAGGGCCCGGAGGTTTCGGTGGCTATCAGGCCATCCTGCGCGATCTCGAGACCGGCGTCTATGCAGGCGCATCCGAATCGCGCAAGGATGGGCAGGCGGCAGGTTATTAGACTCAGAACCAGGTTCGTGGTCTATCCCGGCACCAGCGCCAGCCGCGCCCCCACCGGATCCTGAATCACCGCAGACGCGTGCTTCCCATCGCTCCCCCGGGTCGCCTTGATGATCTTGCCCCCTCCCTCTCGTACACGGCGGAGACTCTCGTCAAGGTCGCCAACCGGGAGGTAGATCAACCAGATCGGTGGCAGACCCAGGTTGACGCCGCGCCCATGACAGACGCCCGCCGCCGGGCTTCCATCGGCACAGAGCATGTTGTAGTCGACGTAGCCCACGCCGGCGTCATCCATCTCGACCTCCTGCACCGACCACCCGAGGACCTGTCCATAGAAGTCTCGGCTTGCAGAGGCGTCGGGAACCGTCAGGTCGATCCAGGCGATGCACCCCGCAGACGCTGCGCTGCCCTCAGCTGGGGGCATATCCTCCACAGCGACGACTGGAATGAGTCCGAACGCCGCCCCATTCGGATCGAGAAGCACCGCCCACTGGCTCTTTCCACCGTCATCTTTGCCATGCATGAGCTCGGTTCCTTTCAGGTCGAGAGCCCGCTCCACACTGGCTGCGACATCGGCGACCTGTATGTGCGGCATCCATTGGAGCGGAAGGTCAGCATACTCCGGGCTACTCGCGCCCAAGCCGATGACCGGCATGCCCAGGTTGTTCATCAGGTCCTCGCGCCAAAGCGGATTCTCTCCCGTACTGAGTACATGCGAGTAGAAGCTCAGTTCACGTTCGTGTTCGGGGACGGCGATGTCGGCGCTGAGGATTCCGCCGACGCGTGGGACAAAGGCGTCACTCATGGTTTGGCGTCCTTGATGGAACTCTTTTCACTGTGCAGCCTCCCAGAGGCGCATGCAGTGCTCGAGGATGAACTCGCGATCTTCAGCCAGAAGCACGCGCTCGGCGATCATTTGATCGGCTACAGCTTCCACCTCGGCCCGATAGCCGGCCGCATCCCCGTAGAGCTCCTCGAGGGTCGGTCGCGGATCATCAGCGTTCACCCGCGACTCATCCGGCGCGAAGGGATAGAAGCCGCCGACAAAGTCTCGCAGCTCGCCATTGCCCCCGGCCATTCCCGCGCGCAGACTCCAAGGAGTGTAGGTTGCAACCGGAACTCGGATCTCGATGGGTCGCAGGCCTGCAATCTCGTTGCCAGCGGCATCGATTTGCGGCACTAGACTGGCGAAGGTCCTGCCGAGCTCCGGCGGCTGGATGCTGACGATGCCCGCCGGCCAATCAGGCCCATAGTCCGCGTGATAGGCAGTGTGCGCTGCAGTCGGCATGCTGAGATCGGGTATGCCTGGGTCAGCGAGTTCGTGCACGGGGACCAGGCTTTCGTCAGCGAGCGTGGGATAGCGCGATGCGGGTGGTTCCCTGCCCTCCGCTACCCATGCCATCATGTTTGCCAGCATGGCGCGGTAGACCGTGCGCAATTCGATGGGATTGCCCCGGCGCAGAGACCCAGGGAAGTGCTGAGCCCCGGTGACGTGATAGATCCGTTCCAGTGGATGCAGCTGGAGATCACGCTCACCATCGATGCTGCTGTGCACGAGGGCTGCAGCCCGGCCCCAGTACTCATAGCCCGTGTTGATGGCAAAGATCTTGGGTAGCTGCTCGGGCTTGTGTTGCGATTCGAACAAGCTGCCACTCTGACCGAGAATCGGATCTTCCTGAGTCTCGCTGCTGAATGGAAAGATGTCCGTCGGATAGAAGAACGCCGAATAGCGATGTGCATCCCGACTCGGTTGGGCGAAGCGATGATTGAAGCTACCCCGTCCCGCACCAGCGGTGAGGATCATCATGCCATCCAGTGCCTGCCGCCCCGCCGAATCGGTATTGAAGCCCTGGTAGAGGTAATGGCGGAGGAAGCGCCCGGTCTGCGAGATACCGACGGCGACTCCCTGATCTACGGCGAAGACGCAGTCCGGCTCGTACTTGGCGTAGGAGATCGTGTCGCGAATCGCTGTCAGCCCCAGGCCAAGCACAGCCGGATCCTTGGCGCGGTACACCAGCTCGTAGATCCGACCGGCCTGGAATCCGCCTGCAAGGGTGATCGCGCTGCCATCCTCGCTGAAGTCCCATAGGTCGACGGACACTTCGACCCGTTCTGCATCTCGACCATCTCGCCAAGTGAGGAGATTCTCCTCCGACTCCGGGTCGACCGGGCTGTAGGCGCGATGGTTGCGGTGGCCGAGGCCAAGCTCCTCTTCCCTCTGCTCTACAGTCCAATCTGCGCGCACCAGACCGGTGATGCTCTCGTCTCCCGCCCGCGCAATGGGTACCTCCAACCGCAGTCCACGGGGAACATCGTGCTGCCAACCGACCCAGATGATGGTCAAGCCCATGCGCATCAGGAAGCCATCCCCGAAGGGGTTTCTGCCGCCAGCACGATTGAAGTAACCGAGGGATGCGCGCCCACCACGATTGCTCACTTCGACCAGAGCGAGCCCCTTGCGCTTTTCGGCGTCCACCGGCTGCAAGACGACCAGATCGCCGACGGCTTCCACCAAGCCTCGCTCATTGCGCGGCGCCAGGCCCAGGTCGACGATGCGCTGATTGAAGGGGTTATCCGGATCCAGGGCGAAGTGGATACGCCCCTCGATCTGTTCATAGGCCCCGATCTCGCCGAAGACGCGGCCATCCGCAATCTCTGACCGCGACTCGATCTCGACCGAGCTTACCTGAGCAGCCAGGCTGGAAAGCAAGCAGGGCAGAACGAGGTATCTAGCCGGGAAGGATAGGTGCATGAAACTTCCCTTCCGCTACTTGCCCTCAGAGGATTCGAGACTGCGCCGGATGATCTCATACTGCACGGCCATGGCATGCGAGACCTCACGCGCCCAGTACGGAGCACGGTGTCCACCAGGAGATTGCCCATAGGTGAAAGGGATGTCATTCTCCATGAGCAACTTGGCGAAGCCCTTGGAAGCCCCGATCAAGCGATCCTCCGTCCCACAATCCACATAGATGTGGGGCAACTCGGACTCTTCGAGCTGCAAAACGAGAGTGAAGGGATCGTGAGCATCACATTCTTCCGCCGTGCTGAACATCTTGCCCTTCGGTGTCCGCTCAGCCTGGCTGCTGAAGCCCTCCACGCCAATGCGCGGGTTCGGCTTGTCAGATGGCTCACGCCAACGCATGGGCTGACCGTCCGCAAGACGGCGCTTCACGTCGCGAGCAAAAGAGATCGCACCGCTGTGACTGCCGATGGCACAAAACTTGTCGGGATTGCGTAGCCCGAGGGTGAGCGCACCATAGCCACCCATCGACAAGCCGGAGATCGCCCGCGCGCTACGCTCGGGGATGCTGCGGTAGTTTGCATCCACATGCCCGATCAAGTCCTCGATCATGTAGTCCTCGAAGTCGTTCTTCTGGCCAGCTTCGGCTTCGGACCAGTTGACGTACCAGGAGTTGCCTGCGTCTGGCATGACGACGATCAAGTCATAGGCAGCAGCCGACTCAGGTACCCGCATGCGCGCCCAAGCGGTGTAATTGCTGGTGAGCCCATGCAGCAGGTAGAGGACCGGATAGCGTCGCTCCGATACCTCGTAGCCCTGGGGCAGGACGACGTTGTACTTCATCTGTCGGCCGATGGACGGCGCCTCGAAGGCCACCGTAGTGACAGGCTGAGGTGCCTGAGCCTGCGCGTTTTGCGCCAGGCAGGCGCAGACAATGAGGGTGATAGCGGGGAAGGCGAGACGAAACTGCATCATGAGCGTTGGATCCTCCACGCAGGATCCTAGCGCTAGAGCTCAGCTCAGGGGAGACTTAGCGCGGCTGCGGCCCCATCCAGCGATCGTAGATCGAACGCAGATCCACATCGCAGCCCGCCTCGAGGATGAAGGGCAGCTCCTCGAGGGTGAAGGCTCGGTCCTTGGTTTCACCCCATTTGAAGAGGTGGCGCAGGGCATCTTGCAGGCCCTTCTCGTCATCTGTGCGGCGGCGAATGCGCTCATCCATCTCGGCGGCCATCATGCCGCCGCGGGAGTAGATTCCCCGGCCCGTACGAAAGTCCTGGCTGTAGCGAGTGGATGCAAGTCGGGAGAGTGCCACCGTGGTCATCTTGGCGAAGACTTCTGGCTGACTGTCCAAATTGCTCTGGAAGCGGTTCTCCACCATGCGCGCAAGCAAAGCTTCTCCACCCTCTCGTCGCCTGGTCAAGGCATCCATAGCCGCATACTGGGCGAAGCCCTCAGAAAACCAAATGCTGTCGAGCACCGGAGCCACCTCCCAGGAGAAGGGAAAGTAGCCTTCCCCGTAGCAGCGTTTCGGAATCCAACTGTGCGCGATGTGATGCGCAAAGTTGTATTCCACGCGACGGATCTCGTCAGGACCTGCGTCCTTGGTCAAACCCTGGTCATGGCGCAGGAAGTAGGTGCTGCTCTGCATGTGCTCCATGCTGAAGCCGTACTCATGCTCCTCGCTGAGGGGGCGCAAGTACTCCATGTGCATGCTGTACTGCCCAAATGGCCGATTGCCGAAGTACTCGCACATGGCGTCGAGAGCGCCGCGGCCTATCCTACCTATGCTGCGCAGCTCGACGGGGCCTTCGGCATAGAGAGCGATGTACAGACTCGGCCGACCCTCTACCCTGTGCAGGACCAGGCCACCCTGCATGGGCCCCATGGCGATCTGCGAATCCGCAAGTGCGTAGAAATCCGTGGCGTAGGCCTGCATCGATCCCTGAGGAGCCGGCACTTGTGGCGACAGGGTGCTGAAGATCTGCCAACCGCCCGGTCCACGCAGGTGCAGGTCGATGTCCTTCTGCTCCTGACCGTCGATATAGGCGAAGACCGAATACCCGAGCACACCCAGGTAGCGGCCCCGAGCCTTGGAGCTGTCCGCAGCCGAGAGAATCTCTCTCTCCATGCGTCCCAGGTCCACCGTGTAGCGGATGCGCTTGAGCTTGGTTTCCCCGGAGATGAGCCAGCGTGGACCCTCCTGCCGCGAGACCAGTACCGGATTGCCAGCGTTGTCTTCCGCATAGAGAGCAGAGACAAAGCGATCATAGGGCTGCTCGCCATAGCCCATGGGTATGGCGCGAGGCATGACCAGGATCTGCGGGAAGGGCAGCGGCTCGGTCTCGATGGTGATCGAGACTCGCTTGTCCCCGGCCTTGGACAGCTCCAAGTGATAGTCAAGCTTCGGATCCTGAATGCTCAAGGCAGGCAGGAGCAGGCTTGCGATTCCCAGTATTGCGCTCATCTTCTAGGGTCTCCCTCGGTCTCAGCTGATATCGGCTTCCCCAGCGCTGAGATGTGGTTGATGTAGACAGCTTTGCACTCCATCTGTCGCGCCTCTGCTCTCATCGCCATGGCATGGGCAAGTCTCATCGCCATCATGCCAAGGAATATACTGGGGTCATCACCAGGCTCCGCTCAGTTCTGCGGCAGTTTCACCGCGCTCAGCGGGCTAGACTTCCCGCATGCTCCTCGAGCCTGGCAATCGGCTCCGCAGCCAACTCTTCTTGGGCCTCATACTCGTATGGGCCGGCTGGCAATGCCTCAGCGCAGTCCCCCGGGTCTTTTGGCAGGAGCCAGGGGAGAATCTCAGGGCTCTACCGCAGGCCCTGAATCCGGATCCCAGGCAGCTGTACCTACCCCTGGCCCTCAGTCCGGAGATGGTCGCGATCATTCGCGAAGAGTTGCCAGCGGATGGTGAACTCCTCCTCTTCCGCCGCACAGACCTTGCTGCGCAAAACATCGCTGCCGAGGAGGAGGCTCTCGATCGACAGGTTCTGCGCTGTAGCCAGTTCTTCTTCCCATTAGTGGTGCAAGGGGTAGGCGACACAGCGGCAGCCGGCGCAGCCATCGCCCAGCGCAAACCCCCGCTGGTCATGGACTACAATCAGACAGTCGGTGAAGCCCTGTTCGCAGACTACGAGATTGCCAGCGAGTTGCCTCAGTACCGACTCTGGCGGAGGAAATCAGGATCGTGAGCAGTGATTCCTTCAGCCTGCTCTGGAGTCTCCTGGCTCCCGCCCTTCTCGGGATACTGGTCTTGCGCAGGTTCGCCTTGCAGCCGCGCCAGGTAGGCCTTGCTTACCCGGGTTGGGTATGGACCTGCGGCTGCCTCTATCTGGCTCTCGGACTCTTCCTATACCAGTGCCTTGGCCTGGGCCCGGAGACTTGGTGGACGGCGCCCTTTGTCCTCGCCATCCCGACCCTGCTTGTGTCTCGCGCCAAATTCATGGGGAGGATCGACTCTGCGCCGACAGCACTGCCCTGGCCCTTCCTGATCTTCGTTGGCCTTCTCTTGACCCTGAGTCTGATAAGCCTGATCTCCGCCGGCAGCCTGCTGGTGATCGAAACCGATGAAGCGCGGATCTGGGCGGCAAAGGCGAAGCTCATCTATCTCTCCCCGGGATTCGGCAACGAGTTCGCCTCTGGCCTGCAGAGCCTCCCGCACTCAGACTACCCGCTGCTCAATCCTCTCCTGCAAGCATGGATGTTCAGTCAGGCCGGGGAGGTCCTGCATAGCGCCAACCGCCTGCCCGTCTTGGTTTTCAGTCTGGCCCTGATCTGCATCGCAGCTGGCGCAGTCCTCCGCGCCCTCAAGCCTCTCTATGTATGCCTCCTGCTGGTCCTGCTGGTAGACAGCGAAGTCTTCCGCGTGCTCAGTCAGCGCGCATACTCTGATCTTATGGTGGCCACGGGCTGCCTGCTGGCCTTCGACGCATGGTCGCGCTGGCGTAAAAGCAAACTCGAAGCCCATGCCGCCATGGCATCCGCGGGCATGGCCCTGGCACTCTGGTCGAAGAACGATGCCTCGCTCTTTCTCCTCGCAGCCATTCTCGCTCTGCTCGTCTTCTGCATCGAGCGTCGGTCCTGGTCCAGCTTGCCCCGCAGCCCATGGTTGTTCCTGCCCCTCGGAATCCTGCTCCTGCAACTGATCTTCAATGCTGTCTTCGGCCTGAGCAACGACTTGCTCGGCGACAACCCTGAAGGCAGTTCCCTCCTGAGCCTGCTTTTCAGCCAGTTTGGTGATCGGATTGGACCGATCGCCAACTACATCCTCGACTATGGACTGCTGTCACCGGCGACTCAGGGCATCTTCCTGGTCTTCGCAGTCGCCCTCCTCATCCTGCCCTTGCGCTGCTTCCGCGGCGAACTCTACCTACCCACGGCTACCATCGGCTTGAGCCTGCTGGGCTGTCTCCTGGTCTATGCAGGGAGCTACCAGAACTTGATCTGGCACTTGGATACATCAGCCGGCCGCCTGCTCTTTCAGCTCACCCCCTTCGCCTTCCTCTGGTTGGCGATGCTCCTGCGACGGATCGCTCCCGCGCTCAGTGCCTGATCAAGTTGGTTTGACCTGGGCGAAGACTGACCGGGATCTCCTGGACGATGACTCCCGCTTTGAGCAAGAGGATGCTGCGAACCTTCCCGCTGACGGCGAGCACTCCTGAACGTCCCGCTGCCAGTGGCCGACGCCCATCCATACTGCTCGATCCACTGCGCAGCTGAGCCATGACCATCTGCTCACCATCTGCGCCTCTGGCTTCGATCGCATCGGCGATTTCCGGGGCAACGACCACTTCGAAGTGATACCTGCGCTGCAATTCGTAACGCAAGTGCTTCCAGTCTGCAGCGTCCTTCAGATCTGGGATCAGCGGCAGGATGCCATCACCGAAGATGCTCAGCATAATGTCTTCATCGGAGGATGGATCGAATCGGAAGCGACCCTGGGCATCGCTCTTGGTGCGGGGCCCATGACGGATAAGGCTGCCGTCCAGCTGTCCTCCCGGTACTCGCTGCTGGGCATGGAGGACACGCCGAATCTGCGAAATGGTCGCGCCGGCGACCGCATGACCATCTTCATCTACCAGGACACCGGCGATGGGCTTTAAACCCTTCTCGGCTGGCAACTCGAGAACGACTCCGCGGCTGCCCGCCACGACCGACTTGCTAACGCTATGCAGAGTCTCAGGGTGCATGGCCCGTAGTTGGTAGGCGCGCTCCATCAGGCCGGGGAAGGTGAAGCTGCCATCCTCGTCCGCGAGCACGTAGTGCCAGCTGGCGCTGGGTTCGCGGGCGTGGTCCATGATCGAGTAGACATGCTCGCCCTGCCTGGGGTTGTCCAAGACCTCCGCAGGGAGATCCGGTGAATTCCCAACCGGCGCGCCAGCCATGAGGCCTTCGACCTTCACCGGCAGGAGCCCAACCAGACCGAAGGCACTTGGATCATCGATCCACAACATCGCCCCTGCCAGGGGCTGACCCTGGGCATCCAGAACCCTGCCGCTTATCGAGAGGGGCTTCTCCCCCAGTCGGATTTCAACCCAAGCGGGCCAGGCGACCGCGCTGGCATCTCCCGCCGGCAAGAGTTCGTAGCTTCCAGGGAGCATGCCTTGCTTGACTGCGAGAATCCGCTCACCGTTGGCGGCACGCTTCAGGCCAAGTTCGAAGACTCCATCCGCGTCGCTGAGGCTCGAGGTCATGCCCAGAGACACACGTGCATCCGCAACCGGCTGACCAATCGCATCCAGGACCCGCCCTTGGATCTTCTCCTCACCAACCTCCTCTCGTTGCATCACCAGATACATGTTCTGTTCCGAGTGAGTGGGCAGATTGGCCGCCGCAGGTGCGAAAGGTTCGAGCTGGGCGCGCAGGCTTGCAGCGGAGATACTGGGTGCAGCGGGAAGTTCAAACCTGCCCTCCGAGTTGCTCACCGAGCGAAAGCTGCTGCGCCGAGATCGATCGAGGGGGATTCCCAGGCGCGCTTCGAAACCCTGGGGGTAAACGACCTCGAGTTTCACATTGGCCAGGGGTAGGCCATCGGCATCGACCACGAGGCCTCCCAAGCGCAGTTTCTCCGCCACCACGATTGCCGGACGAATCGGTGAATCCGGAGCGTGCTCCGCTGAGAAGACCGTTACATGCTCGGGCGAATTGGACAGAATGCTGACCGCACGTCCGCGCGTGGTGAGGGCGAATTCCCCAGCGGCATCACTCACTGCCCGTTCTTCTCCAATGCTGCTACCGGCCACTAGGACCGGGATGTTCGGCAGAGCAAGTCCCTCCGGGTCAAAGACCCGTCCACGCACCAGCTCGGTGAGCGGCGCTTCCGCGCCAGCCCTGTCGATTGCAAGCCTAGGCAGATCCTCGCGTGGCAGCAGGATGTCGCCGGCATCACTGGCAGGCTCAGACTCGAGAATCGCGCTGGAGTCGCCGATGCTCGCGCTAGCGGCTGCGGGCGACAGGTCTTCAGCGGGTAAGACCTGATAGCCAATGGCCCAGAGACCTATCACCAGGCTGGAGGCGAGGGCGAACTTCAATTTGCTATTCATGATGGTTCCTAGAGCTGCAAACCCGACTGGCCCTGCGATCAAGACTGCGAAGGCACTCAGCCACTCCTCCCGCCCACCGCGATGGCTGCGATCCAACTCTCGACGCAGCCGATCGAGGCCACGACTCAGTCTTGAATTGACCGTGGCCACGCTGACGCCCGTGCGTTCCGCGATCCGGCGGGGCGGCAACTCTTCGAAGAACCGCAGGAGGAGGGTGCTGCGGTAGGGCTCAGCGAGGGCGAGCACCGCTGCGACCAGGGCCTTTTGAGCCGAGGCCTTGCTAACCACATAGGCCGTGGAGGCCTGGCTCTCCGGTCGGGCGCTGCCTAGCTCCCTGGCCTGGCGTGTCTTTCTGCGACGGTGCTCCTGCAGGAAGCAGTTGCGGAGGATGCTAGCCAGCCATTCTCGCAGGCGGGAAGCGTCTCTGGGGCGGTTCTCCAAGGCTTGCAGACAGGTTGTCTGAGCCAGGTCCTCGGCGAGCTGTCGATCGCCAGCGAGCTTCTCCGCAAGCTGCCGCAGCCACCCGAGGTTGGCCAGGAGCTCTTCTGAGTATTCGATGCTGGACTGACTCATGACTGCAGAACTGGATGCGAGGAGTGGCGAATCCGATGCAGCAGACTGTCCGGGGGCTGGGATTTATTTGCCAGCGGCAGCCCGTGGCTTGCAATCCAGAGCCCAATCTGCGGAAATCGGCCTCAGGAATCAGCGGGCCAGTTTTGGCCTGGTCATTAGTTTCAGGGCAGGCGGTGAATTTGCAGGTGGTGCAAGTACGGGTGGGAGTTCTTGGTTAGGCGCGTGCTCGGCCAAAATCGACAGTCGCTGGCTGCCGGAGGTTTAGGCAGGCGCTCGGGTCTCGGGCCGCAGGGCAGAGGGATCCTCGAACGGCTCTTCGGCGGCGGCCGCGAATCCCCTGAGGAGCAGGAACCACGGCGCGAGGCCTGCTGCATCGCCATCGCAAGCGGCAAGGGCGGCACCGGCAAGTCCTTCCTCGCCACCAGCCTGGCTGTCGTGCTCGGCCGCGAGGATCGACGTGTAACTCTGGTCGACTGTGATTTCGGCCTCGCCTGCGACCACCTCCTCCTCGGCGTGAAGCCGAAGATGACCATGCAGCATGTGATCAGCGGTCGAGCCACCTTGCGCGATGTCCGCATCATCACCCCCGCCGGACCCGCTCTCATCCCAGGTGGCTCCGGCGTACGTCAGATGGCGAACTTGAGCGACCAGGAGCTACTCATTTTTGGTGAGAAGCTCGGTGAGTTGGCAGCCCAGGAAGACATCCTCATCCTGGACCTGGGCGCGGGAATCGCGCCGCAGACCTTGCTGACCCTGCTCTGCTCCAACCATGTCCTACTCGTGACCCAGCCGGAGATCGCTGCGCTCACCGATGCCTACGCTGTCATCAAGGTTCTGGCCAAACTCAAGAAGGACAGCACTTGCTCAGTTGTCGTCAATCGCGTGGTCCGCGAGAAGCAAGGACTGCAGGCTTTCGACAAACTCTACGAGGTCGCCCAGAAACACACTGGCGTGGACCTGCAGTACCTTGGCGAGATTGGTGAAGATGCGACGGTGACTCAGCGCCGACTCGGTCAACAACCACTTGTCGCGACCGACCCAACGGCCCGCACCTCTAAGTCCATCGAAAAAGTTGCTGAGCGACTCGCAGAGATTGCCAGGCCCTTGGCTCAACGCGAAGTCAAAGATGGTGCGACGCTCTTCGATCGCTTCAGCGAGCACAGGCTGTTTCTTTAGCTCCGCCGGCCTGCCTCAGTGCTTCTTGAAGTTCTTATTGAGGAAGTCCAGATAGGCCTGATCCGCGATGATGGCATTGGACTTCTTGCGGAAGCCATGGCCCTCGTCCGGGAAGACTATGTATTTCACCTGGACACCGTTCTTACGAACGGCATTGACGAGCTCGTCGCTTTCCACAGCCAGGACCCGGGGATCATTGGCTCCCTGCACCACCAGCATGGGCTTGGTGATGTTATGGGCATGGAAGAGCGGGGAGATCCGGCGTAGCCGTTCGGCATCCTCAGCAGGATTACCGAGCTCTGCGTAGAGGGAGTCACGGTTGGCTCCCCACCATGCAGGAATGCTCTCCAGGGTTCGGAGCCAATTCGTTACGCCAAAGATGTCGATGCCGAGATCGAAAGCGTCCGGTGTAAAGGCAAGAGCGGCACAGACCATATAGCCGCCGTAGCTGCCACCCATGATGCCGATGCGTTCCGCATCGATCCAATCCAGAGACTCCAGGTACTTGCGCCCGTAGACACAGTCCTGCAAGTCATCCTCACCGTGCCTGCGATCGTCCAGATGGTTGAAGGTCTTGCCGTAGCCCGAACTGCCCCGGTTGTTCACCATCAAGATCGCGTAACCGTGATTGACCAAGAGCTGAACCGTCGAACGGTAGCCAGTGCGACTTTGACCGCCGGGACCGCCGTGCACCCAGACGATACCGGGCACCCTTTCATCTGCGCTGGCGAGCTTGGGCTTGTACAGGATCGCCGGGATATCCAAGCCATCGAAGCTGGGGTAACGCACCACATCGGCAGCTACTAGATGCTGCGGATCGAGCTGCCGCGGCATGCTCTCCGTGATCGCAGTGAACTCCATTCCTCCCGGCGTGCCGACGTAGATATCTGCGGAGGAAGTATCACCAGCCACGCTGATGACTGCCTGACTTCCGTCCGCTGAGGTTTGAAAACTGCGCACTTCTCTGCCAGGGAAGCCAGGGAGATCGAGAGTTTGTCCGGTCTGCGTATCGGTGATTTCGAGCACCGTGCGTGCATCGGCGTTGATGTTGAGCACCCGGTAGCGTCCGTCCCTGGTGTAAGACATCCCCATGATGTCCCAGTCGCGCTCTTCGACGACTTTCCGTTCGCCGCTGGCAAGGTCGTAAGACCAGATGCGCTGAAACTCACTATCCAGATCGCAGCCGTAGAAGAATTGCTTGCCGTCAGGGCTGAAACTGGCTGGCGCGAAACTGACCGGAGCTTCGTGCGGGGTGATCAATACCGGCGCCATGTCCGGTTGTTCGGTGTCATAGAGGAAGAGATCGTTGTCTCGATTGTTATGCGCCTTGCTGAGGATCAGGTAGCGGAGGTCTCTGGATGCCAGGCCTGGCATGTAGCCACCTTCATTCTCGAAAACCATGTGGCGCGGCAGCACCCGGATCCCTGCACTGGCTTCAGTAACCGGCGACTCCAGGTCGTACTCATAGACATCGAAGGCTGCCGCGTCCCGCTGATTGATCATGGCCCAAAAGGCGCTGCCATCCTCAGCCCATGCCATGAAGGAAGCCTTTAGGCCTTTCCCGGGAGTCAAGTCCAAGACCTCTCCCCCTGCTGCGGCCAGATAGAGATGATTCAGCTCGTCGCCATCCCCATCCTTGGTGTAGAGGAAGCGGTCATCGTGGGGGAACCAACTGATGCCCATGATCGCCGAACCGGCCGATGCGGTGAGTCTGGTGGGCCTTCCCCCATCGACTGGTTGAGAATAGACGTTGAAGACTCCACCCTCGTTCGAGGTCACCAGGATCTGGCTCCCATCAGCAGAGAACGAACTTCCCCGCACGGAAAGAGTTTGCGAGAAGAGCTCCACGCCATACTGCGGCAGCACGGTCTTGATCGGCTCCGGTTGCGTGCTTCCGCAGGCACAGAGTGTGAGAGGCAGCAGGGTGAGCAGTCCGAGGTTACGTGGATGCAGCATGGGTTTCTTGGGGTTGCAGGTGCGGGGCCGATCATAACTCTGCAGCGATGGACAGGGCCATCCATCGGGTTAGTATCCGGTTGGCGTGGCGGACATTCTGATCATCAAGACCGGTGCCCTGGGAGATGTACTGCGCACGACCTCCATCCTGCCAGGACTCGTCCAGACTCAGGCAGCAGCGAAGATCACCTGGCTCACCGCGCCCATGGCTTCGGACCTTGTGGCCCATCATCCTCTGGTCGATCGCGTACTTTGCCTCGCTGCCGGTGACAGCCATGAGATTGCAGCAATCCAGGCGGATCTGGCCGCCAAGAACTTCTCCTGGATCATCTCACTGGATGATGAGGCACCCCTATGTGCCTTGGCATCGGCTCTCCAGGGCGAGAAGCTCACCGGGGCCTGCCTGGATGCGACAGGCAGGCCTGGTTACAGCGATGACGCAGAAGCCTGGTTTGGCATGGGGCTCCTGGCACGGGACGGCAAGGCCGCAGCGGATGCCCGCAAACTGGCAAATCAACGCAGCCATCCGCAGATTCTGGCGGACATGCTGGCCCTGCCCATGGGGCGCCCCGAACTCCCCCTGCCAGATGCCTCTTGCCGGCATGCAGCAGATCTCCTGGCGAAGCTGGGCCTCGATGGCGAGCGGCCGATCATCGGGCTGAATACCGGTGCGGGTGGTCGTTGGCCAGCAAAGGAACTGCCTCTGGCCCGAGTCGTCGAAACCGTCCAGGAGCTGCATGCCGACTTGGATGAGCAAGCCCAGTTTCTCATTCTCGGTGGACCAGAGGAGAGGGAACGAAACCGGGAATTGATGCAAGTACTCAGCAAGAGCAAGGCCGCCGGGACTTGCTTCGCCGCAGGCTGCGATCATTCGATTCTCGACTTCGCAGCCATCGTCGCCAGCTGCACCTTGCTCCTGACCAGCGACAGCCTGGCCATGCATCTGGGTATCGCTGCAAGACTGCCAACTGTGGCCTTCTTCGCCCCCACCTCCGCGGCGGAGATCGAACTCTATGGTCTAGGCGAAAAGGTCCTCAGCGAGGCAGCAGACTACTGCTCCTACCGCCCCGACGCGGACAACAGCAGCATCACGGCCAGGCGCCTGACTGCGGCGATTCTCCGTGTACTGGCCACAAGCTGAAGCCTTCGCCCGGGACATGCTGCCGAAGAACCTGCAATGAGCTATGGTCAATGCGGCTTAGCAATTCGGCAACCGAGCATTGAGAGGCACATGCGGGCAAGCAAGACAAGCGGATCTCTAATCGCCATCAGCCTGAGCTGCATCATTATCTTCTCGAGCCTGGGTCGAGCCCAGGAAGGCCAGGCAGGAGAAGGCGCAGTCAACTTGGATGCCCGGGACTTGATCGGCTTCCCCAAACTCCCGGTGCCAACTGACAACCCGCTGACCGAGCAGGCCATCCTCCTTGGTCAGACGCTCTTCTTCGATCCGATTCTTTCCGCGGATCGCAAGATCTCCTGTGCGAGCTGCCACCAACCGGAACACGGTTTTGCGTCGCCAGAAGCGCGGCCGCTCGGTGTCTACGGTCGCCGCGCTCTGCGCCATGCACCGACCCTCTACAACCGCGGCTATGGCGATCGGCAGCGCTGGGATGGCCTGGCAGGCAGCCTCGAGGAACAGGTTCTCTTGCCTATTGAGGATCCCAACGAGATGGACCTGAAGCTCGCGGACGCAGTGCAGCGGATCGATGACATACCCGAGTACCAGGCAGCCTTCCAAGCGAACTACAGCGAGGGAGTCAGCGAAGTCAGCCTGGCCAAAGCACTGGCGAGCTACGTACGCAGCTTGACCTATGGGGACAGCCCGCCGGATCGCTTCATCTACGGGGAGCGCACGGCGATGAGCAAGGCAGAGTTAGCCGGCATGTGGATCTACGAGAGCAAGGGTCGTTGCTGGCAATGTCACAGCCGACCGAACTTCAGCGACGAGAAGTTTCACAACACCGGCGTCGGCGTCATCGATGGCAAGCCAGAGCCGGGAAGACAGGCAGTCACCGGACAGGATGCGGACTGGGGCGCCTTCAAGGTGCCCACCCTGCGTGGCCTCACAGAAACCGCTCCCTACATGCACGATGGCAGCATCGAAACCTTGGCGGAGGTGATCGAGTTCTACCGGCGAGGAGGCAATGCCAACAGCCACTTAGACCCGATCATGCAAGCTCTCGAGCTAAGTGACGCGGAGGCCAACAATCTCCTGGCATTCCTGCGATCTCTGTCCAAGCGCAAAGCGATGCCTGCGGAAAGCAAGGGGAAGTGATTCGGGCCTTGCCCAGAGTAATCTATCCGGGGAGGATGGGTTCAAACACGGCCCTATCAGGAGGATGAGCATGAAAGCTCTCTATTCGTCCGCCTCGGCCCTCTTTCTTGCTGCTGCGCTGGTCGCGCAGTCGGGCACGGAGAGTGCGAAGTCGGAATACGATGCTCTGGTCAAGGAGCACGCAACTGCGGTCGCCGAGTGGCGCGCCGCCATGGATGTTGTCAGGAAGAGCGAGGAGTACAAAGCTGCTCGCGCCGCTCGCGACAACGAGGCTACGCGCGAACTCACCAATTCTGTCGCTCGCCCTGACATCGACGCCTTTGTGGCGCGCTTTGCAGAAGCGGGCAAGCGCTACTCCGGCGAAGAAGAAGCGCTGCAGTTTCACCTCTGGATCGTGATGAACGGTGGAGCCAAGCAGAAGGACGAGATCCTCGTGGCTGTCAATGCCGTGGTCGCCGATCACCTGGACAGCAAAGCCTTACAACCGCCGCAATTCAGATCGAACATGTTGAGTCGCAGCATCGGGCAGGAACGCTACCTGGAGATTGTTGATCTGATTGTCGCGAAGTCACCGCACGACATGGTCAAGGCGCACGCGCTCCATGGCAAAGCGCAAGGCATGATGGGCCGCAATGCCAGCGAAGAGGACAAGGCGAAGGCGCTGGTCATTCTTGATCAGGTCGCAGAGCTTGCCAAGGGTGATCCCCTGGAAGTACGTGCACGCGGCCCTCGCTTCGAAGCTGAGCGACTGCAGATTGGCATGCTTGCCCCCGACATCGTTGCTGATGACTTGGATGGAGTTGAATTCAAGCTCTCCGATTATCGAGGCAAAGTTGTTGTCATCGATTTCTGGGGAGATTGGTGACCGCCTTGCAGGGCCATGTACCCACACGAGCGGTCGCTCGTGAAGCGTCTAGCGGACAAGCCTTTCGCCCTCATTGGCGTGAACTCCGACAGCGATAAAGACAAGCTCCGGCCTCGCATGATCGAAGAGAACATCTCTTGGCGTAGCTTCTGGAATGGCCCTGAAGGGACCAGTGGGCCGATCTCGGCGGCCTGGAATGTTCGCGCCTGGCCAACCATCTACATTCTCGATCACAAAGGTGTGATCCGCTTCAAGAACAAGCGTGGCGAGGAGATGGACAAGGCGGTGGACCAGCTCCTGGCAGAAATGGCTGCCGAGGACCGCTAATCCTCCGCGGGCACTGGCTTTCCGACCCAGGATTCGGGCGCAGTTGGTCTACCAGCTGCGCCCGAGCCATGTACGCCTAGCCATGTGGCGCTAGCTACACACATTGACCCGGGCAGACTTCCCCAGGGGGCAAAGCATTTTATTCGCGACGGGAATAGTCCGTAACGACGTCCGCCTTCACATCGATTCTACCTACCTAACAACCCCTTGAAGCGGAGTTACACATGAGGAGATGTCTGATCACAGCTCTCTGTTTCCTACCGGGCGCAGTTATCGCCCAGCAGGATGCAAAGGGCGTGGCGACTGAAGCGAAAGCGAGCGGGGGCTTCCAGTCCCTATCCGCCGAATACAGCGCCGCAAGAATTGCAGCGATCAAGGCCCAGCAGGCCATCGCCGGCTCAGAAGAGTACAAAGCCCTGATGGAGAAGGGCGACTCGAAGGGCGCGGCAAAACTGATGTCCCAGGCCAAACCCTTGGACATGAAGCCCTTCCTGGCAAAGTTCCAGGCTGGCGCCGATGCACACGCCGGGACCGAAGACGCTGTCCCCTACCTGTGCTGGATCGCGATCAATGCCACCAAGCGCAAGCTGAGCCGGGCCGCAGTCGACGAGCTCCTGCAAGAGCACATCGAAAGTGAGGGCCTGTTGACCCTGGCCGAGAGCGCCCAGTTTCTCGGCGCCAAGGTCGGAGCGGATCGCTACCAGGACGTGCTCGAAAGCCTGGCCGGCGGTAGCCCACACGATCTGATCCAAGCCCATGCGATTCACGCCATGGCCTTGACTGCCATGCGTGACAGCAAGGCGAGTGCAGAAGAGAAGGCAGAAGCCCTCGATCTTCTCGATGAGGTGGTTCTCCTCGCGGAAGGTAGCGAGTTGGCCATTTCTGCCAGCGCTTTCCGCTTCGAGCGTGAGCGCCTGCAGATCGGCATGGAAGCGCCGGACATCGTTGCTGACGATCTCGATGGCGTGAACTTCAAGCTCTCCGACTACCGCGGCAAGGTCGTGGTTCTCGACTTTTGGGGAGATTGGTGACCACCCTGCAGGGCCATGTACCCACACGAGCGGTCGCTCGTGAAGCGTCTAGCAGACAAGCCTTTCGCACTCCTCGGCGTCAACTCGGACGCAAATAAGGAGACTCTCAGACCACGCATGGAAGAGGAAAACATCTCCTGGCGTAGCTTCTGGAACGGTCCCAAGGGCACCCAAGGCCCGATCTCAGCCCAGTGGAACGTCCAAAGCTGGCCAACCATCTACATCATCGACCACAAGGGTGTGATCCGCTTCAAGAACAAGCGTGGCGAGGAGATGGACAAGGCCGTGGACCAATTGCTGGCCGAGATGGAGGCTGAAGACCGCTGACCCAGGTCAGCTGATTCAGACTGCAGTCCCTGCTGTCCGATCGTGACGGAGGGAATAACCGGGCCGTGGCCGTGAAGGTCACGACCCGGTCTCGTATGTTCCCAGGCTGATGCAGAGCAAGGCGAACAAGTGGGCGAACATGGGGATCCTCGCCCTGGCCGAGCTCCTGGTCATGTCCCTCTGGTTTTCCGCCTCAGCTGTAGTCGTACCCCTCGCCTCGCAATGGGGCCTCAGCGAGGGACAGGAAGCCTGGCTGACCATGAGTGTTCAGGTGGGCTTTGTCTTTGGCGCCCTGAGCTCGGCCATCCTCAACCTCGCGGACCGCATCCCGGCGCCGCGCTTCATCGCCTTCGCCGCAATCATCGCGGCAGCCGCCAATGCGGCGATCCCTCTTCTCGAGGCCAACTTCTCCAGCACCCTGGCTCTTCGCTTCCTGACGGGCTTCTGCCTGGCAGGGACCTACCCACCAGGGATGAAGTTAGCCTCAACCTGGTGTCTACGAGATCGAGGGCTCGGCATCGGAATCCTCGTAGCTGCGCTCTGCTTCGGCTCTGCTCTTCCGCACTTGCTGAAGGCGCTGCCCGGTCTCGGTGACATGCGCCTGATGCCATGGCGACCGGTGCTGTTGTATTCCTCAGCCTTCGCTCTCGCAGCGGCGATGCTGGCTGCCCTGATTCTGCGGGAGGGGCCACACCGGGTGCCCGCGCGTCAGTTTCACTGGCGATTCGCCGGCTCCGCCCTGGCCAGCCGCCCCCTCCGTCTCGCCAACTTCGGCTATCTCGGACACATGTGGGAGCTCTATGCCATGTGGACCTGGGTGCCCATCTGTATCCTGGCCAGCTTCACAGCCGCCGGCCTCGAAACCCGATCTGCTTTCCTCGCCGCTTTTGCCATCATCGCAGCCGGTTCCATCGGCTGTGTCCTGGCCGGTTGGTTAGCCGACCGCATTGGCCGCACTACGGTGACCATGATCAGCCTCGCCATCTCTGGCACTTGCTGTCTGCTAGTCGGGCTCAGTTTCGATTCGCCATACCTGCTCACAGCCATCTGCCTCATCTGGGGCTTTGCTGTCGTCGCCGACAGCGCGCAGTTCAGCGCCGCCGTCAGCGAGCTGGCCGACGGGGAGCATGCCGGAACTGCGCTCACCATGCAGACCTGCCTGGGCTTCCTATTGACTCTATTCACCATTCAGTTGATCCCCCTCCTGCGCGAATCCCTCGGTTGGCGCTGGGTCTTCAGCATTCTGGCCATCGGCCCCTTCTTCGGCTTCATAAGCATGGCCAGGCTCCGTAGCCTGCCCGAAGCCCGACGCCTGGCTTCCGGCCGACGCTAGCGGAACTTCCCTGCTCGGATAGCTCTGTTGGCGACGGCGGGCTATCCTTGGCGACACCTCGTCCCAGGAGATTGCATGAATTCGGCCAAGGCATCCACGCTCTTCTCTATCGCCTTGCTCGCCAGCCTCGTCGCTTGCGCAAGCCCCGGTTCAGGCAGCAATCACACGGCCATGATCGACCGGGTGCATCGCATCAAGGTGGATGGGCATGAGCTCGCCCTGCGAGAGAAGCGCATGGGCGAAACCCGCGGCGCGATCCTACTCATCCACGGCCGGACCTGGAGTGCTGCCCCGGACTTCGACTTGCAGGTGCCGGGGGAGCAGCTCTCTCTCATGGAGGCTCTGGCTCAGGAAGGAATCGCGACCTATGCCCTCGACTTACGGGGCTATGGCGGCAGCATTCGCGACCACAGCGGGTTTGCCAGCCCTGAGCGCTCCATGCAGGATGTCGCCGGCGCTTTGGAGTGGATTCGTTCGCGCTCAGACGTCAGCAGCAAACCAATTCTCTTCGGCTGGTCTTTGGGCGCCATGGTGGCCCAGCTCACCGCACAAGAGCATCCGGAATTGATCTCGGAGCTCATTCTCTATGGCTATCCCCATGATGTTGGTCAGCAGATCCCAGGCGAAAGCAACCTGGAGCGGTTACCGGAGTACAGGGCGAACACTGCCAGCGCAGCTCGCTCCGACTTCATCGTCGAAGGCTCAATCTCGAAACAGGCCATCAATGCCTACGCGGAGGCATCTCTGGATGCGGATCCGGTGCGAGCTGATTGGCGACACATGGACCAGTTCAACGCCCTGGATCCAGCCAAGCTAAGCATGCCAACCCTGGTCATCCGCGGGGAACACGACCCCATTGGCAACATGAACCGGCAGACCAAGCTCTTCAAAGGCCTCGCCAATGCAGAGAGTCAGGCCGTCGTCGTTGCCGGCGGCGACCATGCTGTACACCTCGAGTTTCCCGAGCGCTTCACCGAGGCCCTGATGGCCTTCCTGGAGCGACCTCGTTCAGGTAGCTGGAGCGAAGAAAAGTAGGCCTGCGTGCAGGAAGCAAAGCTCTCGATCGCCGCCATCGTTTGCACCTTGGATCGCGGTCCCGCGATCGAGCGGACTCTCGCGGCCCTCTGCGCCCAGGACCTTCCCGCCGATGAATTCGAGATTCTGATCATCGATAACTGCTCACGCGAGGAGAACGCGCAGCTGCTGCGGGGCGCAGTTCGAACCGAGCCACCGATCCTGCGCTACTTCCGCGAAGACAAACTTGGCGAGTCCTCTGCCCGCAATCGTGCGCTACGCGAGTGCAAGGCCGAGATCTTGGCCTTCATCGACGATGATGCGATTCCGGATCCCAATTGGCTCAGGGCCATCCGTAGGGCCTTTGCAGAACAACCTGCCCTGGGTGCCATCGGCGGCCGGGTTCTACTCGACCTCGAGATCGAGCGTCCCGTCTGGCTCGACGACGAACTCCTGCCTTACTTGAGTGGCTTCGATCTAGGTGAAGAACAGCGGTCTCTTGTCTACCCGGACTTTCCGCGGGGGGCGAACATGGCTTTCCGCCGGCAGGTTTTTGCCGACGGCGCAAAGTTTGACGAGCGACTGGGGCTGAGGGGATCTTGCCTGCTCACCATGTCGGAAACCGAGATGTGTGATCGCGTCGCCGGGGCCGGCTGGGATCTTGCCTACTTGCCAGAGGCGAGAGTTGTCCACATGATCTCAGCCAACAGGATGCAACGAGAGTGGTTCGCAGACCGTGTCTATTGGCAGGGTCGATCGCGCTGCAGTTTCGAAGCCTTGCGCTACGGGCGCATGCACATTTTGCGCCGGATACCCGGCCAAGTTTGGGGCTGCCTGCACAAGCCTGGTCTGCAACGGCGATTGCACCTGGGCTACCTGGCCGAATGCTGGCACGCCCTGCTGCGGGACAGGAGCCCTATGCTCTGCGCCCAGGCTCGCGAGTCAGGGTCGTCGCCCGACAGATCACTCCGGTGAAGATCAGGTACATGGCAACATTGAAGTAGCCCCCAAAGCCGCAGAGGCAGCGCACCACGAAGACACCGAGAACCGTCAGAAGAAGTCGGTTGGCGTTGGTCCGAAACCAGAGCAGGCCCAGGGCCAGGCCCACGGCAAGAGTGATCAAGGCCGACCAGAGACTCAGGCCATAGAAGATCAGTTCGACGGGCAGGTAGACGATGGCGCCATCGATGAGGCACTGGGTCATCCTCCCCTGCCGCTGAAGCTCACTCTCCGGTGAGCGGTTCTCCAGGCGAAAGCGCTCGCGGAAGTTCTCCTTGGCATCCTCCGGGAGGCGCTGAAACCAATCCTCCCCCTCCCGTGGATCGACTTCAGGCTTCTGCGTGGTCTCGACTATCATCCCAATCTCCGACCATGAATTGATCGATGATTTCAAGGGGCCTTCTGGAGAGGATTTGCCCTGATCGGTCGAATTCGCGGCCAATACTCAGCTCCGGGAAGAATCGTTGACTCACCAGCTGGCCCTGGCTACTGCTTAGCCGGCGATGCCCTCGAGCAACCCTGCGCCCCGACCCATTCCATGACCTCAGTCTCAGCACCCGAGGCCCGTTCTGGCCTAGGAGCGACGTATCGGACCGACCTCTGGTGGGGTAAGCCGCTCGCTACATTTCTGGGCCTTAGCGCCTTCATCATCTATTCCACCTGGGCGGCATTTCAGGCGGAGCACTACAGCTTCGGTGCCTATCTGTCCCCCTTCTACTCCCCAGAGCTCTTCGGTGATTCACCGCATGCCTGGTTCGGGCCAAAGCCCGGGTGGTGGCCCGGCTTCATGCCCTGGTCCCCAGCCTTCCTGATTCTATGGGCACCGGCTGGCTTCCGACTGACCTGCTACTACTACCGGGGAGCGTACTACAAGGCCTTCTGGGCAGATCCTCCTGCCTGCGCAGTCAGCGAGTCGCGGAAGTCATACTGGGGTGAGCACTCCCTTCCCCTGATTCTGCAGAACCTGCACCGCTACATGCTCTACGTCGCTCTTCTGTTCATCGTCTTCCTATCCTACGACGTTTGGGCGGCGCTCTGGTTCGTGGATACCCCTGGTGCCGATCCGGTCTTCGGAATCGGCGTCGGCACTCTGGTTCTCCTGCTCAATGTCATCTTGCTCGGCGGTTACACCCTTGGATGTCATTCCTTCCGACACATCGTGGGTGGCTTCATGAATCGTTTCTCCCACGCGCCGGTTCGCTTCAAGGCCTACTCCTGCGTCTCCTGTCTCAACCGCAAGCATCAGCTCTTCGCCTGGATGAGCCTGTTCTGGGTCGGGTTCAGTGATATCTACGTCCGCCTCTGCTCCATGGGCACCTGGACCGATTGGAGGATTCTCTAATGGGTCAGGCGAAGCGAATCGAACACGACGTGCTCGTCATCGGGGCTGGCGGTGCTGGCCTGCGTGCTGCCATCGAAGCTGCCGCAGATGGTCTATCAGTTGGACTTGTCTGCAAGTCCCTCCTGGGCAAAGCACACACAGTCATGGCCGAGGGCGGCGTCGCCGCAGCGCTGGCCAACGTAGATGACCGCGACGACTGGAAGACGCATTTTGCGGACACCATGCGTGGTGGTCAGTACGTCAACAGCTGGCGACACGCTCAGCTGCATGCTCAGCAGGCCCCGGATCGCGTTCGCGAGCTGGAAGCATGGGGCGCAGTCTTCGACCGGACCAAGTCGGGCAAGATCCTGCAGCGCAACTTCGGTGGACATAAGTACCCACGGCTGGCGCATGTGGGCGACCGCACCGGCCTGGAGATGATCCGCACTCTGCAGGATCACGGCATCCACCAGGGCATCGACGTGCATATGGAAGTGACGATCATCCGTCTCTTCAAGCAGGGCGAGCGCGTGGTTGGAGCCCTGGCCTATGACCGAGAACGTGGCAAGTTCCGCCTCTTCAGCGCCAAGTCCATCGTCCTGGCTACCGGCGGAGTCGGTAGAGCCTTCGATGTGACCAGCAACAGCTGGGAGTACAGTGGTGACGGTCACGCGATCGCCTACGAAGCGGGCGCCGAACTCATCGACATGGAGTACATCCAGTTCCATCCCACGGGGATGGTCTGGCCCCCCAGCGTCAAGGGCATCCTGGTCACTGAGGGTGTGCGTGGCGAGGGCGGAGTCCTGCGCAATAGCGAGGGCAAGCGCTTCATGTTCGAGGACATCCCGGACAACTACAAGAATCAGACCGCCGACAACGAGGAAGAGGGTTGGCGTTACACCCAGGGTGACAAGAATGCCCGTCGACCACCTGAGCTTCTGACCCGCGACCACGTCGCCCGTTGCATCGTGCGCGAGATCCGCGAGGGCCGCGGCAGTCCCCACGGTGGTGTCTATCTCGATATCGCCTGGATCAAGGAGAGACTGCCTAAGGCCGCAGAACACATCAAGCGGAAGCTGCCCAGCATGTACCACCAGTTCAAGGAGCTGGCGGGCGTGGACATAACCAGTGAAGCCATGGAAGTCGGCCCCACCACCCACTACTCGATGGGTGGGATTCGTGTCGATGGCGACAGTCAAATGTCGACTGTCCCCGGGCTCTTCGCCGCTGGCGAGTGCGCCGCCGGCCTACACGGCGCCAATCGCCTCGGTGGCAACTCGCTCTCCGATCTCCTCGTCTTTGGCAAGTTGGCGGGCGAACACGCCGCAGGCTATGCCCGCGAACAAGATCGGGGCGAAATCGATCAGGATGAAGTGATGGCAGCCATGCAGTGGGCACTCGAGCCCTTCGGCAGAGAAGCCAGCGCCGGCTCGGAAGGCCCCTTCCAGGTGCAGAGTGACCTGCAAGAACGCATGCAGGAACTGGTTGGTATCGTCCGCAAAGAAGACGAACTCGCGCGGGCATTGGAAGAGATTACCGGCCTTGAAGAACGTGCCAAGAAGGTCGTCGTTCATGGCAACCGTGAGTTCAACCCTGGCTGGCACACGGCCATGGATCTCCCCAACTTGCTTACCGTCTCGCGCGCCATCGCAATGTGCGCCAGGGCTCGCAAGGAGAGTCGCGGTGCTCACTTCCGTATCGACCACGAGGGCAAGGATCCGGACTTTGGTAAGATCACCCACGCCTTGGCCAAGAACGAAGAGGGGCAGATGATCTTGCGAGAGGATCCGGTACCGGAAGTGCCACCGGAGCTGCAACAAATCATCAAGGACAACGAGTGATGGCGGAGCGCAAGTTCAAGATTTGGCGCGGGGATCAGTCGGGGGGCAAGTTCGAGGACTACGACGCCGACATCTCTGATGGGATGGTCGTCCTCGATGCTGTCTTGCAGATCCAAGCGAACTCAGCCACAGACCTGGCCACGCGATGGAATTGCAAAGCTGGCAAGTGCGGATCCTGTTCTGCCGAGGTCAATGGCATGCCCCGCCTCATGTGCATGACGCGGATGGAGGATCTCCCAGCGGATCAGGACGTTCGCGTCGCCCCCATGAAGACCTTCCCCGTCAAGCGGGATTTGGTTACCGATGTCTCATGGAACTACAAGGTTAAGAAGAGGATCAAGAAGTTCAGCCCAAGACCCGCTGACAATGCGGACGGGACTTGGAACATGATGCAGCGGGATGTGGATCGGGTGCAGGAGTTCCGCAAATGCATCGAGTGCTTCCTCTGTCAAAACGTCTGCCACGTCTTGCGAGAACATCAGAAGCAGGACGAGTTCATCGGTCCCCGCTTCTTCCTCTACGCTGCGGCGCTGGAGATGCATCCTCTCGATACCGAAGACCGGATCGACGAGCTCAAGGAAGCCAAGGGCATCGGCTACTGCAACATCACCAAGTGCTGCACCATCGTCTGCCCCGAGCACATCCAGATCACGGACAACGCGATCATTCCCCTGAAGGAGCGGGTCGTGGACCGCTTCTTCGATCCGGTCAAACTTATCCTCCGCACCCTGACTGGACGCAAGGCCAAGTCCAAGGCTGCAAGTAATGCCTGAGCCGGGCCAAGACGATTTCGTACCGAAGCCGATCTCCAAGGAATCGGTCCCCGTAGCTCTGGCGCGAGCTGAGCGCTATCGACTCCTCAACGATCCGGCCAACGCCGAGAGCATCTGCCGGGATATTCTCGCTGTCGACCCTGAGAACATCGAGGCGAAGCGAGCGCTCATCCTCAGTCTCACCGAACTCTTCGACCACGGACTGCATGGGATTCTGCAGGAGGCGCAGGAACTCGCTGCGAGCATGCCCGACGAATACCGGCGCCTCTATCTCAACGGCCTGATCTTCGAGCGGCAAGCTCGAGTCCAGAAGCTGCGCAGCCTGCCCGGCTGGGGCAACATCGCCCACGACATGCTCCTGGAGGCCATGGCCCTGTATGAGAAGGCTACGGAACTACGGCCGAGTGGTGACGACTCCGCCCTGATGCGTTGGAATGCCTGCGCGCGGATGATCAATTCGCATCGCCAGATCCGCCCGAGCCCAGACGAGGGGTCGGGCGCTCAGTCGATGCTCGAGTAGACCTAGAGTTGCAATGCGCGGATCTCCTTGCGCCATTGCAGACGAGTGCAGGCGATCCACTTTCCATCGGGCGAAGCGCGAGGATGCAGGAGGTTGCGCGAATCATCGCTTAGGCGGGTCACTTCGCCGCCATCTTTGCCAATCGAGAACAGCTGCATTCGATCACCGTCACTGGCAGCAAATACGATGTGCGCCGCATCCGTAGTCCAAGTGAGCCCGCCATAGGTGCTCGCAGCGTACTCGTGAATCTTCCTGGCCGCTCCCCCGTCTCGGCGAAGAACCCAAAGGCTGCGCCGACCATCTTCCTCCGCGGCCTCGACAGCGATCTCCGATGAACTCGGCGACCAACTCGTCCACATGGGATCCACGAGACCTGGCGGAAGTTTGAGCTTCTCAGAATAGAGTGGGACGCCGCGCTGGGGATCGATCTTGACAACCCAGAGTTGATGCAGCCCTCGCCTACCGCCTCTCTCCCAAGAACTGAATGCGATTTCGCTTCCGTCCGGTGACCATTCTCCGTGCCCGACTTCCCAGCCAAAGTCCGTGAGACGGATCTCATCCATGGACGGGTCCAGCGCCGAGCGAAGGAAGAGGTCGTCCGCGCTACCCGAGCTCCCATAGCTAGGGACCGCAGCCATCGACCGATGTGAGTGGTAGACCATCCAGCGCCCATCCGGAGACCAAGAGGGAGTGAAGTCCTCGTGGAATCCAGAGATGAGCAGCTCGGGTTTACCGCGGACCCGACCCTCCGCATCGATAGGAACTTGGGCCACATCCAGATTCAAAGCCCAATCAGCAATCCGCCATCCACCAAAAGTGTAGGCCAGGATAGATCCGTCCCTGTTCCAGCCAGGAAGCTGGCCAGCGATCCCGAGATCAAGACAGTCACCACCATCGCTCGGTAGCAGAGCAATGGATTCCTGCACCATGTTGTTGGTCCAGTAGAGCCGCCCAGCGCGCACCTGTGGGTCGAACTCATCTCCGGGACCTGAGGCATAGAGCTCCAGCGCGGAAGTGGCGATCTCCAATCGATAGATGTCCAGATCTCGGTCGGCCTCCGGAAGGTGCCTGGCCTCGGGATTGGCAGGCCTATCGCTGACCAAGGCGAGAAAGAGACCAGTGCCGTCGGCGTCGAGACTCAGAGTATTCGCGAAACTCGGCCCATCGAGTCCGCGGGCGATGATCCGATTGGCTTGACTGTCCGGATCGATTTCTAGAACCTCGGAGACGCCTAGTGGATCCCGCATCATCGCATAGAGACGATCGCCCGCATGGGACCAGGCCAAGGCAACGACGTCGTTGGTAAACTCGAGGACCTGTTCCTCCCCCGCGGCTCGGATATGGACATCCTTGCTAGCTGGGGAACGGTAGTAGGCCAGTTTGTCGCCATCTTGGCTCCAGCAAGGGAAGGCCTCCGAGGGCAAACCGGCGTCTTCGAACCCAGCTTCATGCTGGCGATACCAGCTTGGTTTGCCTCCAGAACTCACGTAGCAGGCCAACTTCCCATCCGGAAGAAACACCGCATCGAGAACCCCAGGCAATCCGTCCCAGGGTGCTGGCTCTACCTGTTCGCCACTGTCTAGGTCGACGAGAAGCAAACTGCTACGACCCCTGTAGATGGCCTGATCACCAGCTGGCGAGATACTCAACCTGCTGTAGCCGTCTTCGAACCAAGTTGCAGGCTCGTAGGCAAAGACCACTTCGCCAGATGGCAAGGCAGTCTTGCAGGCGCAAAGCAACAGGATGACAGCGAGCGAAAGGAACCTCTTTTCGAACATGATCTGCATGCTAGCCCCAGGTCCATGACCCGCAAGCATCCATGCATCGGATAGGATCTCCGACTCCCGCCGACGCCCTCGCCACCTACCCTCGAGCTCACCCTAGAACCATGCAAAGCAAACTCGCAGTTAGCGCCCTGCTTTCTTTCAGCCTCGTTCTTCTGGCCCAGCCGGCCGCAGCCCAGTCGGTAGACACACTCCGCAGCGAGGCTTGGGATCAGGTTGACAATGCCCAGGCCTCACTGATCGCCATGAGTGATGCGATTTGGAAGCATGCGGAAACTAGCCTGAACGAAGTGCAATCCTCCGAAGAACTGGCGGCTTACCTCGAAGGCGGCGGATTCAAGATTCAGCGCGGGGTCGCTGGCATGGACACGGCCTTCGTCGCGACCTTTGGCTCTGGCAAGCCGGTCATCGGGATCCTTGCCGAGTACGACGCCCTTCCTGGCATCAGCAACAAGGCTAGCTACCGCAAAGAAGCCTTGCTCGAAGGCGCGGCCGGTCATGGTTGCGGGCACAACCTCTTCGGTACCGCCAGCGCAGGGGCAGCCTTGTCCGCCAGCCAGGTGATGCAGAAGAATGGCATCTCGGGCACCATCAAGTTCTTCGGCTGTCCCGCCGAGGAGACCGTGATCGGCAAGGTCTACATGGCCAAGGCCGGCGTCTTCGATGGCCTCGATATTTGCCTGGATTGGCACCCGGGAGATGTCACCGGTGTTGGCTTTGAGAAGAGCCGTGCAATGAACAACTTCGAGATCGAGTTTTACGGACAGTCGGCCCATGGCGCAGGTGACCCGTGGAACGGGCGCAGCGCTCTGGACGCAGTGGAACTGCTTAATCACGCGGTGAACATGCTGCGCGAACACGTCAAGCCATCCACGCGCATCCACTACGTGATCAGTGACGGCGGCGGGGCGCCCAACGTCGTGCCCAGCTACGCCAAGGTCTGGTACTACGTTCGCGACTTGACGCGAGAGGGAGTAGAGGAGACCTACGCACGCGTCCTCAAGGCTGCGGAAGGGGTCGCCATGGCCACCGAGACTACCCATAAGGTCACCCTGATCACCGCTGTGCATTCATACTTGCTCAATCGACCTGTATCCGAGCTACTCGATCGCAATCTGAACGCGGTCGGGGCTCCGGACTGGACTGAACAGGAGCAGGCCTTCGCCAAGGCAATTCAGGCGGCTACAGGTAAAGAGGAAAAGGGCATGTTCGTTGGCGTCAAAGCCATGCCCGATGCGGAGGTGCCAGCTCAGGGAGGATCCACGGATGTTGCAGAAGTCAGTCGCATCGTGCCCACCGCCGCCATGCGCGTCGCATCCTCTCCGGATGACGCTCCCTGGCATGCCTGGCCCGTGGTAGCCTGCGGCGGCATGAGCATCGGCCACAAGGCCATGCTGACCGCCACCAAGACTCTCTCCGGATCGATCTTGGAGGCGATGGTGAGCCCCGAGTTGATCGCCGCTGCCAAGGCGGAGTTCGATACGAAGACCGACGGCAAGCCCTACAAGAGTCCCCTGCCGGAAGGGCAAAAGACTCCTCCCTTGGGCAACTGAGAAGCTCGGAATTACCTACTTCCTAGAACCAGCGGCGCTTCGCACCGCTGCCACCGGTCGTGGGTTGCTCACCATGACCATTGAGTCCATCCTTCCCAGGTCTTTGCGGTAGATCATCCGCGTTGTCGACTGGCTGCCGTCTTCGTGAAGGTAGCGCTCGATACCGAAATTATCGGTGACTCGACCAACGATTGGACTGAAGGGCACACGCTCTGGCCAATTGAGAACCATCTGGTCGGAGACACCATTGAGATTCGGCACGTAAGACCCGTCTGGCAGGCGGAGAGAGCCTTGTCGATCTGGAGACTCGCGCAGCTCGGGTGCGGCAAGAAGGGGAACCGCGGTGGAGAGCTCGAGCTCAGCGGTCCGTGAGGACCCTGCTGGCAGATCCTTGCTCTCGACAAGTTCACCTTGCGTAGTCTGCTGCCAGCTGAGAACCATAGGAACGGTCGCCAGGCCGGCGAGAGACAGGAGCAGAAGTGATTTGCGACTGAGCGACATGATTGTTCTTCCCATGACATGGCGCGAGACCATTCCCGCGGACTGTCGAGACCCTTCGGCAATGCAGGGTTTCCGCCGAAGCGCGCATACAGAAGTATCCTTATTCAGCCTAACCCCTGACTCCCCTCTTGTAGCGATGCGTACACCAATCCTAATCGGCGCGATCTTGATGACTTCTCTGAGCCTCCAGGCTCAACGATCCTTCTTCCACGTCTATCCGGATCCCATCGATCCGGCACTGGACCAGAGTTCGAGCTTCACCGATCGCGGCGTGCTCAACGCTGGAGGTGCTGGCGAGATCCTGGCAGAGATGCCAGGAGATATGGTCAGTCGCCTTGGGTCGATCAATCAGGACCAGTGCATGTTCAGTGCCATGGAGTTTGTCCAACAGGACGAGATGCCAGCCACCCAACATCAGTACAACCTGATTTATCGCTTTCGCCATCCATCGGGAGATGGTCCTGATCTGCGCGATGAGGGCCTCATTGCCTTCGCAGGCCCCCTGACTACGCCCTTCTCGACTTCGCAAAGCTCCCAAGCCTGGAATACACGTATCACCTTTACGACTCCGGGCCCTCTCCCCTGCGAGAGCAACTTCTTCTACGGCCTCGAAATGGAGCCCGCACCCAACTTCCCAAGTGATGGCCAGTCAGTCCACATGGCGCACTACGAGTTGGGCAACCTCGGTGACTGGCCGAGAATTGATGCTCCGGGCCTCGCCTGGTCCTTCGAATTCGGTGACACGGTCGCGACCGAAGACCCGGCTGTCTGGGACATCGCCCTGGGAGTGGAAGCCCCGACTCTTCAGGTCGGGAACGATGACCCGGCCAACCCAGGGGGAGTCAACGGCACTCTGAGCTTTGGCGCCGGTGGTTTCTTCCCGGACGTTTCCGGAGCCGGCCGCAACGACGGGCTAGTGGCCCGAATTGCCGACAATGACAACGCCGGTGGCTTCGTGTTCATCTTCATGAACTCCGGTCTGAATCCGTCGCCCATGATGCTACCTGGCCTCGGCGGCGTTCTGGCCATTGACCCGGGTGCAGGACTGCGCCTCCTGCGCAGTGGCGACATCAGCGATAATCCGACGGCTGCCAATGACTTTGCGCATGTGGTCTTGGTCCCCCCTGGGACTCCAACCCTGCCTGCGATGGTCGGTCAGTTTGTCAGCTTGCAGGCGATCACCATGGATGCGGGGCTCAACCTCGCGAGCCTGCACTTCACCAACGCGATGGTGATCTCGCTCTAGGAGCCGAGAGCCTCTCCTGCCATGAAGCAGGAGAGGCGCTCACCTCAGCGTGGTGGCCGGCTCAGCTTCAGGGCCTGCAGTTCCCGAGCGGCCTGGGCACGAACGTCTCCGAAACGCTCGTCCCAGTTTTCTTCGAGGAGATACTGCAGTGTCTTTTGGGCCTCGCGAACTTGCCCCGCCTGGCGCTGTGCCCGCGCCAGACCGAACCAGCCCTCTGGCTCCCTACTGCGTACTCGCAGCACCTGCTCCCATTGCACGATCGCTTCGCCGAAGCGACGCGCTTCCTCACGGGCGAGAGCCAGGCGGCGGTGACTGTCCGCTTCATGGGGCAGAACCTCGACTAGACTGGTCCAGGCTCGCTCTGCGGGACCTTCTCTGCCAAGCCTGTCGAGCCTTCTCGCGAGGTCTTCGTAAAGATCCAATTCCAAGGGAAAGAACCTGACGGCCACTTTCAGGGCCTCAGTTGCAGCCACTTCGTCACCGGCCTGGTCATAGGCCCGCAGGAGATCAGCGTGAATGACACGATCCATCGACTGCAGATCTCGGGCGGCGATTAGTTGGCTGATGGCTTCCCCAGTGACTCGCTGTTCCAGGAAGATTCTGCCCATGGCTCGGCGAATGATGGCCGAATCCAGGCCCTTTGCGGCCACTTCAGCTGCCCACTGATCGGCAAATTTCGAGAGGTCCGGGATGCGGCGCATGACCGACTCCAGGGACGAGATCGCTGATTGTCGACTTTGCTGGTTACGACCCCAGGAGACGACCGCTGCGCTTGCTGATTCCACCGCCTGCCGCCACTCGCGCATTCCGGCCTGGGCCTCGGCAAGCTGGCCGTAGTAGCTCGAGAGAACACCATCACCAATGCCACGCTTGGCAGCGCTGCGCTGATGCAGCGGAATCAACTCCTCGTAGTAAGCTGCACTTTCTGACCAGAAGCTGCATTGCAGACTGGTCCTTGCCAAGTTGCTGATGACGTCCGCAGTCCAGCGCTTGTCCAGGCGGAAGCGGGTTTCAGTGCTGCTGAGTAGGTCCTTGGCTGCTTCATCCTGCTTGCTGTGGTGCAAGGCGACTACCAGATGCGTCCGGTAGTCGAGATGTTCCGGTTGATGCTCGACCAGCGCACGCAGGAGGTCAATGGATTCACCCCAGCGCTTTTGCAGGTGCAGCATGCCGGCAAGGCGGAACTGGCCGGCCACCGACAGCCGCTCGCGTCGGTGGGCGTCGAAGAGAACCTCGATTGCGCGCGGGTACATCTGCAATCCATGCCAGAAGTACTCAGCAACATAGAGTTGGTGTGCAGCTGAGCTGGCTCTTTCGCCCAGAACCCGATTGGCAATTTGCACGAACCTCGGCTGATACTTGGCCCAGAAATAGCTGTTGCCGATCTGGTACATGTTCCGGTTGGTTGCATTGCGACTCAACAAGTCCCGCTCGAGTTCCGTCGAGACTATGCCCAGCAGCCTCCCTTCCAAGTCTCCCAAGTCGCGGAGCTCCGTGCGCCACTGCGCCAACTGATAGCCAAAGCTCTGCCAACCGCTTCGGCCGACCCGGGAGAGCCAATTCGCCTCGCCTTCGATTTGCGTGATCAGGAACCGCATTCCTGAATAGTGACCGTTCAATCGGCGCAGCTCTTCGCCGATTTGCCGGATGATATTCTGTCGATCGTTGGCTGAACGTGTCACCAACTCACCGAGCTTCTCGTAGGCGAAGGCCTCCAAATCAGTCCCCGCCTTGTCCAGCTTCAAGATCTCCGCCGCCTGGCGATGCAAGCTTAGGAACTGCTGCATCATGCTCGAGAGCTGCTGCGGCCCGGAACGGAACAGAGCGTCGCTGATCCGTGGGCGAGCGTTCTCATAGAGTTGCTCGCGGGAACCGATGCTGAGTCGGTTGCCACCGCGGAGGGCCTGGTTGTAGACCTCGAAGAGACGGCCGAGAAACCAATCCTTCTGGTCATCGCTGCCAGGCAAACTGAGTTGCTTCTCCAGGAAGTCTTCACTGCGAGCAAGGCGACCTCGCGCCTGCCACCAGTAGAGCAGGGTGCTCAACTCCTGGTTGCTCTCCTGGGAAAAGGCACGCGCTGCTGCGCCGTGATGTTCCTGAAGCGCCAGCCAGAGTCGGTCCTCAGCTTCGTCCTGCTCCCCGTAGTTCCACAGGGTCTGACAGAGGTGGAAGGCTACCTTGAGACGATCTACACCTTGCTCAGCCTCGAGAAGTTCGCGCAGTTGGCGCAGCTGCTCTGCGGCCAAACTCGCGGCTGTGATTCTCCCCAGGGAGGCCAGATAGGATGCCATCAGTCGGCGTTCACCGGATTGCCAGTCGCCAACGAATGCCTGCCGCATAGCGCTGAGGGCATTGGCGATGTGTGGACCGGGTGAATTCAGTACTTCCGCTGCTCGACTTTCGATCAAAGCGGTCAAGAGCAGGAGTGCTCGACGATCAACTCCCTCGCTACCGTCGGTGAGTTCGGCAATACGAGCGACTAGTAGGTCGCAAGTTGCCTCCTCATGTATGTTCTTGATGATCTGATTGGTCTGTGCGAGGAAGGGGTAGATTCGTTGTGGCGAGTGCCCACGAACTCCATCAGCGATGCAGGCCAGGAGACGGAAGTCTTTGACCTTGCTATAGAGGTCGTTGATCTGGTGAATGTAGTTCTGCGGCTGAGTCGCCTTGGCGAGGAGCACCTGCAGGATACGTAGGCTGTCCGGATCGAAGGTCTCGGGAACCCCTTCTCCCTGGCGCGAGAGCCGATTGCTCATCTGATAGAGTCGCTGGGAGAGAACGTGTTCTGGCATCGCCTGGTAACGGGCTCGCATGGCGGCCTCGCCACGCTCGTCCTCATTTAGAACCAGATACCAGCTTCCCAAGACCTCGAATTCCTTGGGCCCCAGTTCATTCTTGGCCGCAATCAGCTCAAAGACCTCGACCGCTTCGCGAACTCGCCCGAGTTCAGCCAGGAGGTATCCCTCGGCGATCTTCCACTCGCTAGCCACCTGACCAGGGAAGTCCCAGTCCTGCAGCTCCCTCAGGAGCTCCTCGGGGCGGTCGAGAACTACCAGCAGGCGGAAGATTTGGTATCGCCAATCGAGCAGATTGGCCTTCGATGCCCCGGCTTCGCGATAGAAGGCGAGCAACTGGGTGGCCAGATCCTCGGAAGCATTGCGCCGAGTTGCAACGAACGACAGCAGAACCGAGCAACGCTCACGCCGGAGGCGATCCAAGTGATTACCTTCGCCGCTCATCAGGTCGGCGAGAATCTCACGCGCTTCTGCGTCAACCGCAGTTAGATCCCTCTGCTGCTGCGCCATGAAGCAGAGAGCTTCCATAGCGTACCAGGGTTTCTCTATCTCATTGGCTCTGGCCGCAGCAGCTGAGAAACTTGACTGCAGGAGCGCAAATACAGCCCTGGCGACCTCGACCTGCTTGGCGCGTAGCTCGGCCCGTGGCAAGACCTCGATCACCTCCGGGCCTCCGAGCAAGCTGGCAGTCCGCATTCGCTGCAAGGACGCCGCTAGCTGGCGTATGGCCATGGCGGCGATCCCCGCCCGCATATCCGCTTCCTGGCCCTCGAAAGACAACTTGGGTACCAGCGCGAAGAGTTCTGCTTCGAGCTCTTCCGTCCATGGCTGCGTGACCAATTGGGTCATGAGCTCACGGGCAACTTGACTGAGCACTTGCTTCTCGACTCGGGCCAGCCTCTCGCGGAGGAAGCCGATGGCCAGGAGCTGATCGCCATGCTGGTAGTAGATGCTTAGCAGGATGCTGGCGATCTGAGCTTGTTCCCCAGCAGCATCTGTCTGCAACCAACGATCGTAGAGCCCCTTGCTGACATGCTGCCAAAGGTCTGCAGAGACCTGGTCCTTGGCCCAATTGAGCCAACTCACGTAGAGCTGCAGACGCTGTATGGAGAATTCTGCAATCTTCCCCGCTTGCAGCATCTCGTCGGACAGCCTCTTGCGCAGCCCTTCATATGCATCGGACTGGCGAAAGAAGTGATTGCTAATAATCCGACCGGCCAGGTGGATGGCCTTGGACTCGCTTTGCGCCAATCGAATGGCAAAGTCCCGAAGCTCAGGCAGCCACTTCTCCTCGAGATTGTAGCTGTAGAATTGCCAACCCTGACCGAGCGCCACCTGAATGGCTGCGCCCATCCTGGCGATCTTTGCCTGCGGATCGTCATCGGCGAGAGTCTCCGCCAACCTGTCATCGATCCATCGATCTGCCTCCACTTCGCGGCCCAGGAACATGAGGACGGAGAGATAGCGAACATAGGCAGCTTCCTGAGTCGGGTTCCGCGCAATCCACTCGGCGCAGAGCTCATGGAGCGAGTCCAACTGCCGCCTGTTCCAGAGCAGGTTGCTGAGTCGATCATAGAGTTGATAGAACTCGTACTCTTCCCAGACCGTGCCATCCCGCAGGCGCTGTCTTCCGAAGTTCACGGCCTGATCCGCTCGCCCCTGACTGGCAGCCAGTTGGAGATACTGCAGCAGATCTTGAATCTCCTCAGGATGCGAGCTGGCAAGCTTCTCGTAGATGGCCATGGCATCCACATACTGCCCGCGCTGCTGCAGGAATTGGGCTCGCCGACGCTCCCACTGCTGCTGACACCAATCTTGATCGATCGTCTGCGCGAAGTAGCTGGAACGCAGCCGATCGATCAGCCGGCCCTGCTCATCGACTTGCAGCATGGAGCGCGCCATATTGAGCAGGTACTCGTTGGGGAAGACTCCCAGGCTCCGATCGCTCGAGGCGACCTGATCCACCAGAGTCTCAACTTGACCATAGAGGTCCTCGCCTCTGCGGGACCAGGAAAGGAGCACGGAACGCATCCAGGGCATGGCGGGCTTGGTCGCGATGCTCTTCTCAGCCTTATGCCATTGCTCCCATGCCAGATCCCACTGCTGGGTTTCCGCATACTGCAGGAGAACACGCAGGTGGTCCACGTAGTCGCCAGTCCCATCATGGATCGCTTGTTTGGCAAGTTTCAGATCCGGATCAGCACGCTCGAGGAAGAGCACATCGCCCTGGGATTCGAGAGCAATCCGAACCTGCCTGGCAAAACCGTCCGCATCCAAGGCCGCGATCTTCAAGCTTCGCCTGCTGAGTACCCGACCCTTGTCGTTTTCGCGACGGATACTTCCGGGCCACCATTGACCCGCAACCTCTTCGAATTCGGAGAAGATGCTGCGCTGGGTCAGATCCTCGCCGCGGAAGTTGCGCAGTTCGATCAGGGCCTTCTTGGCTGGATCGATTTCCAGTTCCAAGCGATGCGCATTCTCACCCGCTGCCTTGAAGGTGATCAGCAAGTTTCCGGATGCAACGTTCTGCAGCTCAGCCGAGTACTTGGCGAAGCGCCGTATCATGGCTTGACTGGAATAGTCTTTCAAAGGCAGGGGCCAGGCCTTTCCGTCCGCTGCAACTACGTCGCGACGACGCCCAGTCTGGAAGTCCAAACTCGCGCTGCCCCGCTTGCCGTCATACAGCCAATTTGCCATTCGCTGGGCACCGCGACTGCTCTGCTGCAAGTACCAGCTGTCCTGACTGATCACCGCATCCATGACGGAGTACTGCACTCGATGTCCGCGAAGTCGGTGGAGATTCTCGTCAGTCACTCTCAGTCGCAGAGCCTGATTCCCCAGTGCCGCGCGACGGTCTAGACCGTCGAGGGCTGCGAACACTGCGGCCGGCCAATCCGGCCTTTCAATCTCCGGTTCGTCTGCGGGCAGACCGATCCAGGCGGGAAAGAGCAGCTGAGTCAAGTCGTAGCGCGGGGAGTAAGCACCGCGTCCTCCCACCAGGTGGTTGGCAAAGGACTGGCCAAAGGCAACCGGCGAGCTTCCCGGCAGATATGCCTGTCTGGCGACTCGCTTGGCCGCTACTTCGCTGCGCCCGAAGTCCCTTAGGGCCATGGGTTCCGCTGCGTCGAGGCGGATTCCGAGATTCAGCTCCTCCTCCAAGGCCACCAATTCATCCATCTCCTTTTCGAACCCTTCGTCCGGATCGAAGTCCAAGTCCTCATAGAAGGCTTGGCTCTTATCAACCGGCGCATTGGCCGAAGACTTGTACTCTCGGGAGTAGCCCCCCAGAAAGGCGTCATCTTTGGCACCGGCAAAGAGTCCACGGCGTCGACCACCGGCGCCTACCTCTCCCCCATAGGCATAGTTAATCTGCTGCTGGTAGAGGTTCGCTCCCAGATCCACAAGTTCGCGAGCAAACCGACGCCAGATCTGTAAGCGCCAGGTCTTGGCGAGCTTCATTTGCTGGCGAAGGATCTCTTGATTGGCCCGGTCACGTCCTTCGGCGAAGAACTGTTCCCCATCACGCATCTTGACTCTGCGCGTGACTCCGTAACGTTCACGGTCGGCGTCACTCTCGAGAACCAAGAGAGACGTGTACGGCGTCATGATGCCGTACTCCTCACTGAAGCTAACGATGTCGGCAATGACCAGCGGGTTGTTGCCCTCGCGAAGTAGCGCGTCGACATGTTTCCGCGCCCATAGTCTCGGGATGAATGAATTCCCGGCGTCACTCTCAGGCAGCTCGAGCTCAGTTGAGAATTGCAGGGGCTCGCCTGCCAGCGTCCCGCGAACAGTGATCCGTCCCTTCTGTGGACCGCTCCCAGGCTGATAGCGACCCAGAATTACCTGCTGGGCGCCAGCAGCCAGATTGGGCAGGACTTCGGGATAGACCCGTGCGACCTGCAAGCCCTCAAAGTCGATGCTGAGATCCTTGATGACCGGCTGGGCAATTTCAGCCAAGAAACCCTGCGCCGTTGCCAGCGGGTCGCTACCGGCTTCACGCAGGCTGCCAGCACCGATGGAGGCGATGGCTTCAAGCACCGGCAGTTCGTAGGTGGATGAGGTGGAGATGGCATGTGCGCTGGCCTGGGAGTTTGCGCCCATGCTTCGCAGGCGCTGCGCAAGGGCCTCGGGACTCGCGTCGCCAGTGGTCCCAATTCCATCGCCTAGATAGATCAGTCGCGTCTTTGGGCCGGCGAGGGACAGTGCCTTGGCGAAGGCTCGATCCAGGTCCGTCCAACCCATGGACTCGCGGGCTTCCACGAATCGCATCGCCCCGGCAACATTAGCCGTGGTCGCAGGCAGGGGCTCTGAGCGGAAAGGCCGAGGCGCCAGATCAACGGTCATGAGCTGGAAGCGATCTTCTTCACCGAGCATGCTCAGCAGACCTTCCAAAACCTGTTCCTGCACACGTCGGGCAGCCAAATCCATTGAGGCCGATGTGTCCGCCAAGATGAGCAAGTCCAAAGGCGCACCCTCTGGAAGGAGCTCTCTCTTCAGGCCGCTGCTCTCTCCGGGTGGATTGAGCAACATCATGAAGTAGCCGTCGGCAGCGCGTCGATGCGGCAGGACCGTGATGGCCGGCGGATTGGCCAACTCAATTTCGAGTTCGAAGTCCTTGTCCGGCGAAAATTCTCGAGCATCGAATTCGGCGACCGCATTGTTCGCTGTCTTGCGAATGCGAAGCTCGTGACTCGTTGAGTTCAGTTCTTTGATCGCAATCGCCGAATCGACGTTCACGCGAATACTCAGATCCCGCAGGGGTCGACTGCGCAGGAGCTCGCTGTTCAGCGCATAGCTGTACTTGAGCTTGCTGCCCTGCAGAGGCAAAGTCTGTGTGTAGCGGATGCGCACCCGCTTCTCCGATTGTGGCTCAATGGGAAAGACCCTGGCCTTGAATAGATTGCCGCCTGACCACTCGAGGAGACCTGGATCCTTCCGTCGCCGCAGAATGTCCTCGAAGATCTCTCGTGCCCGCTGCTTCTCGACAATGTCCGCCTCGACCAGCTCCCCTCCGATCCACATGCCGAATCCTGAGATCGAAGCTCCGGCCGGCAACGGAAAGTAGAAGACTCCTTCGAGACGTTGCTTGGTTGAGTTGACGAAACTCTGCTCGATTGTACTGCGCGCGATCTGATCCTTGATGTCGACCTCGACCTTGTGGTAGCCGACGGAAAGCGGTACCTCACGGCCATCCACTTCCGTGATCAGTGAACCGAGCCACTCATCTGTCGTCGAGTTGCGGTAGCCCTCCAGCCAACGCGGATTCGCATCGAGTCGCCTGGTGAGATTCTCCTCAGCTCGGTAAACGCGAGAGCTATCAATCCTTTCGCTGAAGCCTCCGGGCCCCTGCAAGCTGAGCTCCCCACCATTCTCGAATTCGATCGCAAGGTCACCGGCGAATAGCCGCAGCTGTCCCCCGCTCTGGATCTCAATGAGCGCTCCAGGCCCCATGGTGATATGCGGTCCAGTGCCGAGTTCAATCTCGACCGCATTTGCCCCGCGCGGATTGCTGCGGACCTGATCCCCGGGCATCAGAACTCGGCCGCGTGCAATCGGCGTCCAGCGTTGCCGGGCAACTGGTCGCAGACTCGCCAAGCCCTGCTGATCGACAACACGACCGACCCGTCCATCAGCTTTCAGGCTGACCGGGTCCTGGGGAATGGAGGCTGAGAAGGAGAGGCAGGCGGCTAGGGCAATAAAGAGCAATCGCATCGACGAGTCCCCCAGAGCGGGTTTCTTGGAGAGAAAAGGCGGCCAGAGAAGGAAACCATCGTCCGTAGTTCCCCTGGAGAGCGAGTGTTCAGAGAGCTTTTTGCCAAGCTGAGCATTTCCTCCATGTCATGGGCAAGTACGCAGCGCCAACCTGCCCAAGCCTCGGCATTATGCTCCTAAGTAAACGATTGACCTATACTTGTGCTGGCTGCAATTCGAAAGCCAGGTGGGCATTGCCCCCCCAAGCGAGTTCTCGCATCCTTCTCAAGTTCCTTGCCTTGAACTCGCGATGTTCTGTATATTGAGACTCAGTCTCGATTAGCACCATGAGTATCGCATTGGATCAGCTCCCACCTGGCAGCAACGCCCGCGTCCTCCACATCGAGGGTGAGGATGGCCTCAGCCGGCGATTGTCCGAGATCGGCTTCTGGCCAAACACCAGCGTAACTGTGCTGAGACGGGCACCATTCGGTGATCCAACCCTCTACCACCTGCGCGGCTTCCAGCTGGCTCTGCGCAGCAGCGAGGCAGCTCGCGTCATCGTAGAAGCGTCGGAGAGCTTAGTGTGAGCGATGCCCCGGGGGTGTGCACCCCTGCCAGCCCTCTGACGGTGATCCTTCTGGGTCGCCCCAATTCGGGCAAGACCTCCCTCTCCATGCAGCTCAGTGGACAGGTGCAGAAGCCTGTCAACTTTCCCGGCTCATCCGTGGAAAGAGCGGAGAGTCACGTTCAATTCGCTGGGCGCCAGATCCGGCTGGTGGATCTGCCGGGCATCAACTCGCTCACTCCCATCAGCAGGGAGGAAGAGTTGGCCACCAGCTTTGTCTCGGAGGACCAGAACAGCGAATCGGTCATCTGCGCAGTCTTGGACGCCGCCAAACTGAGTGTGGAGCTGCACCTCCTGCGAGAACTCTACGCCCTGGGCAAGCCCATGGTGGTCGCTCTCAACAAGAACGACCTGGCGGCATCTCAAGGTCGTCCGGTAGATCGAGAGGCCTTGCAAGAGGCCCTGCAGGTCCCGGTGCTCTGCACCAACGGCTTCAAGGGGCAGGGAATCGATGCACTGCTTCAAGCACTACTTGCAGCCGAGACGGGGGCGAAACCGAAGATCGTCGAGTTCGATCCATCTGAACTCGCGGAGCGAGTTCAGGCACAGGGTGCTGCCGCACACGGACCGTCGGCGGCGATCGATCGCTATCTGCTGCATCCTCTTTTTGGCCCGGTGATTCTCGCCGCAGTTATCTTCACCACCTTCCAACTGGTGTTCACCGTATCCGAGCCATTCATGGGCCTGGTGGAGACTGCACAAGACAGTCTCAGTAGGCTGGTCGAAGGCCTGATGCAAGACGGAGCATTACGTAGCTTCTTCATCGATGGACTCATCAACGGCCTTGGATCGGTGCTGATCTTTCTCCCCCAGATCGTTCTTCTCATCGCCTTCGTTACCATCCTTGAAGGCACTGGCTATCTGGCACGCGCGGCATTCATCCTCGATCGAGGCCTGCATCGAGTGGGGCTCAGCGGGCGCAGCTTCCTCCCCCTGACAAGCTCCTTCGCCTGCGCCATACCGGGGATCATGGCGACCCGGATCATCGACAACGAACGGGATCGTCTGGCAACCATCGCCGTCGCACCACTCATGTCCTGTTCAGCCCGCCTGCCGGTGTACGTCGTGCTGATCGGTGCATTCTTCCCAGTCGCGTATGCAGGGCTAGTGCTCTTTTCGCTCTACATCCTGGGAGTCGTGGTTGCTGTCATGGTTGCCTTCCTCCTGCGGCGAACTGTTCTGCGCGGAGGCCATTCCCTCCTGGTGATGGAATTGCCCGCCTATCAATGGCCCTCCTGGCGAGTCGTCGGGTCCCAGATCCAATCCTCATCTCGTGAGTTCCTGATGATGGCTGGATCGATCATCTTCGCTACAGCGATCATCATCTGGGCATCGAGTTACTATCCACGACCAGCCGAGATCCGCGCCGAGTTTGATAGCCAGCGGCAGACACTGGCTGCTATGGAGCTCTCGGTTGTCCGCAAGGCGGCGGAAGCTGAACGGATCGACGACCTCGAAAGACAGGCCTACTTCGAGCAAAGCTATCTCGCCTATGCCGGTAAGTTTGTGCAACCGATCTTTGCACCAGCTGGATTCGATTGGCAGACGACTGTGGCCATTCTGGCGGCTTTTCCTGCACGCGAATTGGTCATCCCAACTCTGGGCATTCTGCACAGCCTTGGAGATGTGGACGCCGGTGACTTCGATGTGGCTTCACTGGGAGATGCCCCCCACCCTGAAGGACTTCGCGCCAAGCTTCAGGCGGCGGTGGATCCGGAAGGGAAACCGTCCTTCAATGCCCTGGTCGCCCTCGCCCTGATGGTCTTCTTTGCCCTCTGTAGCCAGTGTGTCGCCACTTTGGGCACTATCAAACGGGAGACCCGATCTTGGCGTTGGCCCGTATTTACCTTCACCTATATGACTGCACTGGCCTGGCTCGGAGCCGTGCTCGTCTATCAGCTAGGCTCTCTCCTGGGCTACGGCCTCTGACCATGGATTGGATCTTTGGATGGCAGGATTGGACAGCCCTGAGCCTCTGCGCCCTCGGCCTGCTCTTCGCTGCCTGGCTCTGGCGACGGCAAGAGCGCCCCGGATGTGCCAAGTGTCCGGCTCGAGACGGGATTTAGCCTCCTCTTCTGGCTCTGAATGGCGAGAATCGGGCTGCCATGAAGAGTCAAAGCACGCCGCTCCTGTATTCCTTTGCTCAGCTAGTGACGCCACTGGCTCTCCTGACCTCCCTGCTTGCTCAGGAATCTGGCAGCCACCCCAACGGCCGAGTCCTCTCCGAAGTCCGCGCCTTTGTGCAGGCCGAACGTGAGAGCCAACGCATACCGGGACTCTCTCTGTCCCTGGTGATCGCTGACCAGCTGGTATGGTCCGAGGGCTTTGGCTTTGCAAACCTGGAGACAGGACTACGGGCCACGGGCAGCACCATCTATCGCATCGGAAGCGTGAGCAAACCCCTCGTGGGCACAGCACTCATGCAGCTGGTAGAAGATGGCAAGATCGACCTGGAAGCAGACATTCGCGACTACGTGCCGCAATGGCCTGAGAAGCGCTGGAGCATTCAGGTTCATCATCTGATGACCCACACCTCCGGGATCCGTCACTATCGGGGGGCTGAGTTTCTGAGCATGCGTCACTATGAGGATCTCGCCACTCCGCTCGACATCTTCAAGGACGACCCTCTGCTCTTCAAGCCAGGCACGCGCCACAGCTACAGCACCTATGGCTTCAATATCGTGGCCAACCTGGTCGAGGATGCCAGTGGCCAGCCAATCAGTGAGTACATGCGTGAGCGAGTCTACGAACCAGCGTGGATGAACAACACTGGCCTGGAAGATCACCGTAGCTTGCAAATCGGAAGATCCCATTGGTACGAAACGGATACGGCGGGCAAATGGGTCAACGCACCATTCGTCGATCTGACCAACAAGTATGCCGGCGGCGGGATCACATCGACCGTTGAAGACCTCGCTCGCTGGCACATCGCCTACGCGCGCGGTCGCCTGCTCCAGTCGGAGACCATCGCGGAGATGTACCGACCCAGGACTCTCGAGGATGGCAGCAAGCATGGCTACGGGCTGTCATGGCGCGTGCAGGAAGTTGAACTACCCAATGGCGGCAAGACCAGGCAGGTCAGCCACAGCGGCGGTAGCGTCGGAGCAAACACCCTCTTTCTACGCTATCCGGACCTGGGCATGGCCATCGCGGTCATCGCCAATCACCGGGCTCAACTGAGCAAGATCACTGCCGGTGTCATGGCGAGGGTCTTGCAGGCTGGGCGTTGAGCTGGACTGTCGAGCCATAAGCGCCAAGATCAGAGCATGAAACGCGAGCAAGCATTCGCTGTCTTGACGGAGATGACCGAGACCGAGTCCCTTCTCCGTCATGCACGCAGTGTCGAGATTGTCATGCGCGCCCTAGCAGCGAAGCACGGCGAGGATCAAGAACAATGGGGCATCGCCGGCATGCTCCATGATGCGGACTATGAGAAGTGGCCCGATGAGCACCCCAATCGCATTGTGGCCCGCCTCCGCGAAATGAACGAGGAGACGATTGCCCATGCCATTTCTGCTCACTACACCGCCTGGAACGTGCCCTACGACACCCTATTGAGCAAGGCGCTAGTGGCCAGCGATGAGCTGACGGGTTTCACGATTGCTTGCGCTCTCGTAAGACCGACAGGAATCGTCGGCATGAAACCGAAGAGTGTGAAGAAGAAGTTCAAAGACCGCGCCTTTGCCGCCAAGGTTGAACGCGAAGAGATCCTCCGCGGCTGCGAACTCTTCGGAGTCGAACTCAGCGGCCACATCGCATTCATCATCGAGGCCTTGACACCCTTCGCAGATGAATTGCAGATCGGCGAGAAAAACGGCTCCTAGTTTTCCGACGCCAGCACGGAGCGAATCTGATCCATGGAGATGTTGGCGCCACAAATGATGATGGCTACCCTCTTGCCCACCCAGCGCTCGCTCTCCTGCATGAAACCGGCAACAGCGACCGCGGCAGCACCCTCGATGAGCATGTGCTCCAAGTCCAAGAACAGACGGATGCAATGGGCGATCTCATCCTCGTCTACAAGCAGGTAACGATCCACGGCCTGACGGCAAAGCTCGAAGGTAATTGAACCCGCCTCGACGCCGCCCGCCGTGCTATCCGACAAAGTCGGCTTGGCTTCCATTTCCAGTATCCTTCCCTGGCGAATGGATTCGTGCATGACCGGTGAATTGATCGGCGAACAGGCGACGACTTCGATCTCGGGTCGCAGCGACTTGAGGTAACTGCCAATGCCAGCGATGAGCCCCCCACCGCCGAGGGCAACAAAGACCGCATCCAAACCCGGTAGTTCTTCTTCGAGCTCGATGCCGATCGTTCCCTGTCCCGCAACCACCTCATGATCGTTGTACGGCGAGAGGTAGATCATCCCGCGTTCGGCGGCGTAGTCCCTGGCGTAGGCCTCGGCGATGACACAGTCCGCACCATGGACCCGCACATCGGCACCCAGATTCCGGATGCCGCGCAGCTTGCTCGCGCTAGTTCCCTCCGGAACAAAGATCAATCCGGAAGCCTCTAGAGCCCGCAATCCGTAGGCAACTCCGGCCCCGTGGTTTCCCGAGGAAGCGGCGACTATGCCAGCGGCACGTTCCGTCCTGCTCAGACAGAGCAGTCTGTTGAGTGCGCCGCGCACCTTGAAGGAGCCACTGTGCTGCAAGTTCTCGAGCTTGAGATGGACTTCACCAGCCGAGAGGTTGGTACTCGCTTTGATGGGAGTCCGCAGCACCTTGCCCCGCAAGCGTGCCCCAGCCGAGATGATCGAATCGACGAGCTTCATGCCTCAGTACAGCGCGCGAATCCAACCACCATCCACGGGAATGGAGGCTCCCGTAATGTAACTCGCCCGATCTGAGGCGAGGAAGGCTGCCAATGCTGCGAACTCTTCTGGGCGACCCAGGCGGCCCATGGGAATCTGCTCTTCCCAGCCAGCAAAGACTTCTTCCGGGCTGCAATCACGGGAGCTTGCGGCACTCTCCGCCAGTTCTTGCACCCGCTGAGTCAAGGTGTAGCCCGGCAGTAAGTTGTTGACCGTGATGCCTTGTGCCGCGACTTCGTTGGCCAGGGTGCGGGCAAATCCGGTCACCGCTGCGCGTAGGGAGTTGGAGAGAATCAGCTGATCCACCGGCTGCTTCACCGAGATCGAGGTGATGTTCAGAATCCGCCCCCAGGCCTGCTTCCTCATCCCGGGCAGAACCCCACGCGTTAGATTCAATACGCTCTCGAGATTCTGGCTGATCGCCATGCGCCAGGTCTCTGCCGAGTGATCCTCGAAGCGACCAGCCGGCGGGCCGCCCACGTTGGTTACCAGGATGTCGACGCCGCCGAGCTCCTCCTCGCTAGTGCGTAGAAGTCGTTCGACATCAGCCTCCTTGGACAAGTCCACAGCCACTGCAGAGACCTTCTCCCCGCTCAGTTCGGAGATCTCTTCGCGAGTGCGCTCCAAGGCCTCGGCGCCCCGGGAGCAAATCAGGAGCTTGCAACCCTCGCGGGCGAGTTCCTCAGCAACCGCACGGCCCAATCCCCTACTGGCAGCAGCCACGAGAGCCCGCTTTCCTTCGAGTCCCAAGTCCAAGCTCAGTCCTTCTTGTGAAAGTAATCGTCGGTACCATCCAACCAGTCTTGGCGGATCGGCGTGAAGACATCCAAGTCCAGGGTGTCCTCGAGAGCCTCGGCCTTATGCGGGAGGTTTGAAGGGATATGCAAGATCTCGCCTGCGTTGACAACACGCACGTCTTCGCCCTTCTCACCGAGCCAGAACTTGAGTGCACCCTTCAACACGTAGGTGAACTGTTCGTTGTCGTGTGAGTGCTGCGGCACCACACTGCCTTTGGCCAGGTTCAAGTAGGCCATCATGCTACGGTCACCGGTAACCAAACGTCGATCGATCTCACCAGTCACTGCTTCTGCTGGCATCTTCTCCCAACAGAACAGCCGGGCCTTGGTCTCCTCACTCATGCGCTCATTCCTCTGTGTTGATGCAGCTGATGTTCCATGCGGAACAAGGGAATGAGGATAGTTCCCGGCCTGCCTATGCCAAGGGCGGTATGGAAAAGGCATCACTGGGACAGGGCAGCTTTGCCGGACCCTTGCCCGCTCTCTCCGGTGGCTTACAGTCTTGCCGATCCATCAAATTGTCCTAGGAGGACCCATGCTCCGCCGCAGCACACTCACCGCCCTCGCCCTGAATCTGACCCTGGCCGCACAGCTTCTGGCCCAGGGGACAGTACCGGCTCCCGACCGTCGACCAGATGAAGGCGAAGGCCCCTTCGATCGACTGATGATTCGCGGGGCGATCGTCATCGATGGCACCGGTGCACCGCCACGCGGACCGATCAATATCATCATCAACCAAAACAGAATCGCCTCGGTTGGTGGCATGGCAACGCGCGCGGACAAGGTCATCGATGCACGGGGCATGTACCTCATGCCGGGCTTCGTCGACATGCATGCGCACGCTGGTGGCCCGCCAAAGAATCCAGGTGCAGAGTACGCCTACAAGCTTTGGATGGGCCATGGGGTCACCACGGTTCGTGGCGTCCCCCTCGGCAGCAACAATTGGACTGTCAAGGAGAAGGAGCGCAGTGCCAAGAACGAGATCGTCGCGCCGCGCATCATCAACTACCAACGCCCACGCGGCGTGCACAGCCCAGAGACTGCCAGAGACTGGGTGCGCCAGGCTCCTGAACGAGGCATCGATGGACTCAAGCTCGGCGCCTACCGACCGGAGGTCATGAAGGTCCTCATCGAGGAAGCGCACAAGCTGGGTCTCGGGACGACCGCTCACCTGGCACAGACCGGCGTTGCCAACATGGATGCCATGGATGCGGCTCGCCTCGGCCTGGACACGGTTACCCACTACTACGGTCACTTCGAAGCCCTGATGAAGGACTACGTCGTGCAACCCTGGCCAGTGGACTACAACTACAGCAACGAAGCTCATCGCTTCGGGCAGGTAGCCCGTCTCTGGGACAAGATCCATCCGCCTGGCAGTCCGGAATGGAAGGCCTACCTACAGGAACACCTGGAGCTGGGCACTGTCTTCGATCCGACCATGACCATCTATTCGGCCGGTCGAGACGTCATGCGCGCGCGCGCCGCCGAATGGCACGATGAGTACACCCTGCCCTCCCTGATGGATTTCTTCGAGCCCAACCCCAAGTCGCATGGCTCCTACTGGTTCAACTGGACCACCGCAGACGAGGTGGCCTGGAAGAACTTCTACATCCGCTGGATGCAGCTGGTGAATGACTACAAGAAGATGGGCGGGAGAGTCACCGTCGGCTCGGACTCAGGTTTCATCTATGACACCTATGGCTTTGGCTACATTGATGAACTCGAGCTCTTGCAGGAAGCAGGATTTCACCCACTGGAAGTCGTCCAGTCAGCGACCATGAACGGCGCCAAGACACTCGCCGAACCACGCGGCGAGGACATCCAGTTCGGCGTCATTCGCCAGGGGCTGCTCGCGGACATGATCCTGGTCGAGGAGAACCCACTCGAGAACTTCAAGACTCTGTATGGCAACGGCGCAGTCCGCCTCAACGAAGAGACCAACATCGTCGAACGTGTCGGAGGCGTCCGCTACACCATCAAGGACGGCATCATCTACGACGCCAAGCAGCTGTTGGCAGATGTTCGAGAAATGGTCGCGAAGCAAAAGCAGGAGCGGGCCATGGAAGCCAACATGGAGAAAGGTGGGAGGTAGCCAGATGCGCTACAAGATGTCGATTTTCCTGGCTGTTGCCCTCCTGGGAAGCAGCCTCCTGGCACAGGGCAAGCTCCGCGTAGCCATGGTCAAGATGCCTTACTCGGGTTCGCGCAATGTGCCCGAGTTGTCAATCAATCCGGATTACCTCGAGGCAGGTGGCCTCGCAGACCTGCTACGTAGCCAGGGCTACGATCCGAAGGCGACGAGCAACATCTCCCTTACGCCGGAAGAAGATGCTGACTATGGCGAGTGGCACCGGCTAGGAATGGCCAACGGCCACCTCGGTCGCCAGGTCGCCGCTGACCTCAAGGATGGCTTCATCCCCATCGGGCTGCTGGCGAACTGCAGCGCGGTCAACGGCATGCTCGCGGGGGTCCAGAAGTCAGGACCGGGCCGACGCCCCCTCAAAGTCGGACTCGTCTTCATCGATGCCCACGGTGACTTCAACACCCCGGAAACCACTCTGAGCGGAATGCTCGGCGGGATGCCTGTTGCGGTGGCTGCGGGTATGTGCCTCACCCGCATTCGCCTGGAGGCCGGCCTCGATCCAGCACTCCCCACTCGATCCATCGTGATGGGCGCAGTGCGTGACACGGACCCCCTCGAGCAAGACTTGATTGACCGATCCCAGATCGAGCACATCACGGTCGATGACATTCGTTCCTTGTCACCACAGATCAACCGACAGATCGAGCGCCTCTCCGAACTCTGCGATCGCATCTATGTGCACGTCGACATGGATGTGCTCGATCCGAGCGAGGTCCCCGGTCACCCACTGACAGTGGCCGATGGTCCAAGCAGCAAGGAATTGGCGGCAGCCATCAAGGTCATGTTCACCTATCCGAAGGTCTGCGCCTTCGGAGTTGCATCTACACCAGCCGGTGACAAGGATCCGGAAGGGGTCTCCCGACAGGCCGCCTACAACCTGATCCTCGGGGCCCTGTCAGGGGTGAGCGAGCGCTGATCAGCGCCCGCCCTTCCAGGTGAGCACCCAGTTGGCGCGATCCTCCGGCCCCTGGGGTCCGATCTTGCCCTTGGCCGATGCCAGAAGTTCGGCCGGGTCGTAGCTCCGCCCGGACTTCATCACCAGGCGCAGACTGCGCAAGCTGGTGATATCGCTCAAAGGATCGCCGCGCACAATGCAAAGATCCGCGAGTTTGCCGGCTTCGATACTACCCAGTCGATCCCCCATGCCCATGGCCCGCGCCGAGTTGATGGTCGCGATCTTCAAGACGTCGGCATTGGGAATGCCCGCCTTCACCATGCATAGCAACTCCCTATGGACGGCAAACCCAGTCAGGTATTCGCCCGTGCTCGGATGGTCCGTACCCAGGGTGATGAGATGTCCGCCACCGGCATCGTAGAAGGCCTTGAGCGTACGCCGCTTCAACCAGTAGATTTTCTCAAAGGACGCCATCACCCGCCGTCCCTCCCGTTCAGCCACGAGTCCCTGCATGTACTCCGTGAAGAACTCGCCCTCCTCAACCCAGTAGCTGAAGACCTCTGGGTCCCTTTCGCCAAAGTAACCATAGGCGGAGAGTGTGGCGTCAAAGAAGACCCCATGCCGGATATACATCGCAGCGATCGCCGCGAAGGCTGGCGTCGCCGGATCTACTTCCACCAAGGAAGCGTAGGCGGAGCGATCGGGAGTCAGAGCATCGCCACCAAGGAAGTGCTCCACCCTGTCGATGCCCATGCGAATCGCGTCCCGTGGATTCACGCTATTGCGATAACCCGAACCAAGATGCCCGGTAACCGGGAGTCCGTGAAGATGTGCTTGATCAATCAAAGCTGCCAGGTGCTCCGGGCTGATCCCCTTGGCCTTGAAACCCTTGACCCCCTCTGCGGCCAGGTGATCCACCTCGGCACGGATCTCCGCCGGACTCGCCTGCCGCTTCCATCCAGGACGCGCGGAACCGAAGTATGGCCCTGAGTTGAGCAACCTCGGTCCGGGAAGTTCCCCGGAAGCGATTCTGCGGCCAGCCGCATGCATACGATCCGGATTCATCTCGCCCGCAGGAAACGCGCTTGTCACGCCGTTGGCGAGGATGATCCTCGGTCCATACTCAGCTTCATCGACTCGACCGGCCCCGAGAAGATTCATCCCATGATGGGCGTGTAAATCGAAGAGCCCGGGAACAATGGTCTCGTCTTCCCCAACTTCAATGACCCGCAATGACTCCAGCTCGTCCGCCGCCAGAGCCTGGTTTACCACTATGAACTTCCCGGATCGTACCAGGATGCCCGCATTCGCCACCCGCGTCTCGCCGAGCCCATCGAAGAGCCAGCCGCCACGGAGGTAGATCGCTTCCTGCCCAAACAAGCTGCAGGAGAGGCAGAGGGATGCGAAGATCAGGGTCCGTATCTGCTGCTGCATGCTCTTCTCTCTGGCCAGGGTATGAGTGCTGCCTGATGGGCGCTGCCCTGACGCCCCTGTTGACGAGACTTCAGGACAGCTGGCACAGACTATCAGGCAGCACTGTCCGGGGGCAAAGCCCGTGAGCTGGAGCGCTCCACCGTGCTATTCTTCTAGCACCCGGAACCGGGGCCTCGGAACCATGCAAGTCTCCACAATCTCCATGCTGTGCCTGGTTCTGCTCAGCTTGATCCTGGGAGCTGCCCTGCTTGTGAGCCGCCAGAGCCCTGGCCTCGCCCTGCACATCCTCCGCGGTCTGCTGGCGATCATCAGTCTTTGTGCCCTCACCTGCTTCTACATCTACCAGTATCAGCTGCCCATCATTCAGGCGCTCGACCGGAGCTTTGTGGCGGCAGAGATCTCGCCCTACGAGCAAGAGCTGGCTGCCGCCCGCCAGGAACTCGCGGCGAACAAGGACAAAGGCCTGCTCATGCTGCGCGCCCTTGCCGAAGACCTGTCGTGGACCAAAAAGCGCGATCGCCTGCATCCAATCCGTGAAGAAGCGCTGCGCCAACTCAGCCTGGCCTATGCCGCCAGGGAACAAACCGAAGAAGCCGCTGCCTGGGCCGAGAGGCTGCTCGAGCTCGATCCGCGCAACATGGATGCGCAGATACACAGCGCCGAGCTCTTGGCAAAGACGAAGTCAGGCAGGAAGCGAGCAGGCCGTCAACTCCTGGAGTTGCACCGACGCTTCCCCGAACTTGCCAAGCTGAGTCGCGCCTTCTTGGAATACCTCTGCGAGGAAGAAGACTACGCCCAGGCCATGCAGGTCCTGCAACGAACGCTGTCGCGACCGACTCCAGTACTCTGGCATTGTTACTACGTGAGTCCAGAGCGCGCGCCCATGCTCGCCGAATTCAATGAGGTCAACCATGTCCTCCTCACTGCGGAGCGCAGTGAGAACGGAGAACTGTTGCTGGACTTCGAGTTACCACGACGAGTGCAGCGTTTGAGCATCAATCTCCCCCATGCGAGTTACAACCGACTGCAAAAGGCGGAGCTCCGCTACGAGGATTCTGCCGGTGAGGTGCGGGTCCCAATCCTCAATCAGGACAGCCCGGTCGAGCTCTTTCAAGTCCGCAGAGAAGCAGACGCCCTGGTCACCGATGGCGGGCTCTACCCCCATCTCATCATCGATCTTCCCCGCCCCAGCGCAGAAGGCGGGGCCCGATTCCGTTTCACGGCATTGCTGCAAGAAACGCTGCCCCGCCCCCTGGTGAACTTTCTGGATTCAGCGCCTGGCCGGCGTTTGACCAGCGCGATCGCCGCGGATCCGGGAGGCAAGGAACTCCGTCGACTCGAGCTCGAGAGCGGCCTGTCCCGGGCTCTGACCTACCGATCGGCCCAGGACCCCGCTGTTCTGCCACAGCCCAAGGATCAGCGCTGCTTCGCACGCTGGCAGGCATTGGATTCGACTCGGATACAGATCGAATTCGACCTGAGGCTGCTCACGGATACCGAGAGCCTGGATGTGATCTTCAGCGGATTGGCTGGCGCTCGCCTGCGCATCGACAAGGTCCTGGCACTGCAGGGGAAGGAATTGGGTCTACAAGAACTCGCGGGCTGGAATTCCGCAGCCAAGGACTGGACTGAACTAAGTGCAAGAACCGAACTCCGCATCCAGTTCGCGGAGACCTTGCCGGGTACGGAACTCAGAATCCTGGGAACCCTGCGATGATGGCCATCCTTCGCAATCTGTGGAAATGGAGTTGGCTACTCACTCTGCCAATGAGCTTGATCTTCGCCTACTGGCTCGTCGCGCTCATCAGCGCCTACAGCACCTTTCAGCTCCGTTTCGAGCCTTCCGCACCCTTCGGCCTGCACATGGAAGGGCGCAATCTTGCGAGCTACTTGCTGCGAGACGCCAGCTTCCTCCTCGGCTCCGGCAAGCCTCCGGCAGGCATGCCGGTGATCGAACTGACCCTGGCCAGTTCTGAGCATGCCAAGCTCGATGCCAGACTGCCTCATTCTGGCAATACCTATGTCCCAGGTCAGCTCTGGAGAGAAGGCGGCGCAACTGCAGTCGAGCTGCGCTACCGGGGCGACTTCATGCCCCACTGGGCCTTTCCCAAGAAGTCATGGCGAGTGAAGACCTTGAAGGACGAAGCCTTCGCAGGGATGCGTCGCTTCAATCTCATCGCACCGAAGTTCCGCAGCCAACTGTCGACCCACATGGGGTACCGACTGGCCTCGACCATGGGCCTACTGGCGCCGAGGAGTGAACAGGCCTTCCTGCGCATCAATGGGGAGAATCGTGGCCTACACCTCCTCGTTGAACAGCCGGACGCCAGCACTTTGTTGCGACATGGCCGCCCGATCGGCGATCTCTACTCAGGAGATCTGGTTGGCAGCGATGCCTACGGCGGAATATCGAACAAGGTTTTCGATCACCCGGGCACTTGGGAAAAGTTGATCAATGATCCTGAGATCGATCCTGATGATCGCAGCTCACTCGAGAATCTCTGTCGAATCGTCAATTCCTATCCAAGCGAAGCGGTCCACGCAGAACTGTCAGGCATCCTCGACATGTCGGCCTTTGGTCGATTTGCAGCATTTGAGCTCCTCATTCAGATCTTCCATACCGGCAGCCATCACAATTGGCGCCTCTACCTGAATCCCGAGAGCGAGCGCTTCGAGCCGATGGTCTGGGACTCGAACGCCTGGGGCGGATTCGAATTCTTGCGCGGCAATCCTCCAGTCAGCCTGGATCCCAACATCACCCGCCTGCACAACATGCTGCTCAGCAATGGGGACTTCTTGCGAGCTCGGGAGGCTGCACTGCTCAGCTTCTTCGGCGCAGGTCAGGCCGAGGCATTCATGACCGAATTGCATCAAGCCGTGACTCAGACACGCAGCGCTGTGGCAGTAGACCCAATCGTGAGACCGCCCGATCCGCGGATCATCAACTTGATTCTCGATGCCCTACCCGGGCATGTGCAGACGATCTTCGACAAGATTGAGGCAGCCTACATCACCGCTGAAAGCCAACTGAGCTATTCACGGCGCAGCGATGATCGCTTCCACCTGCGTCTCGAAGGCCGCGCAGGCATGCAGGCCCTACAAATGCGATTCTCTGGCACCATGCCAAGCACGCCCCGTGTCTTCCTTTCGTACCGCAGACATGGGCAAGAACACGTTCGTGAGATCAGCGATCGAGCAGTGTTCAGCGAGGGTCTAGTAAGCATCGATCTGCCCCTCTGCTCCCAGCTCTTGTCCAGACCTGGCTTCGAGCAGGGTTTCCTGCCCAATTTGAGCCAACGAGTCCTAGCGACAGACTACGAGCTCACGATCAGGGGTCTGACCGGCATCAACGATCTTCTTGGCATGAAATTCGAGCAGAACTCGATCATGCGACCGGCAAGTCCAGCCAGTCTGCCAGAACTCCTGCCGCTGAATCGTCTGTATCAGATCCTGCCCAATTGAACTCAACCTGCGCTGACTAGGGCTGTCAAGCTTGCCAGAAGCCTCTCGACCTCTTCGCTGGTGTTGTAGTGCAGAAGGCCGATTCTCAGCACTCCTTCAGGCTCTAGACCCAGGGCTTCACTCAGTGCCAGAGCATAGTTGTTCCCCTCCCAGGTAAAGACGCCGCGAGCTCCCAGAGCTTTGGCCATCGCCCCCGGGCTCAGCTTCTCATGGGTGCATGCAACTGTAGGCGTGCGCTCCTGGATCCTCGAGCTCGTATCGATTCCCCAGATCCGCATGCCCGGGATCTTGGCGAGACCCTCGAGCAGATGAGCGCAGAGGCGGTTCTCGTACTCTTCGATGAACCCATAGGCAGCTTGCAAGGCAAGGCGTCGATTGCCCTCGTCGCCACCGATTTCGCGACCCAGGTCGGCCAGGTAGTTAACCGCAGCCAGAGTGCCAGCGATGCCCTCGTGATTCTGAGTGCCGTGCATCCAGCGATCCGGCAGCCGATCCTTCACTGGACGGAGCTTCGGACTCGGCAGCTGTTCGAGCAGCTCGGCTCGACCCCAGAGAATGCCAACATGTGGCCCGAAGAACTTGTATGCAGAGCAGGCCAGGTAGTCGCAGCCCCAGGCCTGCACATCAATCGCACGGTGGGGCGCGTAGTGCACCGCATCGACGAAGACCTGGGCGCCATGGGCATGGGCCAGATCCACCATTCTGCGAATGGGATTGATGCTGCCGACCAAATTGGAAGCGGCACCGAAGGCCACTAGCCGGGTTTTCTCGTTCAGGAGCTTCTCGAACTCTTCTAAATCCAGGCTGCAGTCATCGGGCTGCAGGGCTAGCTGATGAACCCGGACCCCAGCGTCCTCAGCGGCAATCGTCCATGGGGTGATATTCGCGTCGTGATCCAATTCCGTAACGATGATCTCGTCTCCCGCCTGCCAACATCGACTCAACTGACGGCTGAGGGTCATCGTGAGGCTGGTCATGTTGGCACCGAAAACGATCTCCTCGGGCTGTGGAGCATTGAGAAAATCTGCCAGGGCTTGCCCAGCTTCGGTCATCAAAGCGTCCGAGCGAGCAGAGGTTAGGAATGCCCCGTCGAGGTTCGCATTCGCGCTGCATAGGTATTCTGCCATGGCCTCGATCACCACCGACGGCACCTGACTCCCAGCTGGCCCATCCAGGAAGGCGGCGGGTCGCCCCTCAACCTGCAACTGCAAGGCTGGAAAGCGATCTCGAATCGTCTGAATCCGCGAATGCTGATCGATCATGAGGGCAAGATGGCAAGGGGATGCCAGAACATCAAGGCCTCACAGGAGCGGAGGATTGGCTAAGAAGCACGGAATGTTGGAATTTTGCGGAGAGAAGGCAATAACGGTGACTCTAGATCACCATGCAATGCCCCGTCTGTAAGCAGGATCAGATCATTGTCGAGTACGCTGGCGTAGAACTCGACATGTGCCCCGATGGACACGGTACTTGGTTCGATGCGGATGAGTTGGCTCAACTCGCCGACCAGAGCGGACTACCGGAGCTCTTTGCGGGGCTGGCAAAACACCTTCAATCCGACAGCCAGGCTGGCGAGGCGCCCAAGCGCCGCTGCCCACGCTGCCGGGCCCGCATGCTTCATGTCCAAGTCCCCGCTCACCCGGCGGCAGTCATCCTCGACCGCTGCCCGCGTGGAGATGGCATTTGGTTCGATGAAGGCGAACTGCAATCAATCCTGCAAAACCACCTGGAAACCGACCAGGACGACATCGACCCCGATCTCGCAAGCGCCTTCGATCGCCTGCGGGACTTTCTCGGCCAGTTCACAAGACCCTCTGACTCTGCCAACAAGGAGCGCTCTTCATGACAGGACTCTGGATCACACTCGGCGTTCTCGCCATCGTCGCCCTTTGGCTGGTAAGCATCTATAACGGGTTGATACGCGCCCGCAACGAGACGCAAAACAGCTGGTCGCAGATTGATGTGCAACTCAAGCGTCGACACGATCTCATTCCCAATCTTGTCGAAACCGCCAAGGGCTATATGCAGCATGAAGCTGAGACCTTGGAGAGAGTGATCGCCGCTCGCAACCAGGCGACGCAGGCGAAGGGTCCAGCGCAAGCTGGGATGGCTGAGGCAGCTCTGGGCACCGCGCTCACAGGATTCTTCGGCTTGGCTGAAAGCTATCCGGATCTCAAGGCCAATCAGAACTTCCTCGCCTTGCAGGAAGAGCTCTCATCCACCGAGAATCGCATCAGCTTTGCACGCCAGGCCTACAACGACAGCGCTACGACATACAACAACAAGCGGGAAGTCTTCCCCGCCAACATGGTCAGCGCCTCCTTCGATCGGGCCGAGATGTTCGAGCTCGAAGACGCTACCGAACGCCAGGTGCCCAAAGTCGGATTCTGAGCTGACCCTTTATGTGGGAACAGATCCGTTCTAACCGTCGGCGCTCCGCCTTTGTGGTTTCGGCCATGGGTGTGCTCCTGGTGCTCACTGGCTGCGCCCTGGGTGCCGCCCTGGGCGGTGCCGTCGAGGCTGCTCTGCTGGGCGGGGTTGCAGCCCTCGCCCTCTGGCTGATCCTATGGCTCGTCAGCGCCAGCAAAGGCGACGACATCATGCTGCGGATTGCAGGTGCGAAGGAGATCAAGAAGCAGGACCACCCGCAACTGGTCAACGTGGTAGAGGAGATGAGCATCGCTTCGGGCCTGGGTCTCAAACCCAAGGTCTATGTGGTCGATGACCCCTCGCCCAACGCCTTTGCCACCGGCCGACGGCCGGCCACCGCAGCTGTATCCGTAACTACCGGCCTTCTCAAGATCCTCGATCGTGACGAACTTCAGGGTGTCGTCGCCCACGAGATCGGTCACATCAAGAACCGAGATGTTGCACTCATGACGACTGCTGGGGTGATGCTCGGCAGTATTGTCATCCTGGCGGAATTAGGCATCCGCGCCATGTGGTTTGGCGGCGGCGTCCGCCGCTCGCGTTCCTCGAATCAGGGCGGCGGTCAGGCAGTGGTGATGATCGTGGCCATCCTCATGGTCATCCTGGCGCCCATTCTTGCCCAACTGATCTACTTCGCACTTTCCCGGCGGCGGGAGTACCTGGCGGACGCTTCGGCTGCGCAGTTCACTCGCTTTCCGGAGGGTCTCGCCTCGGCCTTGGAGAAGCTCGGTGGATCGCGGCAGCCGCAGGCGGATCGCAGCAAGGTCACCGCACCGATGTACATCGTCAGACCCCTACGCGCCGGCCAGAAACGCAGCTTGAAGTCCTCGTTCTCGACGCATCCCCCCCTCGAGGATCGGATCCGAATACTGCGCAGCATGTCCGGGGGTGCCGGACTGAGCGCCTATGAAGCTGCCTATCGCCAATCCCACAAGGAGGGGATCGTCGGCGCAAGAAGTCTGGCTGGATCCGAGGACCTCCAAGCCCGACAGGCGAGCAAGCCCGAAGCAAGCAGCCAGGCCCAGCGCGGGCGCCAGGCATCGGACGCCTACCTGACGGCTTCAGGCTACAAGCGAATCGAATGCAGAGCTTGTGGCGCCATCCTCAAGTTGCCCCCGAGCCAGCAGGGACGGCTCAAGAACTGCCCGCGCTGCCGGAACCCCTTAGCCAACTAGCTCCACTCCCAGGCCGGGAGCGTCCAAGAGATGCAGCTGCCCATCTTGCAGCATGAAACCGCCGCGCGCCGGGTCCGCTGCGAGATCGAGGTGGCCGTCCAAGTCCAAGAACCGAGTCGCGGGGCAGGCGTAGGCCACATGCAGGGCAGCAGCAATGCTGATTCTGCTCTCGTCCATGCAACCCCACATGATCTGCTTACCAGCTGCAGCAGCCAAGTCGGCCATGATCTTGCCGCTGCTTGGGCCAGCGCACTTCATCAGCTTGATCACCCAGGTAGGAACGGCTTCCTCGACCAATTGCCGGGCAGCATCCACTCCCAAGAGACTCTCGTCGAAGGCCAGCTTGTCGATGGTCTCTCTGGGCAAACTGCGCAGGTCAGCAATGGCCGCCGCCGGTAGCGGCTGTTCGATGAATTCGATTCCCAAGTCTCCCACCCTGGTGCTGAGCAGCTGCACTTGACTTGCGTCATAACCTTGATTGGCGTCGACTCGGATTCTTGCCTGGGCACCGATCACCTCGCGAAGCTTGCACAGTCGCTCCAAGTCCTCTTCCAAGGACAGGCCGAGCTTGATCTTCAGACAGGTAAAGCCACGGCCCAAGTACTCTCGCGCCTCTTCGATGGCCTCATCGGTGGATTTGATCCCAATGGTGATGGAGGTCGGGAGAGCCTGGTGGCAGCGCCCCCACAATTCGACCATCGGCTGATCACGGCCGATCATCAGCAGGTCGAGAATTGCCATGTCCACCGCTGCCCGCGCCGCCGGCGTCGAACTCATGCTGCTCGCGAGACCTTGCAGAATCTCCTCATAGCTCTCAATCTGCCGTCCCTGCAAGTCAGCCAATGACTCCTCAGTCAGGGCAAGGGCGCAGGCTGCGTCGCTTTCTCCGGTGACCAATTCAAAGGGTGCCGCTGACCCAAGACCGATCTCACCGCTGTCGGCAATGATCTTCACGAAGAAGAGTTCCACCTCCGAGGTTGTGGTCAATGCGATGGTGTATGGACGGGTGAGCGGCACCTTCTCGCGCCAAGACTCCACAGCTTGAATCTTCATGCCCTCTCCCCGGCTAACTTCTCTTGGACAAGCCTGGCCAACCCGTCAAGCTCGCCCTGCATCGGCAAGAAGGTCGGCAGGCCATACTCTGCCGCCATGCGCTTTGCATGGCTCTGAGACTCACCCACTGCCATGCCCTCCTCATGGATGCATAGTGCCCAGACTTCCGAGCCCAGCAGGCGCAGCATCTCAATCTCTTCGACGAGCGGCCGGATCGCGATCTGCTCCTCTTCATAGCCGACGAAGAATCGGCGCTTCGGTGCATGTTGTAGGATCACCCCAGCGGCGGCGGCACTGACCACAAACTCGGAGCCACATGGACCACTGGGATTCCGCAGAGCTGATTGACCCTCTAGGAGCATCACGTCGGGCTTTTCCTGTTCTGCGCAGGCTAGAACCGCGCGTTCCAGCTCTCCTGAAACGAAGTCGTTGGGAGTCGCATCGAAGAAGAAGCCGTGCCGGTGGCCCTGCAGCCAGCCAGTCTGACCGGTGTAGATGACCTCGCAGTTCTTGCCCTGCGAACGCAATCCAATCTGGAGAAGGTTGCAGGTGGTTCTCTTGCCCAAGGCACAGTCCGTCCCGAGGACAGCGACTCGTGGGATCGAGCAATCCAGAATTCGCGCAGTCCAAAACGCCAACTCAGCAGTTGAGCGAGGGCGACGCAGATCGAGAATCTCCGCTCCGGAGGCGGCCGCGGCCGCGGCGAGTTCTGCGTCATCACCCAGGAGTTGGTGCAGACCATTGACCAGGGAGATGCCCCGTTTGGCTGCCTCGAGGAGATCGCCGCGCAAGTCCAAGGGGAGCACTCCGCCTTCTGTGGCAACACCTACAATGCACTTGTCCGGCAATCTCTCAAGAGAATCGAGAGCTTGATTGAGACTTGCATGCACGGGGATCCCGCGCGCCTTGCCATCTAGCACACGTCCCGCATCCTCGCCGGCGCTGCAGGCATCGACCAAGGCCAGGATCTCGTAGCGACTCGGGCCACGGATGAGGCCGTGACTGGTCTTTGCATAGATGCTACTCAGGTGACCGTTGGCCAGGACGACAGCCGTCTCCCTCATCGCGGCCCCTGCCAGCCGCTCTGACGCCATGCCTGCAGGACAAGCGCTGCAAGCATGCTGTAGCCTTCAGCCCGGGGATGCCCGTCAGCTCCAGCAGGCCAGATGGGTTCATCCGCAGACAAGGCCGTGGTCAGCGCTGGCCGAGAATCAAGCAGCAAGAAACCGCTCTCCGCCGCAACCACCAGGAGCTGTTCCGTAATCATTGCCTCGGCGGCAGACAGCTGCTCCAAAGCCGGGACTGATACTTCAGTCTGCTCGTACATGGCCGCGTAGGCCGATTCCTTGCTGGGTATGACCAAAAGCATGACTGGCACATTGGCTTCTTTGCAAAGCATGGCGATGTCTTGCAAACACAGACTGGTAATGCGAATGCCGTCAAGCACGCGCTCGTCATCCAAATTCGATGCTGCCATACGATATGTCGGCGTGAAGAGGGTGGCGATGTTGCCCTCCGCATGCCGAGGTGCATCTGGCTCCATGGAGTACAGCTCCGCGAGATCGGATTGTCTGGAGAGCAGATTGCGTACCAGGTCAACACTGGCCTCCACGATTACCGAGTACGAACGCAATCCATCGACAATCGCCATGGCGAGATTCGGTGCGACCTTGCCCCGAAGTTCCACTGCTTGATAAGGCCCATAGGTGATACTCGGATTGCGGTAGGAGCTAGCCGACTCCAGGCCTGCATAGAGATGGGCATCGAGGATGTCGTTGCCCAGATACAGCCCCAGTACCAAGAGTTTCGGCTTGAGCTGCAGGGCCCGCTTGCAGAGCTCGAGATACTGAACAGGGCCGTAGCCACCGAGACTCATGCTATAGCTCGAGACACCGCTCAAGTCCGCGAACTGCGCCGGCAAGCTCTCCTCTTGATCGACACCAAAGCCGTAGACCTGCGAGTCGCCTATGAAGACCACATCGCTGCGTTCTGGGACTCGAGGATTGCGAAAGCCCCAGGAGTCTGCCTCTGGACTACGGTCAGCCAGCCGATGACCGAGCTCTGGATCAGCCGTAAGAGCGAAGGCCTGCCCCGCATAGCCCATCAGGCGCAGACTGATTTCGCCAAGGCCAAGGAGAACGATTGCGGGCAGCGCCGCAAGGCTGGCCTTCTTCCAGAATCGAGGTGCCCGCGCTGGAAGCAGAATCAGGCTTGCCAGAGGGAGTATCAGGGCCAGTGCCAGGCACCAGGCAAGCAGCCGGTATCCGGACGCCGTGTCCGCGAGACTGGCGTCGAGGATGATGATGAAACCCGCAAGAGCCAGGACGCCGGCGAGCAGAAAGCCATAGACCTTCACGCTACCGGCGCCCGGCGGGGCTGGATCAACGACGATCTTCGCCGTCCTCTTCTTCCTCTTCGTTCCGCTGCGCTGCACTGCTGCTCACGGGGAAGTTAGGATCAGATTGGACTTCGAAGCTCTGGGTGAAGACCTCGTCACCGACGGTCAAGACAGCTTTGTAGCTGCCGGTCGATGCCGTACCGCCACCTCGACCACCACGACCACCACGCCCGCGGCCGCCGCCGCGGCCACCGAAGCCAGCTGCGCCGGCTGGCGGAGTCGGACGGAGATCCCAGCTCACCCGATTGAGACCGGGTTGACCGGTGGTTTCAAACTTGCGGATGGTCTTGCCACTGAGATCGCGAATCTCGAGGCTGGCTGAACCGGCACCACGGCCCAGGGAGTAGAAGATCTCGGCGCGGTTCTGAGGGTTCTGCCCGAAGAACTGGCGTGCACCAGAGGTGGCCCGGGCATGCTTGCGGCGCCAGACCACTACATCGTTGGGCTTGTAGAGCGTGACCGCTGCTGCTGCAGCTTCCTTGCTCATCTGCCGCAGAGGCGTGACATCCAAGATCCACAGGCTGCGGCCATGGGTGGCCGCGACCAGCTCACCGGAACTGCGGTGCTGGGCGAAGTCGTGCACTGAAACAGTCGGCAGGTTGTTGTTCAGGCGGGTCCAGGACTCACCCCGGTCGATACTGACGTAGACGCCAAACTCCTGGCCAATGTAGAGGACGTTCTCGTTCTCACGATCCTCGCGGATCACCTTGGTGGATCCCCATGGCAGGTTCGCTCGGATCGACCTCCAGGTCTCACCGAAGTCTTCGGTCGCCAGGACGTAGGGCTCGTCATCATCGGAACGGTGCCCATCGAGGGTCACGTACAGCCGACCCTCGGCGAAGCGCGAAGCCTCCACCGAACTCACCCAGCGGGGACCTGGGACCAGCTCGCTGAGCTGATCCCCGGCGGAAACCTCAGCGGAGTCATTGCCCCCATCGCTACTGCTCGAGGAGCCGTCACCGATGGCGCTGGGGATTTCCCAGAGGTTGTTCCAGGTGTAGCCACCGTCCTGGGTTCCGAACAAAGCCCCGTCATCCGTGCCCACATACAGAACATCTGGGTTGACTGGTGATTCCGTCAGGTCCGTCGCGCTGCCACGGTCCGTGCGAGTGATCTCAGGAGAGATCGCCACACTATCATCGCCCTTGTGCAGGGAACGGAAGACGTGGTTGCCAGCGCTGTAGTAGATGCGCGAGTTGTGGTGCGAAAGGATGAAGGGGGTTTCCCAGTTGAAGCGGTAGCGCACGCCTTCCTGGTTTTGTGGGCGAGTACGGCCACCTTCCTGAGTCTTCAGGTGCGTGCGACTGGTGTTGCCGTTCTGGCTCGAGAGGTAGATTTGATCCGGATCGTTCTCGTCGACGCGAACCAGGAAGCCGTCACCACCACCAACACGGATCCAATCCTCGTTGATCGTGCCAGCGGCCCGGTCCGAACGGTGCGGCGCACCCCAGGTGCCATTGTCCTGCAGGCCACCGTAGACCCAGTAGTCCCGGCGCGGGCCAACGGCCACATGGTAGAACTGTCCCAGGGCCAGGTGATTCAGATGATCCCAGTTCGCGGTCCGATCGTAGGTCTGATAGAGGCCGCCATCGCTACCGATAATCAGGTGATCGCCGTTGTTCGGATCGATCCAGAGGGCGTGCTGATCAGAGTGCACTCCGCGGCTAGCGTCCTGTGTAAAGGTCTTGCCACCGTCCATGGACCGACTGGCTGAGACACCGAGAACGTAGACATTGTTCGGGTCGCTCGGGTCGACGCGAATCTGGCTGAAGTACATCGGCCTGGCATGCAGGCTGTTGACCCGTTCCCAGCTCTGACCACCATCTGCGGAGCGATAGACGCCACCATGCTCGTGGCCATTCTTGCCCTGCTGCCGACCGATATTTGCTCGCTGGCCACCAAGGCTCGCGCCGAAGGGGGTACTGCCCGCACCGCCACGGCCGCCGCCGCGACCACCGCGACCACCGCGACCGGCACGGCCACCACGGCCCCTGGGGCGTGCACCGCCGTCTTCCGGGCGATCGGCCAGGGTCATTGGCAGGCTCATGCTCTTGCCTTCCCGGGCGACCTGCAGCTCGATGGTTGCACCGATGTCATGCTGGGCAATCTCGCCCAGGAGCTGGTTATTGCTCAGCACGGTGACACCCTGGACGGAGAGGATGATATCGCCAACTTGCAGACCCGCATCATTGGCTGGCCCAGTCTCACGCACCCAATCGACCTTGGCACCCGCGTCTGCGTCTGTCGCCTCGAGCCCGGCGTAACCGACGTCCTTGCCGGCCTGACCGATGAGCTCGGACTCAATCAGAGCGAAGACGATGTTCGGGTCAGCCTGATGAAAATCCAGGCCAATGCGACCTAGGGTGACCGTAGGCAACCCTTCGGTAATCTTGGTGAAGTTCTGACCACCGTCGACTGTGCGATAAAGACCACTGCCCGGGGCGATCTTCTTCGCGGGAGGGTTGCCGTCGAAACCATCCCGTTGACGTTCGTAGGTCGCGACCAGGAGAGTGTCGTGATCCTTCGGGTTCATCTTCACTTCCATGACCCCGGTCATGTCGTCGATGTGCAGGAGCTTCTCCCAGGTCTCGCCACCATCGCTGGTCTTGTAGAGTCCGCGCTCCTCATTGGGGCCGTAGAGGCGCCCCAGGGCGCCCACGTAGACAACATCGGGGTTGGTCGGATGAACTACGACAGCGCCGATCTGGAAACTCTTCTCCAGTCCCATGTGCTGCCAGGTCTTGCCGCCGTCGACGGACTTGTAGACGCCGTTGCCGTAGCTGACCGAGTTGCGAGGATTCTCCTCGCCGGTGCCGACCCAGACGATATTTGAGTCGCTCTGGGCAACGCAGACATCGCCGATGGACACGACTTCTTCAGCGTCGAACTGATGTTCGAAGGTGACCCCCTTGTTAATCGTCTTGAGCAAGCCTCCGGAGGCAGTCGCTGCATAGTAGATGGATGGGTTCTTCTCGTAGACCGAGATCGCCGTGATGCGGCCACCCATGCTGGCAGGACCGATGCTTCGCCAGGAGAACTCTTCCACCCAGCTGGGATCGAGACTCTGCGTGGGTTCTTGCTGCGCCGATCCGCTAGCAAAGGTGCAGAAGACGGACGTGAGGAAGGAGAGAGACAAGGGCAAGGTCTTGTTCATGAGGGGGTCCCCGAGGGAGGTTCTGAATAGGCAAAGTAGCGGCTCCAGGCCCCCTGAACACCCGCCGTGATAATTTGATACCTCTGTGCTCGCCTGATGGGGAGAGTGAGAAAAGAGCCCCTAATGCAGGCGCTTCTTGCCCTTCTTCCCGTCCTCGAAAGCGGCGAGGACCCGTTGAATGAAGGCGTCTACCTGGCCAGTGCGCAGCCAACGGACCACCACAACCATGTCATGGTCGGGATCGATCCAGACCATGTTCGTCCCTGCCCCAAGGAAGAACACATGCCCCAAGCCAGCGCTGGGAAAGCGCTTACCCTCCTCCGTGTTCAGGAACCAATTCATGTAGCCGTAGGTTGGGCTCAGCTTGGAAGGGGTCCGAGCCCGCTTGATCCAGTTCCTGCCGATCAGTTGGCGCCCCTGCCACTCACCCTCGCGGAGGAAGAGATAGCCAAAGCGGGCATGGTCTCGGCTGCTGATGAACATCCCGCCTCCCCAATGCCCACCACCGGAAACGGACTGCATCTGCAATCCATCCACGTTTACCCAGGAATTCTCATAGCCATGCCACCGCCAGGTCGCTGATGCCCCGATTGGGTCCATGACATGCTCGCGAAGCACCTGGGGAAGCGGTCGGCGCCAGATATTCAGCAGGCAGAGAGCGAGCAAGTTGACCCGCACATCGTTGTAACGATAGTGCTCGCCCGGGGCTTCCGATGGCCGCCGCTCCTGGCGATAGCGATCAGCCCAATCCGGCTTTCCCCAGAGGCTGCCCTCCCAGCCACTGGTCTGGTTGAGCAATTGATGCCAGGTGATATCCCGGTTGTGAGCTGCATCGAAACTCCCATCCCGCAGGTACTCGCGCACAGGATCCTGCAGGTCAGCAATCAGCCCAGCTTCGAGGGCTAAGCCGGCAACAGTCGAGAGGTAAGTCTTGGTCACACTGAAGGTCATGTCCACGGCCTTCGTGTCCCCCCACTCCGCCACGATGTAGCCATGCCGAAGGATGATGCCGTTCATGCCGCTGGGCGCCCGGGTTGGCCCAATGGTCGTGTTGTAGGGCTCATTCGCGGCGCTATAGCCGCCATTGCGGTTGTAGTTCGCCCTGGCGAACTCGATGGCAGCCTCGATGGACGCCGCGTTCATGCCCGCTTCGGCAGCGGTCTTGCGCTGCCAATCTTCCCTTGGTCCGGGAAAATATGGCGTACTCGTTTTCGCGCTGGCCCCTTCTCCGCTGCGCGCTTCCTGCGCAGAAGACTCGGCCACAGGGCCCAGCAGAGCGCTGAATGCGAAGGCGTAAACTGCGAGAGGTAGATGTCGCTTGCTGACCATGGTTGCGTCCGAATGCCCTGGAGAGATTGGGGATAACTATACAGGAAGCGAATGGAAGCAAGCGCCTGCCGGCTGAGCAGTTTGCACAGCCCCACTCACGGATTGTCTTTTTGTCCTCGGCCACGGAGAGCATAGACTCTTCGCCCCGCCCCTGAGGCCGTCAGGCACGAGTTGCGAACCACGTCCAAGAGAGAGTCACAAGATGCACACATTGCTGAATCGGTTTTGCGAAGAGTTCGTTCGCATCGTCCGACCACTCCGCACCCCACTCGACAAGACTGCTGAAGCAATCGATGCAGCGGCAGCCGGCACGCCGGGCCACGAGATTCAGTCGGAGTTCCTGGATCTTCGCAATCAGTTCGACCTTCTCGCCGACAAGGTCGCCGAACAGCAGGCCTATGTCCTGATCTTCGGCCCACTGAAGAGTGGCAAGTCCACCTTGATGAATGCGATCTGCGCGTCCTACGTAAGCGAGGTAAGCAGCCTGCCGGCGTACCCCTGCATGGTCTTCGTTTCCCACTCGCCAGTTCGCGAGTACACGGTCACCGACTACACGGGCAAGACGCGGAACTTCGCCGATCCGGTCGCCCTGCAACGCCATGTCGACCAGGCCCACCGGGAGCTAGCTGCGCGGATCCGAAAGGCCGAGGAAGGTCAATTGGACTTTGATCCGCAGCGACACTTCCCCGAGGCCATTCGCCGTGTGGACGTGAAGGTCCCAGCAGGTGACCTGGCCCAGTCCAGCGCGGTCTTGGTCGACACACCCGGCCTCTATAGTCGAATGAAATTCGGCTACGACCGGATGACCCGTGACTTCCGTAACGCCGCCGCCTGCGCGGTTTTCGTCGTACGCAGCGACAACCTCTTCCTCGAGCAGGTGTTCTCCGAATTCACCCAGCTCCTGGAACTGTTCAGCCGCATCTTCCTGGTCGTCAATCTGGACACGGCAAAACAAGACCTCAGCCCGGAAGGCAAGTTGGTCCCGAGTCTCGAGAACAAGAACCCTCGCCGACTCATCGAGGCCTTCGAAAACCTGACCATGAGCGCACCGCTCAAGGCCGCAGCCGAAGAAGGCCGCCTGCGCATCTACCCCATCGGCCTCCTCCACTCGGCCAGTGGTCGAATTCAAAAGGAAAGTGGCGCGCCAGCACCCGAAGCACAGGTCAGTGACGACTTCGATTGCTTCCTGGGCGATCTCACCGAGTACCTGAACAGCACCGACTATCTCCTTGCTTTCCTCGGTGATAGCCTCCGTCGCGCCAGTAGCTTGCTGCAAGAATCAGCGGACCTGTGCAAGCACGATTCGATTACAGATCTCAGCAAGAAGCTCGAAGAGCTGCAGCAGCAACTGGTGGAACGGAGCGACACCCTTGCCGCCATCGAGACTCTCGAGAGCTACGACTGGATAAAGAACTTTCGCAGTTTGCAAAAGCAGCTCATCAACGCTGTCGAGAAGCAGGCCACCGACGTCGGCCACAAGGCCAGCCGAAGTATCGACCAGGATCTGAGCAAGTGGTTCAAGTCCAAGTCAAGCCTGCAAGACCTTGTCAAGAGCGCCCTCTGCGGCTCGTACACCCGCTACCAGGAGGATCTTGTTGCTGGAGTAGGCCGCGAGATCAGCGACCAGATCGTCAAGGGCAACGCCGGGATCGAAGTCAGCGAGGAAGTCCTCTCCGCCGCCAAGGCGGCTGGCATCGATCTCTCTGCAGTCGGCCAGAAGGCGCATCTGCGCACCGACCGCAACGCCCTCATCGTCACGCCACCCATCCCCCTGAAGAGCGACCACATTCCAGTCCGCAAGACCTTCTGGGACTGGCTCTTGTTCCGTGGCAAGTCAGGAGTCCGCGCGCGCCTCTTCGGACCGGCAGAAAAGCCCAACATTCCGGTTGGCAAGGAAAAGAAGAGTATTCGCTTGGGCGAGCCTGCCAAGCAAGCCATGCAGCAACGACTGCGCAAGTACGAGAACGATCTGTACACCCAGACCGCCGATCGCATGCGCAAGGGATTCGTCGGCGGCTACTGCCGAGGTGCAGTCGCTGGCATCCGTGCCGAGGTCAGCCGTCGCAAGGAAGCTCTCGAGAGTCAGATCTCGGATCTCGAAACGCGAATCCGGGACGCCAAGGCCATCATGCAGCCCGTGCAACAACTTCTGGCTGAAGGTGACGCAGCACGCCAGGCCGTAGAAAAGCTTGCTGAGCACTACACCGAAGTTGATCTGTTCTTGCTCACTCAACCAGCGGAAGCCAGTTTTGTCATCCCTTCCCAGGACAAGGCTGGAGAGGAAACCGAGTCGGAAGCGGCTGACGCCAAGACGGTCGAATTGCAGACCGCGACTGAGGTCGCCGTCGAAGCTGAAGATGCTGAGGTCATGGCGGGTGACGAGGAGCCGGAATTCGACATCGGTTCGGTGGACCATGAGGGGATCGATCTCGAAACCGAGTCTGCCCCAGCCAACGGTCAAAAACCCGGCAAGTAGCGCGATCGCTCAGCGAGCTTCACGGTGAGTCGCGGCAAAGGGCCCTTTCCCTGGCCGGTCTCACCTGCTTACCTAGTGCCCAGGGTTCCTCCATCTCCCTAGCACCAGGACCACCCATGCTCAAGCTCGAGACTGGCGTCATCGCTCTCGGCCTCCTCGCCTCCCTCTTGCCCGCCCAGGCGGATTCGATCCAGACCCCGGAGCAGTTCTTCGGTTTCAAGATCGGCAGCGATGGCGAGATGGCCCGTTACCCCAAGGTGCTCGAGTATCTGCAGCATCTGGCCGGGGAAAGCCCGCGCATGAGTTATCGCGAGCTCGGCAAGACCACCGACGGCAATCCCTATGTGCTGACTTACTTCAGCTCACCGGAAAACCTGGAGCGGCTGGAGCGCTTGACCGCCATCAACAACCTGCTCGCTGACCCGCGCAAGCTACAAGCTGGAGAGGCCGAGGGTTTGATCGAGGAGGGGCGCCCCTTCTACTTTCTATACGCGACGATCCACTCCACGGAGGTTGGCAACGGTCAGACCATCACTGAGATCGCCCATGAGATGGTGACCTCGAACAACAAGCAGGTTGCGGAGATTCTCGAAAACACCGTACTGCTCATGGTGCCCTCACAGAATCCAGACGGGCAGATGATGGTCATCGACCATTACTACAAACACCGGGGCACACGCTACTCGACCGGCTTCCCGGATCTCTACCATCGCTATACCGGTCACGACAACAACCGTGACTGGTTCATGTTCACGCAGATCGAAACCCGCCTGAACGTCGAGAAGGTCCAGAACACCTATCGCCCGGCCATCACCCATGACATGCATCAAATGGGCTCGAACGGCTTTAGGATCTTTGTTCCGCCATTCATCGACCCCTACGACCGCAACTTCCATCCAATCCTTTCGCAGGCACAGGCCAGTGTCGGCATGGCAATGGCGACCGGTCTAGTGGCCGCAGGCAAGGAAGGGGTGGGCTTCCTCAATCAGTACGATCTGTGGACACCCGCACGTCAATACATGATCTACCACGGGCAACCGAGGATCCTCACCGAGATCGCCAGCGTTCACCTGGCGATGCCCCAGATCGACCCAACCGGCAAGCCACTTGGGCCTCAGGAAACCCGCTGGAACTTTCCCGCTCCGTACAGCAGTAGCGAGTGGCGGCTGCGCGATATTGTCGACTACGGCAAGATCGCAGTGTTCTCCGGGCTATCCCATGTCGCGAAGTACCGCCGCGAATGGCTGCGCAATTTCTACAAGGTGCACGAGGATTGGGTCACGCGGACGGAATCACCCTTCGCGTTCGTCATTCCTGCCAATCAGCGGGACCCCTTCGAGACCTTCGAACTACTGGAGATCCTGGATATCGCCGACGTCGAAATTCATCGTGCCGAGGCTTCCTTCCAAGCCGATGGCGAAGAATTTGCCGCGGGCTCCTGGGTCGTCAAGCTGGCTCAACCCTATGGCGCATTCGCCAAGACCATGCTGGAGATCCAAGAGTATCCTGATCTCCGCGCCTTCCCCGGAGGGCCGCCAATCCCACCCTATGATGTGACCGCCCAAACTCTGGGCATGCTCATGGGTGTGGACGTGCGCCAGATCGAAGGCTCTTTCGATGCGCAACTGCGACTCCTCGCAGGGATAAAGCCCGCAGCGGCCCCGGCGATCGATCCTGGAGCCACTGCCTACCTGATCGACCCTGGATCCAACGCCGCCTTCAAGGCGGTTCCTCGGCTGCAGGCCGCTGGCATTCCACTGGCGCGTAGTTCCAGCGCCTTTGTCGATAGAGATCAGGAGTTTCCTGCGGGAACCTGGCTGATTCCGGGCGGGCCGAAGAGTCACGAGATACTCGCTCAGATCGCAACGGAAACCGGGCTCGTAGTAAGCAGCAGCAGCCAACTGCCCGCCGTTGATTCGCACCTCTTGTCCTCTCCCACCCGCGTGGGTCTGTGGCGGGGAGCCAACAACATGCCCGGCGGCTGGATGATGTGGCTCTTCGAACAATATGGAATCGAGCACCGCATCGTCTCCGCCGAGGATTTCCGCGGCGATCTGTCGGACAAGTACGACGTCATCGTCCTGCCGGCCGGCATTTCGCGACGGACCATCCTGCGCGGGCTCGATCGACGCTTCCATGACGAAAGCTGGGACTGGGCCTACGGCGTCGGCCAGCAAGGCTGGGACAAACTCAGAGACTGGGTCCTCGCCGGCGGCAGCATCATCGCCAATGGAGATTCGGTGGAAACCGTGCGCAGCATGTTCGACCTACCTATCGCTCCTGTCCTCCCCCTACGGAGCGGCAGAGGGCAATCTCAGGCGGCGGTCGCTGATGCCGAAGTAAACCTACGAGAAACCTTTCAAAGCCCCGCTAACTTGCTCAAGACTCTAGAAGAGAGAGTCGTCAATCGGAGTGCACAGTTCTTCTGCCCCGGCTCCCTTCTCTACAACGAGTTTGACCCAGAACATCCGGTTGCCTACGGAATGCCGGCAACAGCGCCCGTCTTCTTTCGACACGCCCAAGCCTACAGGTTGACCCCCGGCTTCGACGCCAAGCCGCGAGCCGTCTCGCGCTATCCCGCCGAAGGTCCCATCTTGGCCAGCGGATGGCTCCTGGGCGAAGAACGCCTGCGCGACCAGGCCAATGCGGTTGCCTTCGACGTCGGCAAGGGCAAGGTTGTGACCCTCGCATCCCAAATTGCCTTCAGGACTCAAACCAGAGGCACCTTCAAGTTGTTGTTCAACGCCATATTCCATGGCCCTGCAAGAGCCATCGACGCCGCAGAATTGGGCAAGACGCTCAGTCGCGGCAACTGATGTGCGCCCAATACCAATTACATGCCAGCACAGATCATCTCAGGGACTGAGATCCGCAAGACCATCCTCAGCGAATTGCAGACTGAGGTTGCTCACCTCAAGGCCGAACACGGCCAGGTACCTGGCCTGGTAACGATCCTCGTTGGGGCCGACCCAGCCTCCATGTCCTATGTGACCTCGAAGATCAAGACCGCCAAGGACTTGGGCTTCAAAGAAGTGCAGGAGAACCGGGATCCCGATATCAGCGAGGCAGACTTGCTGGCGCTGGTCGAAAGCTACAACCGCGATGATTCCATTCATGGCATCCTGGTGCAGCTGCCCCTGCCGAAACACATCGATGACCAAAAGATCCTCATGGCCATCGACCCGGATAAGGACGTGGATGGCTTCCATCCCGTCAACGCCGGAAGGCTCATGATCGGCGGAGATGCGGTCAAATTCCCACCCTGCACACCGGCTGGCATCCAAGAACTGATCGTCCGGGCTGGTGTGGAAACCTCAGGTGCCGAAGCAGTCGTCGTCGGTCGTTCCAATATCGTCGGTAAGCCCATCGCCAACCTGCTCTTTGCCAAGGGCCCCGGCGGCAACGCGACGGTTACCGTTGCTCACACCCGGACCAAGGACTTGGCGGAACACTGCCGCCGCGCAGACATATTGGTCGTGGCTGCAGGAGTACCGGACCTGGTCAAGCCGGCCTGGATCAAACCCGGAGCTTGCGTCATAGACGTTGGTGTCAATCGGGTTGGCGAAAAGGTCAGCGAAAAGACTGGCAAGACCATCGCCATACTCAAGGGAGACGTGGACTTCGAGAAGGCCAAGGAAATCGCCGGATCCATCACTCCCGTTCCTGGCGGTGTGGGCCCGATGACCATCACCATGCTTATGCGCAATACCTTGAACTCCCTCAAGTACCGCATCGGCCTGCTCTGAAATGAGCGCTGAACTCACAGCGATACTTCGACAGCCAAGCGAGCAACTCGACCGCTGCGAACTTGTTCATCTCGATCGCGAAGCCATCGATCATCAGCTTGCGCGCAAACAACACGCTACCTACCGCGACCATTTGAAGGCCCTCGAGATCCACGTGCTCGAACTTCCGGCTCTGCCCGAACATCCGGATGCGATCTTTGTCGAGGACTGCGCGCTTGTCCTGGACGAAGTTGCAGTCCTGACCAGACCTGGTGCGCCGTCGCGCCGTGATGAGGTGACGAGCCTCGCTCCCATCCTCGCCGAGTATCGCGAAGTCCTTCGCATGCATGAGCCGGCCACCATCGATGGTGGCGACCTTCTGGTACATGGCAAGACTGTTCTCCTCGGCATGTCCCAGCGCAGCAATGAAGCCGGGGCCGTGCAGCTTCGGGCCATGATCGAAACCTTCGGATACCAGGTGAAGGGCGTTCCGGTCGAATACTGCCTGCACCTGAAGTCCGCGATATCGAGCCTCGGAGATGGGCGCGTGCTCGCCAACCCAAATTGGATCGAAGCGGATTGCTTGCCCGAGACCGAATTCATACACGTGCACACCGAGGAGCCCTACGGCGCAAACGTGCTCAGCCTGCCCGAATCCCTGGTTTGCTCCAGCTCCTACCCCCGCACCAATCAGATCCTTCGGGATCGTGGATTTGCCGTCCAGGAGCTCGACTTCAGCGAGCTTCACAAGATGGAGGCAGCCATGACCTGCCCATCTCTGATCTTCCGCAGCAGATCAGATCCTCGATAGCAGGCTGGCCTGCTATGCTGCCCGGATCCCAGATCCCCTTCCCTCTGGATGGAGTCAACCACCATGCTGCAGCTGCGAACCGCATGCCTCGCCATTTCCCTCTCTCTGTCCGCAGGCCTTCTCGGTGCCCAAGATCCAAAGGCCGAAATCCTGCTGACCAACGGCAAGATCGTCACCCTGGATCCGGCGCATGGAACTGTCGAAGCCCTCGCCATCGCTAATGGTCGCATCCTGGCGGTAGGCAGCAGCGTTGACTTGCAGAAGTATGTCGACGACCCGATGACGGAGATCATCGACCTGGGCGGAAAACTGGCAGTCCCGGGTTTCATCGAAGGCCATGGCCACTTTGCCGGTCTTGGCGATTCACTTCGCATTCTCAACCTCGCCAGCGTCAACAACTGGGAAGAGGTCATCGCCATGGTCGAGGCTGCCGTCGCTGCAGCGGCTCCTGGCGAATGGATTCTCGGGCGCGGCTGGCATCAGGAAAAGTGGGATCACGCTCCACTTGAAGCTATCGAAGGCTTTCCCACTCATGACAGCCTGAGCAAAGTCTCACCGAACAACCCAGTCTCACTCACTCACGCCAGCGGACATGCCGCCTTCTTCAACGCCAAGGCCATGGAGATGGCCGGCGTTGACAAGGAAACAGAGGACCCCCCCGGAGGCGAGATTCTCAAGAATGCCGCCGGCGAACCGATCGGTGTCTTTCGCGAGCGTGCCCAGCACTTGGTACGCGGGGTCCACCAAGCGGCACAATTGAGGCGCAGCGCAGCCGATCAGGAGGAAGATCTCCGCCTATCGCTCGAGCTAGCAGATCAAGAGTGCCTTTCCAAAGGCGTAACCAGTTTTCAAGATGCAGGCACCCCCTTCTCGACCTTGGACGTGGTCAAGAAGATGACTGCAGAGGGCGCTCTTGGCACCCGACTCTGGTTCATGATTCGCGACAGCAATGACAAGCTTGCCCGGAACCTGGCCAAGTACCGCACAATCGGCGCCGACAATGATCACCTGACCATCAGGGCCGTCAAACGCACCATCGATGGCGCCCTTGGCCCACGCGGCGCCTGGCTGCTGGAGCCCTATAGCGATTCTCCAGAGAGCACCGGGCTTGCAACCGCGACCGTCGAAAGCGTCACCGAGACTGCGCGCTTGGCGGCGGAAAACGACTACCAGGTCTGCGTGCACGCCATCGGCGATCGCGCCAATCGCGAGGTGCTCGACATCTTCGAGGCTGCCTTCGCAAAGATGCCTGGCAAGACGGATCTCCGCTGGCGAATCGAACATGCCCAGCACATCAGTGCAGTGGACATTCCGCGCTTTGCCCAGCTCGGTGTGGTCGCATCCATGCAAGGCATCCACTGCACATCGGACGCCCCTTACGTCGTGCCCCGATTGGGTGAAGAGCGTGCGGAAGAAGGGGCCTACGTCTGGCAAAAGCTCATGGCGAGTGGAGCCCTGGTCACCAACGGCACCGATGCTCCGGTCGAAGACGTCGACCCAATCGCCTCCTTTCAAGCCACCGTCGCGCGGCGCATGAAAGATGGCCGTCTGTTCTATCCCGAACAACGAATGAGTCGGATGGAAGCCCTGCAGTCCTACACCATCAATGCTGCCAAGGCCGCCTTCGAGGAACACATCAAGGGCAGCCTCAGCCCGGGCAAACTCGCTGACATCGTGGTCTTGTCCGAAGACATCATGACCGTGCCCGAGGAAGAGATCACCAATGCCAAGGTGCTCTACACCATGGTCGGCGGCAAGGTCCTCTACAAGGCGAGCAACTGACCAAGCGAGGATTACTAGTGATCCCGGCGCTACTACCCTGCTTGCTGTTGTCCACTGCACTCATGGCTCAACAGGTGCAGAGCGCCGCTGACGTTACCGGAGTAGGCCGAGGAATGGATCGTCCACTGGACATCTTCCTCAGCAGCAGTCGCAGCGGAGTCAGCGAAGAGAGGACCCTGTTCATCCTCATCGATTCCAGCGAGGAACTAGGGCGTTCAAGCTTCCTGTCGAGCTTGGATAGCGCCTTGAACAAGAATCAGACTGACCTCTCGGCGACACGCATCGGGATCGCCAAGGCCGGCGCCAAGCTCATGGTCATCCTCGAACCCAGTCTCGAGCATGGCATGCTGCTTCCGGCGGCCAGAGCAATCCTGAATACCCCGAACGACTCAATACTCAACCTGTACTCCAACCTGCGCGGCTTGAGCAAGAAACTTGCTGGCAGCCCAGGTTCCCGTGAAATCCTGTTGGTCACTCTCGCCAACGGTGACGCGGAGGATGATCTCTCCGCAACAACGAGGCGCCTGGTCAAGTCCGGAATCAAACTCTCGGTGATCGCCAGCGAAGCCTATCTCAGCGACTGCTACTGGGCGAAGCGCAGTTACCAGCAGGCACCCAAGGACTGCAAGCTACATGGCGCAGAGTCGGCTTACATCGAGCTACCATGGGCCTGGCTCTTCCAACGCGAACCAATCAATGAAATAACTCCGAGCGGCTATGCCTACTACGGTCTCAGCCGTCTGGCAGCGGCGACCGAGGGCCGCGTCCATATCTACACGCCAGCAAGCAAGGCCGAGCATGCCTGCGCCGTCTACAATCGCTGCCTGCTCTGCGACGGTGATCACGTCAGCCCCACCGAGCTATACAAGAATGCTGCCCTCGAAGTTCTAGCACCACTGGTGCTCTCGCGAGAGGAAGTCGGCAGGCGCTTGGCAAGAGACCCATACTACCGCGCCACGAATCGGCTTTGGCAGGCGGCCTCGCGCGTAGGTTTGCTTTCAGGCACAGCACCCTTGAAGCTCCGGCGCACCGCTGCGCAGGAGCAGGCATCGCGAGGCACCTTCTTCCTGGGACTGACCGGCCTGGCCTTTTCCTCCCAAGCAAAGACCGCTGACAGGGCAATCAAAGAGACGGACAAGCTAATCAAGTCCTTCGAGGCGGAAATCGGCCGCATCGAGGCCGGCGATGGGAGCGGACGACAGCAGGCAATCGCCGCCTTGTGTCGCATCATGCTCCGACTGACTCGGATCAATCTGATTAGCTACGCGGAGTACTGCCGCGATCTCGGTCCCAGACTCGCAGATCCAAAATCGCCCGAGCCCATAGCACCTGAAGTACCTAGCAGCCATCAGGGTCGCCGAGCAACAGGCATCTACCAGGACGGCATCCCTCTCTGTCATGGTGTGTCGCCACTCCTGGGACTCGAAGTCCCAGGGCGAGAGAAGATTCGCCCCCATCTCGAGGAGCTCGCTCCCTTGGTGCGCGAATTCGAGACTGAGTACCGCAACACACCCTTTGCAGTTGCTCTGCACCGCGCCGGACTCGCCAAGTTTCGACTCAGCTATGCGGGAACAAGTGGCAATCTAGCCAGACGTCGACCTGGGTCAAAGGCCAGCGAGAACGGCCCCAGTACCGGGTCGCCTCGACCACGAAGACGGGCTGGCGGCAGCGGGACCGGCAGTTCGGGACCAAGCACCGGTCGGAAGCGCTAGACCATGCGCCCACATGTCTTCGCCCTCAGCGCTATGGTCGGACTCGCCCTGACCACCAGCCTTCTGGCGCAGGACATCGCGCAGCTCGTCAGGGATCTCGGCGACCCTGCCGACTCCCGCCTGCGTAGCAGCGCCTACAATCAATTGCGCCGGGAAGATCGCGGCGGCAAGGCACTCCCCATCCTGCTTGTATCACTGCCCAGTTTTTCGCTCTCGTCCCAGAGCCTCGGCTTCTACCTCATCCAGTCCTATCCACCTCCCGTCCGCAGCAGCGGCATGCGTCGCCTGCTCAGCAGTGAGTCCGGGTATCTAAGACTCTGTGCCGCCAGCCAACTGTTCAAGGAAGGAGACAGAACCCAACTAGCCAAGATCATCGAGGACCTTCGCTCCACAGACAGCGAACAAGAGAGTGTGATGATGCTGTCTCGCCTGAGAGGGATCAGAGATCCTCTCTTTATCGAGCAGATTCGCGGACTCATTACCGCCGATAGCGGCAGCAATCTGCTCAGCGGCTATCTGTTCCTCCTTCTAGACGCCGGTGACCGCGGCGCGATTCCAGTGGCCAGAAGGCTCATCGAGGCAGGAGATTCGAGCCTGGACACTCGATTGATCTGCGCCGCCTTCCTCCTGGCCGCGGGAGAACCGGATGCCTCCGCTGTTCTGGCCACTCAGCTCGATAAGTCTTCGAAACTCTCACTCTCGACCATCAATCGCTTTCTGCTCGCTGCCGAGAAACTCGGTAAGCCCACTTCCCTGTTCTTGCTCCGGGTCCTGGAATCAGACGCAGATTCGTACCAGATCAGAATCGCCCTGCGCCTGCTTGGAACGCATGCCTATCAGCCAGCTCTAGGCAAGATTCGGCTGCACCTGCAAAGCACCAACCTATCCATCGCCAAGGCCGCCCAGGAGGCTCTCCTGGGGATCGCGCAGGAGCTGGACCCGAAGGTCCTCCAAGAAATGCTCGCCTCGAAGGAACCTGCGCAAGTTCTCTTGGCAGCAGATCTACTGCGCCGCATGGATGACCATTCGGGCCTGGCAGCAGTCATGAACATCGCAGCGCGTCCAGGAGATAGACAACTGGAGGCTACCGAGATCCTGGCTGGTTTTCGCATACCAGCGGTGGTCCCAGCACTCCTGAATGCCCTGGAATCGGACAATTCCCGACTGCGTGCCATCGCCTTCCGGGCCCTCGAAGAGGTCCTCCACAGCCTCTTCCCCTACCGCAACCTCGAGCTAGCAAGCACTGGCTATGCCCATGACGGAACTGTGGGGCAACGGGAAGCTGGCCTGGAGAAGATCCGCAGCTTTTGGAACAAGCACAAACGCTAAGTCCCCGCTCTTCGCGCTGCATGGAAGAACTCAGGGAGCAGCGATGCGTCCAGACTAATCACTCCTAGCCACCGATCGCCGCTGCATACTCCAGGAGGGCCAGACTGGACTCGCAAGTCTTGCTAACCAGACGCAAGAAGGTCGACAACTCATCCTCCGGAACCATGGCAACTTCTCCATACTCGCCACGGCCCCCCTGTCGGCATCGACTGCCGGGTGCAAGCTCGAGTCGGAATGCGATTTCGCATACGCCCTCCTGCTTGTCATCGATCAAGGCGAATGCCTCCATGTGCTCGACTTGATCCGCTTTGATGGCCAGCTCCTCGTCGAGTTCGATCAAGAGCTGCAAGGCTGGATCGACCTGCCCCTCGAGGTTGCGGGATTCTCCGGATAACCCGCCGGCTGGCGCCAGTTCCCAGACTCCTGGATCCTGCAACACCTGGTCGGATCGCCGGCCAAAAATCAATCGCTCTTCGCAGATCGTAAGCGCGCATACCGCCAAGGGTCTGAGCGCTAGCCTGGAGCGCAGACTCGGCTCACTGCGCTGGGCGAGCCAACGGCGAAAGGGCACAAAGCAGCCCTCAAAGGCACCATCTCGATAGCTGGTGAGATTGAAGATCTGACCATCATGCAATTTCGGCCGGGCACCGAGGGACTCCCGTTGCCAGATACTGTCGATCTCAGCGAGGACTTGCTTCGAGGGTGGTGCCGGATCCACAACCTCTCGAATGCTGAAGCTGGCCGCGAGCGGATGAACCTCAGGCTTCACAGAGCACCTCGAGAAGGTCCGAGAAGCCACGCAATTGACCTGCTATCCCAGGCGAGGCGACGGCCGCTGCTTCGCCATGATTGATGGCATAGGTCTCGAGACCAGCGGCAAGGGCAGACTGCATGCCCAAGAGGCTGTCCTCTACGGCGATGGAACTAACCGGGTCCGCCGCGGTCAACTCGAGCGCGAGCTGGTAGGGTTCAGGCCCGGGCTTGCCTTTCTTCACCGAATCGCCGCCGACGACGCTGCTGATGAATCCTGAAAGTTTATGCTGCGCCAACCAGGAAACAATGAACGCGTCAGGCGCTGAGCTGACAATGGCGACAAGGTATCCGCGGTCAGTTGCCTCTTGCAGCAAGTCCCTGGCGCCGCGCGCTGGCTGGACACTCGGATACACCTCGGCGATGCGTTGACGACATTCGCGCAGGGCTACGTCGACATCGAGACTCTGCACCGCGTGCTCCGCCATGATTCGCATCACATCGCGTAGCGGCAAGCCATTCAGTCGATCGAAGCTCACCGCCTCGCCTCGGCACTGCCATTGGCGCGAGAGCTCGGCATGCACCTGCCGAAGTATGGGGATGCTGTCCGCTAGGGTCCCATCAAAATCCAGAAAGAGGCCAGGAGCCGCCATTAGCGCCGGAGCGGGAGTTTCTTGCGCAGAACAAACAGTCGGTTCTGCCCGATCCCTTCCGTCAGAGCCATGGGCGGGTTTGCGAGACTGAGTTGTGTAGTCAACTCGACCAGAGGGTGCTCGTAGTCAATGACGCCATCGTTTGCCGCCGGAAGCAGCACATAGAGAAGCAAGTCATGCAGATCCATGAAGTCCTCCGTCCAGGCGAGCTCAGCATGCTCCTCCAGGTCACTCCAGAATCTGCACTCATCGATGAAGACGTTGAACTCGGCGGGGCTGCGCCGCGGCAAACCCAGTTTCTCCCGACAGTCATTCTGCCGCGCGTGATTCTGCTGCGAATTCTCAATCAGCAGCAGATGACCATCATCCGTCAGAAAACCCAGCAGATCGCGAACCGCATGCAGCTGTTCATCATGGCCGGCGAGGTTAATCAGGCAGCGATTGCTGAGAATGCAATCGAAGCCAGAACCGAGGAAAGCGAGAGATGGCAGCTTGCGCAGATCGCCGACATGGAACTGCAGCGCAAGCTGGCCGCCTTCAGCGGCGAGATTCTCTTCGGCCAATTCAATCATTTCGGGCACGTAATCCATGCCGACGAAATCGATCCCGGGATAGCGCTGAGCAAGAGCAAGGCAATTGATCCCGTTTCCGCAGCCGACTTCCAGAACTCGCGGGCGGCTTCCCCTGCCGAACTCAAAGCGTTCAAATGCCCTGGAGATCGCCGCCAGCTCCAGCCTCTTGGCAGTTGGGCTCTTGGTCGTCGCACGAAGATCCGTCTTGAATCGACGTGCCCAATCTTGCCAGTGCAACCGAACTTGCTCAGCTTCCATGCGATCACTGCCCTGCTCGCCCGCAAGAGCCCTTACGCGGTGCAGAATGACCCTTAGGCTAGCTCAGACTGGTCTACACACTAGTTTTTCTTAGGATCCAGGAATGTTCAACGGGAAGGCCATCCTCGTCACCGGCGGCACTGGGAGCTTCGGCAAGAAGTTCATCAACCACCTCCTTGCCAGCTCCGACCCAAAACGGGTGGTCGTATTCTCGCGTGATGAACTGAAGCAGCATGAGATGAACAAGGCCCTGGATGCTGGGGTCATGCGCTTTTTCATTGGCGATGTTCGCGACGCTGCTCGCCTCCGCCAGGCAATGCGCGGCATCGATCTGGTAATCCATGCCGCTGCGCTCAAGCAGGTTCCCACGGCCGAATACAATCCTATGGAGTGCATTCGGACCAATGTGGACGGCGCCGCGAACGTGATAGACGCCGCCCTCGGCTGCGACGTAGAGAAGGTCATCGCCCTCTCCACGGACAAGGCCGCCAACCCAATCAACCTTTACGGTGCCAGCAAGCTGGCGTCGGACAAGCTTTTCGTCGCAGCCAACAACATCAGCGGTGGTCATCAAACACGATTCTCAGTGGTCCGCTACGGCAATGTGATTGGCTCCCGGGGCTCCGTGCTCCCCTTCTTCCGCCAGCTTCTCGCGGAAGGAGCCAAAGAACTGCCAGTAACCGATAGCCGGATGACTCGCTTTTGGATCACCCTGCAACAAGGTGTCGAGTTCGTCAGCGATTGCCTGCAACGCATGCACGGTGGAGAACTCTTCGTGCCCAAGATTCCGTCTATGCGGATCTTGGATCTCGTCGAATCTCTCCACCCAGGGATTGCCGTTCGAGAGATAGGTATTCGTCCAGGAGAGAAGCTGCATGAAGTCCTCTGCCCGAAGGACGATTCGCATCTGACCCTCGAATTCGACAAACACTACGTGATCAAGCCTTCCATTCGTTTCTATGACATGGAAGTGGACTATCGCAGAGATCGCCTGGGCGAAGAGGGCAAGCCTGTCACCGGGGACAGCGAGTACAGCTCCGATAAGAACCCCGAGTTCTTGAGCGTCACAGACCTGCGGGCTCTGAACCAGTTAGAAGAGTCATGATCCCATACGGGCAACACTCCATATCCGAGGAAGACATCGCCGCAGTCGTCGAGACCCTGCGTTCTCCTCGCATCACCCAGGGGCCAAAGATCGCGGACTTCGAGGCCCGCCTGGCGGAACACTGCCAGATCGAGCACGCGGTTGTAGTCAGCAGCGGAACTGCCGCCTTGCACCTTGCTTGCCTGGCCCTCGAGCTGGGTCCAGGCGACGGCCTATGGACCTCGCCCATGTCCTTCCTGGCAAGCGCCAATTGCGGTCTCTACTGCGGCGCTTCTGTCGATTTTGTCGATATCGACCCGGAAAGCGGCAACATGAATCCGCAAGCCCTGCACGACAAACTCAACCTCTCGGTCGCAGAGAATGCGCTACCGAAAGCTCTGATCCCAGTTCATTTCGCAGGCACTTCCTGTGACATGCCCAGAATCGCCGAGCTCGCTCGTGGCAAGAACATCAAGATCATCGAGGACGCGAGCCATGCCCTCGGTGCCAGTCTGGAAGGGGCTCCGGTAGGCAATTGCCGCTATTCGGACATGACCGTGTTCAGCTTTCACCCAGTCAAGTCCATCACCTGTGGTGAGGGCGGAGCGATCACGACCAATTCTTCGGACCTGGCAAGCAAGCTACGTCGCCTGCGCGAACATGGCATGAACCGCAACCCTGCAGCGGGTAGCGAGGGACCTTGGTACTACGAGATGCAGAGCCTGGGCTTCAATTACCGGATGAACGACCTGCAAGCTGCCTTGGGTCTCAGCCAGATGCAGCGCCTAACAAACTTCATCGCTCGACGTCGAGAGATCGCAGCACGCTATCGGACCGAGCTCGCCGACTGCCCCCTCGACTTTCTGGCCTGCCCCGCAAACAGCGAGTCTGCCCATCACCTCTTTGTCATCCGACCGCGTCTCGACGAAATCCGCATGACTCGCCGCGACATCTTTCTGGCCCTCCAGGAGCGAGGAATTGGCGTGCAGGTGCACTACATCCCGATCCACCTCCAGCCTTACTACCGCCGCCTCGGCTTCGCGCGGGGAGATTTCCCGGCAGCTGAGTCCTTCTACGAGAAGGTGATCTCCCTGCCGATCTACCCGAGCCTGAGTAGCGGCGACCAAGACCAGGTGATCAAGAGTCTTCGTGAGATTCTCGATTGAGTGGCCGAACCTGAAACAACGGCTCTATGGGCGAGGAGGCGAGCCGCTCTCTCACATCCCCGGCGTCCAGGGCTGCCCGCAGCAGGGGAAAGACCTCGTCATAGACCGACAGAAGATGTTCCAGTGCCGCAGCATCGTGCGCGTAGCTGAGGTTGTGACTGCCGATGCTCAGAATTCCTCGAGCTAGTAGCTCCTGCAAGAAGTAGGTGCGCAGTTCCGCCGCATCCCAACTGGCGCCATCTTGGAACTGAATCGCAGACCATGCAGGATGGCCCTTGACCAGCATCTCCTCATCAAGCCGCGCGGATGCGATACGCGCTTGGGTCTGCTCGATGAGCTGCGCGCCCAAGTGGTGAATAGTCTCGAGCACCGGCTGCTCGGCGATCTTGGTCAAGACCGCTTCAGCCGCGGCCAGCGAGAGGGTCTCCCCTCCGAAGGTCCCCGAAAAGAAGATCTCCTCCATCCCGGCCATGATCTCCTCAGGGCCGGAGATTGCGGAGAGTGGATGGCCGTTGGCGAGACCCTTGCCGAAGGTTGCGAGATCGGGAGTGACGTCGAAATACTCCTGTGCTCCGCCTCGCGCAAAACGAAAGCCAGTGATCATCTCGTCGAAGATGAGCAAGGTCCCGTGCTCGCGAGTCAAGTCTCGAACTCCGGTGAGGAAACCTTCTTCAGGCCACTCCAGGGCCATGGGCTCCATGATCAGCGCAGCGAACTCCCCAGGGTATGCGGCGAACAGCTCCCGAACTGAGTCCAGGTCGTTGTAGACAAATCGATGGGTCAGCCTCTTGGTGGCCGCGGGGACTCCGAGGTCCCGACTTGTGCTGCCGATATACCAATCATGCCAACCATGATAACCACAGACGGCGACACGCTCGCGTCCGCTGTGGGCTCTTGCCAGGCGGATGGCCGCAGCAGTGACATCGGAACCGTTCTTGCCAAAGCGAACCTGTTCCGCACAAGGGACCATGGCGATCAAGCGTCGGGCCACAGCCAGTTCCAGGGGATGGGATAGGGAAAAACTGACCCCACTGCGCAACTGACGGCTCACAGCAGCATCTACATCCGGATCCTGATAGCCAAGGGAAACCGCCAGCAGCCCACTGATGAAGTCCGTGTAGACGTTCTCATCCACGTCCCAGACCTGGCAGCCCTCGCCTCGCTGCAGGAAGTAGGGCGACGCTCCCGGGGGAAGTTGCAGGTAGCTCTTGCTGAAGGTCTGAGCTCCAAGAGGGATCAGTTCGCGGGCGGCTCGCAGCAGCTCTTCCGATTGTCGGTAGCGATCGGACACTTTGGCCTCAGCTTTCCCCAGCATCGACCTTGCGGTCTTCGATCAGCGACTTATTCCAGCCTTCGTTGACGTCATGCATGGCGTTCATCAGCGCGAGCTCCGGGCGAGTTTCGACAAGGCTGAGCACATCCTGCCACGAGAAGCAGGGCTTCGTTGCATACAGTTCAGAGAATACCACCCGCAGCAAGGCCAGGTCTTCGGGATGGTCCACGGCCCAGCGATGGCGAGAGTAATCAGCATCAGCTTTATGGCTCTCCAGTATGAACTGCTCAGGGTGTTGATAGATATAGGCAGTCACATGTTCGCGCTGAGATGGCAGGTCTGCCTCCATGCGAGCGCGCACCAGACATTCCCAGCGCATGACCTCGACATCGAGGCCATCAGGAAAGCTTCTCTCCAGAGCATTGGAGCTGTAGTCAGAGCCGCTCTGCAAATGCGCAGCGATGACCGCATCGATGAGGACGGGGTCACTGAGCGGGCAATCACCGGTCAAACGCAGCACACGCGACGGCGCAAAGGGACGAGCCGCCGCATAGAATCGCTGGAGAACGTCCCGCAGACTGCCTCGAAAGCAGTGCACGCCTAATACCTCGCAGAGGATCTGGATCGGCTTGTCCCCTTCTTCGTCGCTGGTGGCAACAACCCAATCGTCCACCAACTCGGCGCGACGCACTCTCTCGAGCTGCAGCGCCAGCATGGGACGCGCGCCTATCAGCGCCATGGTCTTCGCGGGGAGTCTCGTCGATGAAAGCCGCGCCTGGATGATGCCGAGAATCATGCTCACCAATTCCTTGGATTGAGAAGATCAGGATCGCTGAGCGCCAGGGCCGACCAGTCCAAGTCCGGTAGCTGGCCAGGTCTCCAGGTCTGTGCCTCAGTCAGTTGCTGGGGAGTATCGAAGCCAACGACAACCTTATCCACCAGACCCAGGGAACGAACGAATCCGAGGGCGAGATCGATCGGCCTCAGCTCCAGATCTCGACACAGACTCTGGATCGCCGCGCTGGCTTGCGCCAGGCCAGTCAGTCGCTCGGGCAAGCTCTCCGGGCTTGCGAGAATCGTTCCCTGCAGGAAGACCGAACGAGCATGCACTTCGATGCCCTTATCCTGGATCCTGGCAAGACTGCCGCTGGCGATCAGCCGCTGATCCAGAATGCTGATCGGAACCTGCACCAGGTCAGGTGCAAATCGCTTCACACAGCGCTCGAGTTCGTCACCATCGTAGGCAGAGAACCCAATCTTCTCGACCAAGCCTGCCGCACGCATGTCCTCCATCCCCCGCCAGATCTCGTCAGCTGCCGGGCCCATGAGCTCCTCTGGCCTGTGCACCAGATAGGCAGCGAGAGTATCCCGCCCCAGCCGATGCAAAGAAGCCCGGCACTGTTCACCGAGTTGTTCGCGAGGGGAAGCAGGGAACCCTCCCTCTGCAAAGCTGCCGGTCTTGCTGATTACTCCGAAGGCAGCATTGCCCGCTAGCTGCTCACCGATGAGGCTCTCACTAGCGCCATAGGCAGGCGCTGTATCAACACAGTGGATGCCTGATGCCTCTGCACTCGCGAAGAGCTGCTGCAGCGAGGTCCGGCTCTGTGGTCCAGCTCGATTACAGATGCCGTACGAACTGCCAATCTGAGCCCCACCCAGGACTATGCCGGCGGCTGAGCCGTGGCGAAATAGTCCTGCGTCGACTTTCTCAGGATGCTGTCCACCCATCTTGATTCGAAGCGATGCTCGTCTTTGCCGTCAACCCAGCCGTCATGATCGTCAATCCAACTGTGCCTCGCCAAGACTTGGTAATTCTCGCTTGCGGTGAAAACTCCAGCATGGAGGCCAGCAAGCTTGTAGCAGTAGATCTCCTGATCTTTGACGTGATGATTCCTATTGCGCGTAGACCGCAAAGGGAAGAACTCGCGAATGAACAAGTGCCCACCCTCGGCGAGGACAGCATCGATATTGGCAATCGATTGCATGAGAGTCTCCCGTGAAACCCAGCAAAACACGTCATCGATGATGGCCAGATCGAAAAAACCGCAATGCCCACCCTCGCGGTTCAGCGCATTGTCGGCGATCGATCCTTGGATCAGCTCGATCGCGCTAGCGTAGTGCTTGCGGCCAAACTCCACCGCATCCCCGGATGCTTCGATGCCATAGCATTCTGCGCCCTGCTCCGCGTAGTGCTTCAGAAGGTCGCCGTAGTTGCATCCGTACTCGATCACTCGCATCGGTTGCAGTCCGCAACTTGCAATGCGCTCAGCGATTTCGCGTTTCTTCGGTCGCAGGACATCAGGATCCGCCTGCCCCATGTTGCGAGCAAAAAAACTGTCGCCCTCGTCGTTCAGGTAGCAGCGATCCTGGTCAGAACTTTTCATGCTCATCCCTCATCTACCGCTCATATCCTCGACCAAAGACTTCACAATCTGGGGTAAGCGCGTGTTGATGTTGACGTTCTTGACCGTCAAGTGGAGCGGCCGCAGATTGGACTCCTCAGGCAAAGCATCAAATCTGATCTCGGGTGCTACCTGACCATCGACACCGTAGGTGTTGTAGAAGATGGGGAAGGTCTTGAAGTCGAAGTCGAGCAGGTCATTGCTGGCACTGATGATGCCCAAATTCTCCAAGCTCGACATCCAATCCTCCCGCCAGACAGCCGCCTCGCGCTCAAAGTCCTTCGCGTCCCGCGGGAAGGCGAACTCTACTTGCACCAAGTCATTGCGTGATTGAGCAAAGGAACCCGGAAAGGTCATGCGATTGATGCGGTGATTAGGGTCGGCGAGGATGACTTCGTTGAAGCGGCCATCAACCACTTCGCTGAATTCGAAGCTACCGATAACGTAGCGATCAGGCTTGAGATCAGGGCCAGGTCCCCCCAGCAGTTCGTAGAGTGCGCCCGGAGCCGCACACCAGTAGACACGCTCCGCTGTCAGTTCTTGCCCACCGGCAGTGATGGACCGCACGAACTTCGTAGCCGAATCAATGTCTATGCGGAGATCTTTGGCCCCAACCAGGCATTCGACACCGCTCGCACGCACAGCATCGAAGAGAGCCTGCCCAAAGGCGCCGAAACCACCCTCGCAAGGATAGAGCACGCACTCCTGCCGCTTCTTCCTCGCCGCATCGTGGTACTTTCGCGAAGCACTGGTAGCCAAACTTGCACGCCGGGCTTTGGGGAAGAACCAGGGATACAAGTCACGGACGAGTTCCGATTCTTCGATGCCGAATTGCAGATGATGATGATCGGATGGGTAGGACCGCAGGCCATCGTCAAAGATCATGTCTGTGAATTCCCGCCCATAGAACCGCGCCAAGTTTTGGCGCGTTGGCTGGTCCGTCCCCAGCCCATCGACGAGGTCGCCAGAGGGGAACATGGCGCGCAGCGCCTCTGGCCAGTCTGCGAGCTCGCTATTGTAGGGGATCAGATGGTTGCCTAGCACAATCCCGCGGCGTCGCTCAACCATGTTGACTCGCCCCCCGATCACTTTGCTGAAGAGCCGGGTAACCAGCTCGGAACGCATGTAGTCCAAGCCGTGTAGTCCATGGTCAAAGACTCGCCCGTTCTTGTTCTTGAAGGAGGCATCGATGCCGCCGATCTGATCGCTGCGCTCGATGAGAGCAGTGCGAATCCCGAACTGCCCCAGCACATAAGCGGTTACCAAACCGGCAGTATTGCCGCCAATGATGACGGCGTCGTACTTGCATTGCTCAGGCGGAGTCACGAGTGATTTCCTTCTTTCCGGCGCAATAGGCTTACAGCGAGCTCATCGCTACTGGGTCTCGCGAGGTCATCTTGGGGATAGGGCATGATCGCTTGTTCCACCATGGCAAACGCAGCTGAGTCCATGAAGAGTGCAGAGTAGTCCATCTTGAAGCTGAAGACACCCTCGGCGTGCTCATAGGAGCGCGTGCACGGCTGCTCCTGGTGAAAGTCAAAGACCGCGAGATACCCGCCTGTCGGGAGGATCCTCGCGGCTTCCGAGACGATGCGAGGGAGATCTTCTCGATCACAGAGATAGAGACAGAAGCCATAGATCAACAAATCGAAAGATGCGTCGCGAAAGGGCAGCCTATCTGCCGTTCCTTGAAGATGACGGACCTCTGAAAACTCCTCCCGACCGGCTCGCAGTGCATCCATGGATGGGTCGAGGGCGACGGAGAACTCGAGCATTCCTGCTTCCCGCATCAAGGCGAGCCGCCAACCGCTAGCGGCACCGACCTCGAGTGCATTTCGACTCTGCAGCTCCCGCGCACGCAGAATCTGCAGCACCGGATCTGACCGGGCGTATTCTGCAAGCCGCTCGCGCGACAGTGGGTTGCGCGCAAAATATCTATCGCCTTCGCTGCTGAGAAAGATGTCCCGCTGCTTCACGATGGAATAGCTTAGAAGCGAAGCAATCGAGGAGCGAAGCCGAAGGCTGCAAAGCCATGCGCAATACCATTCTTCTGGGTGGACAGACCCTGGGGTCCGAGCACCAGCCCTGCATCATCGCCGAACTCTCCGGCAATCATGGCGGATCCCTCGATCGAGCCATGGCTATGGTCGAGGCCGCTGCCGAGGCCGGAGCAAGTGCAGTCAAACTGCAGACCTATACCGCGGATGGCATGACCCTCGACCTTGCCCATGGGGAATTCTCCATCCAGGACCCGCAGAGCCTATGGTCAGGCCAGACACTGCATTCGCTGTACCAGAAGGCCCACACCCCTTGGGCCTGGCACGAAGCCATCTTCAATCGCGCGGCAGAACTCGGCCTGCTCTGCTTCAGTAGCCCCTTCGATCTCGACGCCATCGACAAGCTCGAGTCCCTGAACGCCCCTTGCTACAAGATCGCCTCCTTCGAAAACGTGGATCTCGCTCTGATTCGAGCTGCCGCTGCCACTGGCAAGCCGCTGATCATGTCCACGGGAATGGCGACTCTAGAGGAGCTCGAGGATGCAGTGAATGCAGCCCGTGAGGCCGGCTGCGTCGACCTCATACTCCTGAAGTGCACAAGCACGTATCCATCCGACCCAGCCGAATCCAACCTCGCCACAATCCCGGCTCTACGTGAGCGCTTCGAATGCCAGGTTGGACTTTCAGATCACAGCCTCGGAATCGCGGCGGCGATCGCATCCGTAGCCTTGGGCGCAACCGTGATCGAGAAGCACTTCACTCTGGATCGAGCAGCGGGAGATGTCGATGCTGCATTCTCCTGCGAACCGGATGAATTGGCCAATCTCGTAAGCGAAAGCGAACGCGCATGGCGCGCGGTGGGCAAAGTGCACTTCGGGCCAACAGTGAGCGAAGAAAAGTCCCTGCAGTACCGCAGATCCCTTTATTTCGTCCGAGAACTCGCCGCCGGCACCGAGATCGGTGCGGAGGACCTGAAGTCGATTCGACCCGGTCTCGGCCTGGCTCCCAAACACCTTCCCGCAGTCCTCGGCCGCCGCCTTGCACACAGTGTGGCCCCTGGGACTGCAGTTGACTGGTCCTGTTTTCAATGACGGCATCAGAGGAATCCAATCTCTATTTTGCCTTCGGACCCCGTCACGTCTTTCTGGCCACCGGCTACGCCCTGCATTCCGACGCGAGGCACCACCTATACGTGGAAGACGGCGCCAAGAGTAATCGCGAAACCTCGCTGGCAGACTTGCTCGAAGAATGGCCAAGCTCCCCATTCACATCGATTCACAAGCACCCCACACCGACCCTCACGCCTGGAATCAACAAGGCCAGCGGCAGAGCCAAGCGAGCGCAGGAGAGGAGAGTCACCAAGTCACGCCGTGAAATGATCAAGAGACTCATGGGCGAAGTCCGACCCAGAAGGGTTTTCGTTGGCACGGACTCCTACAAGAACTTCCAGTACGCCCTGAGTCTGGCGCGACGATGCAACCCGGCAGCGGAATGCATCTATCTGGAAGATGGGACCGCAGCCTATGCGCAGGCCTTTGGTCCTCGCTCACAGCGCCGGCGAAATCGATGCGAGGTACTGCTCAAGAAGCTTCGGCATGGCTGGTTCTGGCAGGAGATTCATACTCTGGGCACGAGCACGTGGATTGATCGGGCTCTCCTCGCTTTCCCGGACCTGGCCCTGCCCGCCTTGAGCCGCAAGAAGCTGGAGCGACTGGCCGTGAGCCCTTACCGGAGCCAGCCTTTCACAGACTTCGTCGCGAAAACTGCAGAATCCTTCGGCGCTGATCTAACGAGCCTCGAAGCGGCCAGTAGCGTCGTCATCCTCACCAAGGCTTCGGTCGCAGCCTTGATCCCTGGCTATGCAGAGACCATTCGCAGCCTTTGCCAGGGCCTTGTGGAGCAGGGCCACCTGGTTCTCTTGAAGCATCACCCCCGCGAACAAGACATGGACTTTCTCACTGCTGCATCCATGAATGGCTGTGTAGAGGTCCCTCCTGGTCTCCCCTTCGAGTTCCTCCTGCCCTTGATCGACCATCGTAAGATGACCATCTTTGGCGATGTTTCGACCACGCTTCTCGCCAGCAAGTGGTTATGCCCAGAGCTGCGCGTGCGAGCCATGCGATTTACTGGCAGTCAGGAGACCTCAAACTACCTCCGCGAAGTTTATGCGGCCCTGAAGATCCCACAGTTCGACAGTGTTGCAGAGATACTCACTGACTACGACCGGCCTAGAAAAGAGGCGTCAGCATAACCCAAGCTCAAAAGCGCAGGCTTTCTCCCGCCGGCGTGGCCCCTATGATCCTGCCCTGACTGAGTCAGCACATGAAGCAGCCATTTGTCATCGCCGGATCTGGTCGCTCTGGATCGTCCTTTCTCTACATGGTTTTGCGTGATCACCCGCTGATCGCCCTCACCAACGAAGCGAAGATCGTCGACGTCCTGCAACGTGGCCATGATCTCTGCTCCACTCCATCCCTCGAAAACGCGAAGGGTTTGCGCGGCATAGTTAATGTCGAGTATGTCCCTCTGCTCATCAATATTTACGACCGACATGCCGCTAGCCTGCTCGAAGACTTCTATGCGGAGTGCTTCCCTGATCGCGAATTCACCCACTGGGGTGACAAGCTTCCCAGTGCCCAGGGCGTTCTCGGGCTGACGCGGATGCTACCAAACACAAAGGTCATCTTGCTGGCACGGGACCCAAGAGACGTAGTTTGCTCCTACCGAGCTTTCGCCAAGAAGATCCATGGGACCGCAAAGGACCAGATCGACTATGCAGAGGACGACCATGCCGCCAATTGGTGCAAGGTCTACGAGCAACTACTCGACCTACCCGACTACCACCTACTCAAGTATCAAGATCTGGTAACAGATCCCGAAGATACGGTTTGCAAGGCCCTCGATTACTTGGGCCTGGTCATCGGCAAGGCCTGCCAGCGAGCGATCGAAGCCAATGTCATCTTCCCCTTCCACGGCACCAGCAAGACCCCTGCGGAAAGCATGGGCCGCTGGCAGAGAGATCTCTCGCCGGAAGAAGCGGACAGCATCCATGCGCGCTGTCGCCCGCTCATGGAACGTATGGGCCTGGATTGATCAGCGCGGTGGCAGGACGATGCTGTGCTTGATCAGGGTGGCCCCCAGCTCTTGCGCTTGCGCCTGCAATCCGGACCTGCGCAACTTACCCGATAGATCCTGAGCCACGTCCTTGGCACTCGTGTCCGTGCTGTTCTTGATTTCAGCGCTTGCGGGGCTGGCGTTGATCCCCTTCACAAGAACCGCAACAGCATCCTCGAGGCGCTCCTCTGCGACATAGAGGCTGGCCAAACCAGCGGCTGACAAGCAAATATAGTGACCAGCGGAGGACTTGAAATCCGGGTTGCGATCGATTGAGCCTTCAAACTTGCTGATCGAGCGCTCATAGGCACCCTGAGCCGATTCGCGATCCAGGTTCTCCATAAGGTGTTCACCGGCAACAAAACTGGCCAGACCGGAGAACCAGAGCATCGCGGGCCGATCCTCCGGATCGCAGTCGAGAGTTTCATAGACCGCCTCCAGAGCGGAGGCGCCTTCATCATTTAGGACCTGCGAACGTAGGTGCTCATGCAGGCGCGCAGCGATCGGGTATTTCAGTAGCTCCCGGCGCAGAACGATGGCCTGCTCACCGAAGGCTTCGATTGCGGAAAGAAAATCAAGGTATGCCGCTGACTTCTCCTCCGTCGCCGAGGGATGCATCAACATGATCTCATGGGCAGCCCGAATGTCCGGGATCCATGAGGCGGGCCATTCGGATCCATCGGCCATGGCCTGATAGAGAGCGCGGGTTCTACCCTGAACGAAGACCTGCATGACGTCAGCTGCGAGCGCCGAGTTTGCCTGGCCCTGCAACAGGGGAATTGCAACCGAGGCCTGGGAGACCGCAGCATCGATATCGCTGAGCATGTAGCTTGCCCAGGCCAGGTATCCCCAAGCCTTGGGCTGAGCGGAGCCAGCGTCGATGGCACGCAGCGCAGAGCTACGGACATCTTCGAGTGAGAAGGTGGGATCCCGAGATTCACGGAGCTGCAGCTGCGCGAAACGCATGTTTGCCTCGGCGACCATGGTATTGATCTGAGAATCACCGGGCGACTCAACGCGCAGCTTCTCCAACTCATCGAGTCGGCCTTCGAGGCTGTCAAAGTCATCGCCTTCTGCAGACCTCTCTGCCTCCAAGGGCTGCAGGTTCATGGCCTGACGCCACGCACCCTTCGAAATCAACCGCGACTGCGAGGCCATTCCGGCATGCACACGCATGAGCCGCTGAGCACGGGCCTTCTTCGTCTCATCCTCGCTGCTTGCAGCGACTCTATGCAAGGCATCGATGATGCCGGCGGTCTCGCCGGGATTACCGTAGGTGAGGAAGAATGCGCGGGAGAAGATATCCAAGGGCACCTTCTCGGCATGGTTCACCAGTGATCGGAGAGCCTGGCTACGGACCTTCTCAGCCGTATCCGCCAGAGCCAATCGCAGCAACTCCGGATGCTGCGTTGAACGGCTCGCTGATAGAGCGATGTTTGTCAGGCGAACGCGCTCGCTGACCTCGGAGCGCAAGAAGAGCGCTTCGAGAAACTCGCGATGCAGAGCCTCGGGACTGCTCAGGAGAGCTGACTTGTCCATGCTGCTCGGATCCCGAACATCCTGGCTTGGCTTGCCATGCTTTGCCAAGGACTCATCGACAACCTTCATGTCATTCGTCAAGAAGATGTCGAAGAGAATGTTGCCATCCTTGTCGACTCCAACATGCCGCGGTGCCATGCGCTGGTCGCTGAAGTAGCGCTTGAACAACTCCGGCTCGATATCGATGTGCTCCGCATTGATCACTCGACCAAAGCGCTTGTCCGGGATTCTTCGCCCGCGATCATCATGGTCACGCTTGTTCCTACGATCTGGAGAAACGATCAAGGGAACGAAGCCTGCCGCCAGTTTTGCGAACTCCGGATCCCGGTAGCGTAGCCAGGCTAGACGCTCACTCGCCGACTCACCGTCCATGTTGACACAGATGAGGATCGGCTTGCCGGTGGACTGGGATATAGCCAGAGCATCATCCAGACTTCGTTGCCATTTCACCAATGGCGGTTTGAGCTTTGCTTCGGGCGAAATGCGTGGCCCTGGGTCCGCTGCGGCTCCACCCCGACGACCGCCTCCACCACGATTACCACGCCCTCGAGCACGAGTCGTCAGCTCATCGGCCTGTAGTATTGAATCCGAGTTCTGATCAAGAGCAGCGAATAGTTGCTGCAGATCATCAGCGGTCACTTTGCTATTGCGGTCTGCGTCCAGATTGCCGTTGAGAGTCAGAAGATAGACACCTGGAGTGAGCGCGCCAGGCTCAGCATCCCGCCCATCGTCCTTCGATCCCTCAATCCAGGACTTCACAATATCAACCCCGATGGCATCCTCGTCGCCAAGCTCGATGGCTGCGAGGAATGCCTTCCATTCGGCGGCGGAGAGCTCGTGATCCCAGTTAGCATCACCTCGCTCGAGGGCGATGCGATTCATGTATCCGGCGCGTCGACCTTGGAGCTCCTCACTGCTTAGAGAACCATTCTCGTCTGCATCCCGGGAGACGAAGATTGCCTTGAGGTCCTTCTTACTCAGCGACCCGTTCTTGTCTTGGTCGAGATTCGTGATCAGCATGAGCGCGAGCACCTGCTGCCGATCGAGTTCGCCTTCACCAACCTCGGGCAGAGAAGCAACAAAGGCCTTCCATTCCGCTTCGCTGACTTCCCCGCTGTTGTCGCTGTCTGCAGCCCTGGCCACAAACCTGCCGGTGGCGCTACCGAACCCGCCCCCGCCGCCTCGATTCTGAGCGAGTGAGGGTACAGCGAGAGCCAGGATCAAAATGGGCAGGGCAAGCTTCATGGGACGCTCCGGTGGGGGCTCGTGAGGGGTTTTGGGCAATGCCTTTAAGGCATGCATGGGGTCAATAACAGGATCGCCGATTGTCTTTCGGTCGTCACCCGCCACTACCATCAAGGGCTGTACCACGATTGTCATCCTCCCCCACCCTTTCTGAGATCCTGGGAACAATCCTCGGGCTGCGACTCGGCAAACCCACTCAGGGCTTTTACTAGTCAACTAGAGGGAGCAAGCGATGCCTAGGCTGTTATCGAGCCCTCCTGGAGCATCCTGGTCAGTCTCCGCCAGCGTTTCATGACCGACCAATACGCTCGGCATGCCTCGACAAATCCACCCCTGACTCGGAGATGCGTTACGAGATCGCAACGACAGGGAGAACAGCAGGCATGCAATCTCTTCAAATCCGCCGCAAATAGCGGCAGATCATCTCCCAGTCATCCGCACCAACTCTGGCCCTGGGATCCGGCGCCATCCCTGGGGAAGGCGCCGGATCCCATTCCTGACTCAGATATCGAGCCCCGAATCAGGAGCCATGAAGCGCTGTTCGCCGTAGGGGTAGACATCCATCAGCAACTGGAATGGGAAGAAGGCAACGTCCCAAACCAGGGCCACCGGGAAGCCAACCACAGTCACGAAGGGCTTGAGCAGGCTGCGAGAATACTCGTCGGTAGTCTCACAGTAGATACTCTCCTCCTCCATGCCCCAGTAGATCAGATTGGCGGTCGAGCAAGAGCAAAGAGGAAAGAGCAGGAGTGTCAGTAGGAGGAGTTTGCGCATTGGATCAATCGAATTGCTGAAGCATGGCGCCACACCTGGATGGAGGGCGTCATGCAATTGTCGATAGGCTTTGGCCGCCTGCAAGGGGCCCGGGCGTTGCGCTTTTTCGACATGGCCCTGGCCCGCATTCGGAGAGACCATGTCATGGGATCCTGAATGCCGCAGACAAACGAGCGAATCATTCGCGTCCTTCGCCTAACGCCCTCCTCTACCGCCCCTCGCCTTCCCCTTCACGATCTCGAGATCAAGGCTGAAGTCCTGGCGCATGTAAACACAGGCGCCATTCTCACCCTCGCAGACGAAGTAGAGGGCATAGCCGTCGATCGACTGCGACCCGACATCCGCCTCTGAATCGATGGCCAACTCGAGCTCAAGTGAGCGCAACTCATCGCTCGAGGGCGAAGATCCCAGGCCCGAACGGAGCGACTGTTCGGAGAGAGTGTAGCCATCCCCGCTCTTGATCCACAACTCGAGCTCGCCCGCCTCATTGTCCCAGGTTACGGACCGCATGCGATTGGGTTCGAAGCGAAGATAGACCCGAGCCTTTTGCCCGGCAGTCACCGGGCTCGGCGCAATCACAGCAGAGAAGGTCACGAGACCCGTTTCATCCAGAGGTATCTTCGCAGCTGGATCCGGCTCCTTGGCGCCGGCGACTACCGCCTCTTGCGAAGCGCCGCCCCGCCCTTCGGGTTCGGCGATTTCCGACCCCTCCAGGTTCACCGCCAACACAAATGGTTTGCCATTCCGCTTTTCGAGTTCCGCCTGAGCCTCACTCACCCATGTGTAGAAGGGATAGGGCTTCATTAGACGCGGACCGTACTGCTGCACGCGCCGTCGGAAGATGTAGTTGGCTGGATAGATTTCCAGCGCTTTGGTCCACGCAGTGATGGCATTCTGAAAGTCTCCATCCTGCACTTCGCTCGAATCATGCCGGGCGCGAAAGGAGCAAGCCAATCTGAACCAGGCCGGCGCAGAGCTTGGATCCGATTCGATTTCCGATTGGAAGGCGGTGATGGCATCACTCCAGCGCGAATCCAAGTAAGCCTCGACTCCTGGGCTTGGCTCTTCGAATTCCCCTTCTTCGTCCGGCGCATCATACTCGGCCGAGATGAACTCGCTCTTGATCCACGACTCCTTGGGTTGAGTCTTGCGCACAACGCCATGCTCATCGATCGCCCACATGAGGGGGACCGCGTGCACGCCGATGCGGTTGAGTGAGTCCACGAGGATTGGGAAGTCCATCTCCTTCCATTCCATGAACAGCTGACAGCGCTCAGGATGTTGCTCCTGAATCAAACCGACAATCTGCACATCACTCTCGTCTTTGAATTGGCGGTACCACCCGGGCACCTTGCGACGACAGCCTGCTCACCAGGATGCGAACTGCATCAAGAGCACTTTCTGACCACGGAAGTCTGAGAGGCTCATGCGATCCTGCCCATCTAGGGTCGGGAAGGCCATCTCCGGAAAGACCTCGCCATCCCTGGGGGTCAGGCTCTCCTGCGCTCCCAGTGAGTGGCCGAGGAAGAGCGTGAGGAGGCTCGCAGAGAGGCTGATACTTCTACCTAGATGCATGGGACAGAGCCTAAGGGCCAAGCAGCGGCGATGCCATGCGGTGACCGCGGGCCGGACCCATTCGCTTTCACGGCGGAGCAGAATTGGGCTAGATTCCTGCATCGAGTCCCCTTCCCCCGGCAATTCCATGTGCCATGCCATCTAGCTCCAAAGCCAGACTGCAAGAACTGCTAGCCCAAAGCTCCTGGCTAGAGGAACTGGCAATGCGCCTGGTTGGCGACATAAACGAAGCGCGGGATCTCGCCCAATCCACGCACCTGGCAGCCTTGCAGAAACCACCGCCAGGTCCGATGCAGCGTGGATGGCTGGCCACGGTCATGCGCAACCTGCAGCGGCAGCAGGTCCGGCGAGAAACCCGGCGCCGCGAGAGAGAGCGACTCGCCGCCAAACATGAGGCCCTGCCCTCACCAGAACTAATGGTGGCCAAGGCAGAAGCCCAGCGCAGAGTTGTCGACGCAGTCCTCGCCCTTGGTGAGCCGTACCAGAGCGTGATTCTCTGGCGTTACTTCGAGAACAAACCACCGCGGGAGATTGCCAGGTCACAAGGACTCCCGCTGGCAACGGTCAACAGTCAGCTACAACGCGCACTCGGCAAACTGCGCGGCCAGCTGCAGCAAGACTTTGGTGAATCGGATTCACGGGCTTGGACAGGCCTCCTCCTGCCTTTGATCCACTGCGACACCAGCATCCTGGCAGGCATGTCGATTGGCGGCGGGTTCGGCGCGCCCAAGTCGCTGCTGATCACCCTGGTCGCCGCAGCTTGCCTGCTTGGCAGCTTGCTCCTGTATCTAGCGCCGGAGCAGAGCACCGACATGCCGAGTGAATCCCGGTCCAGCGCAAGGCCCGAGCTTCGTCAAGAGCTCCAAGTCGCCCGAGAAGATGGGCCTGGCACCGAACGATTGACACTGACAACGAACGATCTCGCGCCAGCGTCCGCTGGCGAGAGCCAGCGCAACATCAAGGGACTGGTCTTCGACAGCTTCGGGCGGGCCCTGCCTGACCTTCCCCTGCATGCCCTGGGCGAGGGACTCGATACCATCCCCATGCGCTCGGATGCCAAGGGCGCATTCTCACTTGTCACCGCAAAGGCCCCTCTCGAGGTCCGTTCCGCGGACCCTGCTTGGGTCACTGTCATCGCTGGGCTGGTGAGTCGAGGTGTCGCCGACAGCGAAGTCCCAGTGGTCGCGGTCTTGGCCCCGGCGATCAGCCTCGCCGGCCAAGTACTGAACCCTGCCGGCAAGCCACTGGCGCAAGTGCAGCTCAGCATCTTGCCACCGGCAGAATTGGCGGCTCGCATTCCAGAATCACTGGACGCAAGTCGCAGGCTACATGGTGCCTGGCATACTGCGACGGACGAGACGGGTCGCTTTGAACTAGCCGGGATCCCGGCCATTTCCGGTGCCAAGGTCATCCTGCGTCGAGATGGGTACCTTCCCCTTGACCTAGTCCAGCCGGAGGAATCTCAGACTGGACTGAGCATCCGAATGCAGGGCTCAGAGACAACTCTCGGACTGATCGCAGGACAGGTCCTCGATCCGGCAGGCTATCCGGTTCCAGACGCCCGAGTCTGCCTGGGAGCAGAGGCCACAGACACGGATGCCTCTGGCATGTTCAGCATCGAAGTCGGGACGGACAGGGGTGAACTGAGTTTGCATGCCCTGAAGCGAGGTTACCTTCCCGCCCACCGCCTCCTTGCAGCTGAAGAAGCCAAAGCTGCCGGTGCTTTCTACTATCTCCACCTTCCCGCTCCGAGCGCGAAGATATCCGGCCTTCTCGTGGACAGAAGAGGTCAGCCGATCGCCGCTGCGCGAATTTGGATTCACGATGGCGAGCTCTTGCCAGGCTTGAATGGCAGCATCGAGGGTTACGCCCATGGCGGCCTCACCGATGACGAACTCAGGGATGTGCGCGAACCATCCGGAGCATCGACGGCAAGTATGGACGAGCTCAAAGAGGCCTACCCGAACACTCTATGGGCCTGGACTCGGAGCAATGCCAGAGGGGAGTTCGAACTCGGCGGTCTGCAAGATCGATCCTACGCCCTGCGTGTCTTACGCGAAGACCCGCTACAGATCTTTGACAGCCATGCGATTCCTGCGGGGAGTTCGCATGTACGGATTGTCTTCGCCCCTGAAACACGTGAGAGAATCGCCGGACGAGTACAGACTCTGGATGGCCAAGCCCTGCTGGGGATAGATGTCGAATTCAGCATGTGGACCGTCCAGCGCCGCATGACCTATCCATCCGGAAAATCCATGTTTACCGGCGATGCCTTCACGGGCCCTCGACAGACAAGTGACGAGGCGGGCTATTTCGAATTCGCGAATCCAGGACGGCAGCCTGGCTTTCTCGTCTTGAGCGGTGAGCAGATCATGAATCAGTTCCTGCCCTTCGATGCCAATGGCATGCAAGCCCCAGAGTTCGGCCCCCTCGAGAACTTGCGCCTGCGAGTACCCCGGAGAATGCACTTCCGGATTGATCTCGCCGATGACCAAGCGGCTACCAGCCTTGCGATGCTGAATGCGGCGGACGAAGCGCTTCCCATTGCCTCCTTCCAGAACGAGGGTCGCACTAGCAAGGAGAGGTGGGCGATCCTGAACGGTCGCAGCCAGGTCTTGGCGGTCAGTGAGGAGGCGGTGACCTTGGCACTCTACAAGGAGGCCACTGAAGTACAGCGTAGCAAGCTCAACCTGCGCGCGGGCATGGTGAACCGCATCGAGCGCTGAGCTGATCCGGCAAGGTCTCGGCAGACTGCAGCCAGCTTGCTAGTCTCTTACACTTCCATGCATGCAGGCGAGGTTGATTCGGATCCGGCGAGAACAAAGCGCAAACAGCGTTCGACGTCGCCACGGCGTCGCATCGCCTTCCTCGGTATCGGGCTGATCCTTGCAGTCGCCAGCGCAGAGGTCCTCGTGGCCAGCTTCCTGGTGAGCGATGGCCGCTACGGGGAACGACCACTGCCCCCTTATGGGGCCATCAACACTCCCTGGCAGAAAGAACTCTTTACCCGCCGGAGCCGACTCTGGACCGAGGGCAAAGCAGACCAGGGCTACACTGTCTTCGATCCGGACCTGGGCTGGACCCTGTTCCCTTCTCGAGAGAGCGAAGGCGGCAGAACCAACGCCTTGGCGGCCCGCGGTCCAAGAGAGTATCCAGCCGAGCCTGAGGCAGGGGTCTCGAGAATCCTGACCTTCGGCGATTCATTCACCTACTGCTATCTCAGCGCGAACCAGGAAACCTGGCAGGTTCAAACCGAAGCGGCGCGGCCAGATCTCGAGGTCATCAACTTTGGCGTGCCGAGCTATGGCACGGATCAGGCCCTGTTGCGCTTCCGAAGTCTGGGCAGAAACTTGGGCGCGCGGATCATCGTCCTCGGCCTCATGCTGGAGAACATCGGGCGAAACGTGAATCGATACCGCCCGATCTACTTCGCACAGTCGGGCACACTCGCTTGCAAACCTCGCTTCGTCCTCGAGGGTGAGACCCTGAAACTTCTACCACTTCCCTTTGCCGACGAAGGGGAAGCCCTCGCAGCAATCGGCGATGGCAGCATCTTGGACCTTCTCGGCGATCACGAGTACTGGCGCAATCGTCCCACGGTTCCCTTTGGCAAGAGTCTGGCTAGCTTCCGTCTGGCCGGAGGCTTCTTCGCCTATCTGCAGCGACGCCCGCAGGCTCTCTGGGAGTCAATTGATGAGGAGCCCTATCAGGTCACCATGGCGATCCTGCAGGCTTTTGCTGCGGAAGCCAGGGCAGCGGGTGCAGAGCACAGCCCAATCCTCATCTTTCCCACCCAGGACGACGTGGATGCGCTCCTGGCAGGCAGCAGCAGGTATTGGCAGCCCATGCTCGCCGATCTGGAACAACGCGGCTTGGATAGTCTGGACGTGAGCATCCCCCTGGCGGAAGAGTGCCGAAGCAGCAACGAAGGCAGCGAGGCGGTCTTTGCCGGTGGTCACCTCAACGCACGCGGAAATCGCGTCGTTGCCGAAGAACTGCTCACCTGGTTGGCGTCAAAGCGCTAGCTCTCGGCGGCAGGAGCTGCTTGATGCCGATGGCCAGGCCCAGGGCGGCCACCGGCAGCAGATGGTAGATCACTCGATCCGCTGCGGTTTCCAAGTGCCAGCCGAGCACTCGGTTGGTGGCGATGAAAACCGCGACGTAGCCAGCTAACCCAGCGATCACGAGAAGGCTCAGCTCGCGAAGCTCAGAGCGCCAGAGGGCAGGCCCCATTCCGATACAGAGAGCGAGAAAACAGGGGATGAGCAGCCTGCCCTCTTCCGGATCGCAGAGTTCCGCCGCAAAGCGCGTAGAAACCGGCCCCAGGCGCTCCGTGAAATTGCCCCCCAGTCGACTCCAGAATCCACCGCTCTCACCAATGTCCGGATTGAAGAGGTCGTTGGCCAGCCCAAAGTAGAGGTTGAAGCCTATGCCGACCCCTACCACCAGCAGGCATGGCAAGAGCTGCAGCAACCATGCTCGACGGGTCTCTGATCGCAACGCGCTGCCACCGCCAACCAGAATCCCGAACCAGATCAAGCCCAGCATGAGTCCCTCGTTCTTGCTCCAGAGGACAGTGCAGATGCCAAGCGTGTGTAGCGAAAGCCAGGCCGTAGAACCGTCCTCACGCCAGCGCAACCAGGCATCGACAGCGACCAACAGCCCTGTTGCCAAGATCAGATCGGAACAAGCCCAGCTGGCCTGCTGCAGACTGTTCTCGTTCATGAATAGCAGGAGCAGAGCTGGCGCAACCAACCATGAGGATGCATGCCGTGCCACCGCCGATCCAAGGGCGAGGAGCATGGCAAAGACATAGATCTGAATCGCAACCCTACCCAGGTACGGATCGATTCCGCCATGAACTGCGAATGCCCAAACCTGCACCAATGGATTGAGCAGAGGATAGTCCGCATGCAGGACGTACTGCTGCAAACCCACGGCGCGACCAGCCGGGCCAGGCTCGAAAAGCACATGCGCCTTTGCCGCCCAGATGTTGGCCTCGTCGCCATAGCTGACCGGCACCAGGGCCGCTGCCATGACTTGCTCGGCGCAGAGCAGACTTATCAGTCCTATGCCCAGCCAGGCGAGAACCCTGGCCGGCTGCGATGCTCCCCTGCTGCCGGACAGCTGTGGCACTCGAGACTGGGCTCGAAAGCCAAGGTAGAAGGCGATGCCAAAGACCAGGAAGCCGAGAAGCAGGCCGTTTCCAGGTCTTTCGAGGAGAGTCCATAGCAAGAGCGGCGGGGCGAGAAGCAGGCAGCCGCCCAAGTAGGCCCAGGCAAGAAAGCCCATCGGATCGCTGCGCAGACTCAAGCCGCGATTGCGCAGAAAGGCCCAGCCGATCGTGAGGGGCAGAAGGACTAGCCACATCAGTTCCAGGATCAGCATTGGCGCTAGCCACCCCCAAGAAGATAGAGCTCGCAGTGCTTGTCCGAATGCACCAGTTGCCAGCGCGAATCGGGCAGAGGCCGCCTGCCTCGCTGCATCCTCAGCAGGTAGTAGCTCTGATCCAAGTCCCCGGAGATCGACTCGGCAGCGGCAACCGGGTCCGGTAGATCACGGAGCATGCGCGGATAGAGAAGATGTCGTAACTGCAGGGCGAAGACGTGCAGCGCCAGGGTCTCCGCGTCCGAGCCGAATACCTTCCCAGGATTCTCCCGGACGATGACCGCCGTTTGCGGCACCAAGTCTTCGATCTTTCGCAGACTGGCGTAGTACTCGCCCAGGGCATCCGCCAGGCGCTCATCTGATCCAGCAAGGAGCGAGGTGGTCGCATTGCCCTCATCACCAGGAGCCAGGCTCTCGGCATACTGCAGACTGGCTGCAGCAACCTGCCAGGCGAGCACAAAGGCGAGTGGGTAGAAGAGCAGCGCTGAGATTGTGAGCCAGAACCGGCTGCCCTGCGGCCTTCGATCCTCTTCCTCTGCCAAGGAAGACCCCGTCTTCATCGTCGGTCCAAGGCCAAGACGGTCTGCAGCAGCACGTTGGCTCCGGCTGTGACTTGTTCCCTGGAGGAATACTCCTCTGGGGAGTGGCTTATGCCCGCGCGGCTAGGCACGAAGATCATGCCAATCGGAGCAAACTGGGCGATGCTCTGCGCATCATGCCCGGCACCACTGGGCATCGCCTGCTGCCGAAGTCCCAGGTCATCGGCAGCTTTGCTGATGAGCGCTTGAATCTCCTGATCCGTGGGCGCAGCCTCGCTCTTGTAGTATTCCTCAGCTGAAAACTCAGTCCCAGACTCCTCTGCGATCAGAAGGCCAGCAGCCTTGACGCTGGCATAGACCGCTTCAATCTTCGCCATCTCCAAGTCCCGGATCTCGAGACTCAATTCCGTTCGGCCAGGAATCACGTTGGCAGCTCCAGGCTGCGCCTCGATCTTGCCAACCGTTGCCACCTGACGACCGGGCATCGACTTGGCGATCCGATGGACTGCAGTGATGAACTGGGCTGCTGCGACCAGGGCGTCCTGGCGCTGAGACATTGGTGTCGTGCCCGCGTGGTTGGCAAAGCCCGTAAACTCAATACGCCAGCGCTTGATGCCAACGATTCCTTGCACGACACCGATGGGTACGCCAGCAGCTTCGAGCAGGGCACCCTGCTCGATATGCAGCTCCAAGAAGGCAGCGATGCTCCCCGCTTCACGTTTGAGAGAGGCGATAGCCTCTGGCTCCCCGCCAACCAGCTCAATTCCTGCAGCGATGCTGAGTCCGGCAACGACTTCTCGCTCCAGATCCGCAGCACTCACCTCACCCGCCAAGGCCTTGCTACCGGTCTTGCCATTCTCTTCGTTGCTGAAAATGATCACCTCTAATGGGTGCTCGAGCTGCAATCCTCTATCGGCCAGGGTCTGGGCCACTTCGATGGCGGCCAGACTCCCAAGCGGGCCATCGAATCTCCCCCCCTGCGGAACCGAGTCGATATGCGAGCCGAGCACGATCGGCGGCAGATCAGCATTGGCCCCAAGCTTGCGACCGATCAGATTGCCGGCCGCATCAACACTGATCTGGAGATCGGCCGCCTGCAGCCAACGGGAAACCAGAGCTCTCGCCGCCATATCCGCAGGAGTAAAGGACATCCGCATGGCCCCGCCCCCAGCCTCACGGCCAATCTCACCGAGCTCGAGGAGGCCGCGGTAAAGCCTTCCCCCATCGACACGCAGTTGTTCTGTGGCCTCTTGCGCTAGCAGGGCATGAGGGCCCAGCAAGGTGAGCGCAAGAGCAGCAGCACTCGGCAGCATCCTGCAGTGGAGATTCGAAGCCAGCATGGTGGAGTGATCTTAGCTCGTCGCCCGGAAGACTCTATGATCAGGCCATGAACTCGGAGAACGCCATCGCCCGATCACTGGTCGCCTGCTTTCGCAAGCATATGCTCGATGAGTATCTCCCTCGCATCAGAAACTGCGTCGAGATGCTCAACCGCGAGGAGGTCTGGCGGAGACCTTCCAGCCATGGGAATTCCATCGCCAACCTGCTCATCCACCTGGCCGGCAACACTCGTCAATGGATCCTATGTGGGCTAGGAGGCGAATCCGATCGACGCGATCGCGATTCCGAATTCGCGGCGCGAGCGGAGGCCACGCAAGCTGAGCCGAAAGAACTCATGCGCAGCCTGGAAGAAACTGTACAGGCGGCGGTGAAAGTCGTCGCCAGTCTGAGTCCTGAGGAACTGACGCAGGTCCGAGACTTTCAAGGCGGTCGCTATCGTGGCGACGGGGTTTCCGGCGTAGTCCACGTCCTCGAGCACTTCTCAGGCCATGCCGGCCAGATCTATGCCTTCACGAAGCAGCTGAAGGACATCGACCTGCGATTCTACGCGCACCTGGAATAGGGGCCAATCAACTCGGCTGTACCGCAATGGCGTCTGCCGGGCAGAGATAGACGCAGACTCCACAGCCTGTGCAGGCCTCCAGGTCTACCTGCGGACTGCAGCCATAGCTGACGCGCACGGCCCGCGGCCTAACCGGGCATGCCTCCTGACAGCTCTCACAGATACTCCCCTGCGCAGCGTAGCAAGCACCCATATCGACGACTGCAGATCCCATGCGTATGGACCCGGGTGCTTCTACCGGCTGCAGCGCGCCAGTCGAACAGGCCTCGATGCAGGGGATGTCCTTGCAGAGCCAACAAGGATTGTCCTCCGGAATGATGATCGGGAAGCCGGCAAGATCTTCACCAAACTCGGGCCCGGTCTTGCGAATGGCCTGCTTGGGACAGGCGGTGATACAGTCATTGCATGCCGTGCATAACTGCCGAAACTCTACTTCGTTCACAGCACCAGGCGGTCGCAGGAGGCGTGGTGCTTCGCACTGGGGTTCCGACGCAGTCTCGGTAGAACACGCAACCAGGCCTTCCTCCAGCGATCGGAGTATCTGCTCGAATCCAGCCCTGAAGAAGTTCCGTCGATTGCAGTCCATGGCACTCACATAGCCGAACTGCGCATTTCCATAGGCTGCTTGAGCAACCACAGGCTGAAGATGCTGAACAACACCATGCCAATCAGCATGGGTATCTGACTGCGAAAGGCTGCGCCTTTCGCGGGATAGAGATTTCGCGCGCTGCAGTCCGCAACCCAGAGAGCGAAGACATGACCGACCAACACCAGTATTACCTGCATGATCCACAGGCTTGGCAGGCTCACTAGCGGTGCAATCACCCACTCAGCTGTGCCGAAGAGATTCCAGGGGCCAATGCCGGCAGCACCCAGGAAACTCCAACTCTCTCCTGGCAGATAGCCCAATGGATTGGAAAGCAGGGGGATGACCTTCTGCCCCTCCATGAGCATGTGCTCGAGGTTGTGGGCGAGATGATAGAAGAGCGCGATCGGTAGCAGCGAGTAAGCGAAGGCGATGAAAGCCCTGTCATAGCTAACCTGCGGATTGCGTCCGAGAATCACCGTGCCTTTGACCAATATGGCATAGATCAGGATCGGGCCGGCGAGCAGGAGGAACATGCCAAAGCTGAAGGCAGGGATATAGGCGAGCTGCAGGCTCTCCTCGAAGAAACCGAGCATGTCCTTCCAGATCTTGGTCATGGTCAGCCCGTGGAATCCAGTGATCGCCAACATCAAGAGCGCCAGATAGGCCTCGTCACGTCGCGGCCGGCCTTTTTCCACGAGATCTGCGCCCCAGGGACGAGCACGCACGGTCATGTTGTCAGAAGGACAGGTCTTCACACACTCCATGCAGTTGATGCAGTACGTGTTCTGCTTCAGAGTCCCGGGGAAGAGATTGGTGGGACAGCCAAATCCTTTCTCGTTGCCCTTGTAGCAGTCCTGAGTCGCGCAGCTGTGACAGAGCTCAGGCTCGCGAGCCCGCACCTCAGTGGCACTGAATAACGCGTACAGACCGGAGACCCGACCGACCAGACATCCATAGCGGCAAAAGGCTCGCCGCTCGAAGACGAGCACGGCAAGCAAGGTCAACGAGAGCATGCCCAAACCCAACATCGCCGTCGCTTGCGGGTTCATGGTGATCCCGAAGCCAAGCTCCAGCCAGGTAAGTCCGACAAAGAACGCCGTTGCCAAGAAGATGTTTCGCAAGGGCTTGGGCCAGGACAAACCGAGTCCCAGACCTTCTTTGCCCTTCCCCCAGAAGCGCAATCTCTCCACCCAGCCGGCAACCGCATCCCAGGGACAGACATAGCACCAGGCCTTGCCGAAGAACATGATCAGCACGACCAGGCCTCCCCACCAGATCGTCCAGGTCATCAGAGGAGCGATATTCAGGGCTGCAAGTTGATTGCCAAAGAGGCCGGCGACGATGATGAGCGCGAAGAGCAGAACAAAGATCAACTGGCAGAGGAATCGGAAGGGGGCCCAGCGCACGAGCGAGCCGATCCAGGATGGGCTCAGCAGGTCTATCCGAGCCGCGCTTGGCGGCTTGTTGCGCCGGGAACGAGCGATCCACTCGAAGAGTCCAAAGCTCAAGATGAGCACGACGGCGATGGAGGAGCCGTAGAGCCAATCCGGGATGCCCCACATGCTATGGATAAAGTAACCCGCAGGGTCCGCGGCAAAGGCTGCCCGATGATCTTCTAGGCAAAAGTGATAGGTCGTATCCTGCCAGGTGTAGGCAGGATTCTCGCTGCTAACCTGCTTGCGGATGCCCTGATCAGCCAGGCAAACCAGGCAGTTCTCGCTCAGGTAGTCCCCGGGCGCTGCGAGAAACAACTCCCGACAATTCTCCGTGCAAAAGTGGTATCGCCGACCTGCGTACTCCGCGGTGATGCGGTCACCCACATCCATCTGGCAGACGAGATCTCGCGACACGACTTCGCGTATCCCTCCGCTGCCTGCCTCGCCATCTCTGGAGCCCACATTGTCAAAGAGGACAATGAGACCAAGGGTACCGAAAAGCAGATAAGGAAAGAGAAGGCGCAGCATGGTCCTATGTGGCTCGCGCCATGTACCTCGCGCGCTTGATTTTGATGGCCCGGATCACAACGAGCAGAAAGCCGATCGTCGCCGCCCACAGAGCCAGCTTGACTGCCAGACTCTCCGGATCGCCAACCATGATTGGCAGATCGATTTCATAGGGCTCCCCTTCGATCTCCATCTCCATGCGGACAATGTACTTGCCAGCCTCACCATAGACCGGGGAGAACTTGTGCATGTTGTCTTCGAAGCGGGTGTCCGTCGGCCCAAACACCACTTCACGTTGACCGAAGTTTTCGCGAAAGACTTTCGCTTGAATGGGACCTGAAAAGACATCGGCCTGGCCATCCTTCTTGTAGATGTAGGCGTGCATCTGGGTCAGCTCATGCGGCACAGGTTTGCCTGGATAGCCGGTCATTTCCAAGAGATAGGGTCCGGCCGCAACCTTGTAGGTAATCACCGGCGCCTGCGGGTAGTTCTCGCTGTAGGCGTAATGCGGGATGCCCATGATGTGATGTGCCAGGGGCGTCTCGACCAGAATCAGAAGGCAGAGCAGACTCAACAAAGCCTGCTTCCAGCCGGCGAAGATCTTCATTCTCCCTCCCTCCTACCCGCCATCGCGACAGGACTGTCATTTGAGGCAAAGCGCAAGTGCAGAGCGTCGTCGTTACAACTGGAGATGCAGAGTCCGCAGTTGTCACATTCCATTCCGGTCTTGTCGATCATCGGGTTGAGGTCCATTTCGCAGGCAACGGCGCATGCGCCGCATTTCGTACAGCGATCCGAACTGCGGACGACACGCAGGACCCGAAAGCGACCCAGAAGGCTGTAAACAGCACCGCCTGGACAGAGGGAACGGCACCAAAGGCGAGCCCCGAATAGGATCTCAACAACCGCGATGAGCAGCAGAAACCATGCGGCCAGGGTGAGTCCGACTGCGCTGAAGCCGAGCAGACCATCTTCGGCACGGTCGAACATGACCGTGACGCCGTTATGCAACTCTCGCCCCATCAACGCCGGCGGGTAGAGATAGCCGAGAAAGGGCACGCCAAAGAGCAGGCTCAGGAAGAGCCCGAGAACCAAGAGGACGTACTTGTTCCCATACCAGAGTCGCGCGCGACCGGGTTTGATCTCCAAGAAGCGCAAGACCGACCTGAGCTTGCCGCTCAGTTCGAGGCCGAAGCCGACGGGACAGATCCAGGAACAGAAGAATCTGCCGAGCAAGATGCTGAGCGCAACCGGAATGAGTATTCCCAGGATCAAGACCCAGCGTACTGAACGACTGGCAAAGGCTGATTCGAGAGCAGCCAGGGGATCCGTCAGACTCACCCCAAAGAACTCGAAGGACCAGGTTGTGCCCTTCAAGTTACGAGAGGCAAGCAGGGCTTCCTTGTCGTTCCGCCGTTGATTATCACCCCGCTGCACATCGGGTGCGGCCAGAAAGCGGATGGTCTGGTCCGTGTACTCGAGGGCTGCACCCTGGACGCTGCCCTCGAATCGATCCAGCACCTGATCCAGTTGACGGGCACTCAGATAGTTGCCATAGCGCGCGAGGATCGGCGTGAGCACGATCAGAGCCAGAACCAGGAACTGCACTCCTCGGCGAGACAACTGCAGCGGCTTGGGAAAGTTCACGACCAACTCCTGCCGCTGGAGACTTGGATCGCCTTGCGCTCATGGACGATGCAGGCCTCCTCGCAGAGACCACAACCGACACAGTGCTCCGGATGTACGGTCGGCTTGTTGAAGAGCCCTTGAGTGATGGCCTTGTTGCGTAGGGGGCAGATTGTGTGGCAGGCTCCGCAGGCTCCGGTGCCGTTATGCGAGACACAAAGTCGCTCATCAACCACCGCGGTTCCCATACGGACTTCTGTCTTCGCAAAGAGCTCGCCCAGCGCCCCACTGGGGCAAACCTCAGTGCACTGCAGACAGAGGTTGCAAGCCCGGTCGGCAGCGGCGATGTACGGGCTGCCGGCGAGCTTCCCCTCCCAGGGCCCGAAGAGCTTTATGCATGCAGTGTCGCAAGCCTGCGCGCAGAGTTCGCAGCGAATGCAAGCCTGCAGGAAACTCTCCTCTGCAAGCGCCCCTGGTGGCCGGAGGATGCCCATGCGAGCCTCCTCGACAGGTCGTAGGGCGGGCGGCCGAGAAAACATCGACTGAACCCCATAGAGAAGGCCTCCCGCTGCCGCCACCCGAACGCCAGTACGCCCGATACGGGTCAGGAACTTCCGTCTCGGCAGAGGTTCGTTGGCTTCGACCATCACTGCTCCAGTCCTTCGACCGAAATCGCCTGCGGATAGCGAATGCAAGCCCGCTCACAAAGCCCACAGCCAACGCACCAGTCTTCATTGAGAATGGGACGCTCGAAGAAGCCCGCCTTCAGCGCCTTGCCCTCGAAGGGGCAGGCACGCACGCATACACCACAGCTGGCGCCGTTGTACGAATAGCAGATGTTCGTATCGATGCGTGCGCGGCCCATCTTGACCTTCGCCTGAATATCCTCGGAGGTCTTCTTCACCAACTCGAGGGCGCCGGTGGGGCAAGCTGCCGTGCACAGCAGTTCATCCGCCTCCACATCCACACAGAGCATGCAGGCCTGCCGACGCGGGAAGATCGCCGGCGTACCCCGTTCCCCATGCTTGGGCAGACGCGAGAAGTCTGCGCCGTTGACCTCATTCAAGGCGACGATTGCCCGATTCGGACAAGCATCACCACAACGAAAGCAGCGGATGCAGCGAGACAGGAACTCCTCTTCATCGACAGCGCCTGGCGGGCGAAGACCTGCTTCCGCAGAGGTCTCACCCTCCTCACCCTCACCCACGAGGAGCGCCGCACAGGCGCCGCCAGTCAATCCGGTTGCCGTCAGGTTTCTGAGGAAGTTACGACGGTTCATGCCTGCCTCGCTCAGTCAGTTAGATCCTCTCGATGCGCGCTGCGCACTTCTTGTAGTCAGCTTGACCCGAGACTGGATCCCATGCCCGGTGTGAGACCGCATTGACCAACCAACGGTTCTTCTTCGGGTCCGCAGAATCCGCAACCGAGAGATTCCAGGGGCTGAACAGATACCCAGGGAAGGTCTCGTTCCTCGCCGGCCGCACCATCGAATCCGTACCAACCGAGACTCGTGCTTCGAAGCTGTCACGGCGAGTGACTACTCGAACCGTCTCTCCGTCTTCCAAGCCGTAGCGCTTGGCGTCCTCCGTGTTGACTTCGACATACTGCTCAGGAACCAGCTTGAGCGTGCTGGAGCCACGGATGGTCTTGGCCGTATGGAAGTGCTCATAGACAATCCCCAGACCAAGCCAGAAGGGGAAGCGGTTCTCGCTCTTTGCATCGATCAGCGACTTCTCGTTGTCGCGATAGAACTCGAGATCCGGCAACTCCGGAGTCAACGCATTGTCTCTCGCCTTTTCCAGCAGGGCGATGTTGTCGATCAGGAACGGGCCTTCACCTGGCTTCGCGCCATACTGGCTGAGCTCCTTCGTCACCTCCTTGATGAGCGCGCCCTTCTCGCCATATTCCTGCTCGCAGAGCTTGAACTTGGCTTTGCCGGTTTGGCTCGGGAACAAACCATAGGGACGACTCTCCCAGTCCTCCTGATTCATGTAGCGGCGAGGTGTCCCACCCTTCTTGGCTACTTCGTAGGTGCCGGCAGGCCATTGAATGCCACGCAACCTGCGCAACTGATCATAGTATCCGGTGCCGTCCCTCTCCTTCACCGCGATCATGCCGGTCAGATCAGCGTCGCTACCCTTGCTGGCAACGATAATGTCACCGAGAACCTCTTCTGGATCGTAAGACCCGGCATAGGGCCCTTCGGTCCTGCGCTTGTAGGGGATGATCTTCTCTACATCGAGACCGAGCTTCTCACCGATGGAAATGCACTTATCGATGGCCATGTCCATATCCGGACGGGCTTCGACGAGGACATTACCCGCCTCATCATAGGACTTGCCGACGCCGTCGTTCACGTAGAGCCGGCGCTCGGATTGGATGTAGACCCCACCAGGCCATTCGCCCCAAGTCTGTGCGGGAAAGACAACATCCGCATAGAGCAGGTTGGGTGCATGCCTGTAGATGTCCTGCACAACGCAGAACATCTTGGTGAGCGCCGGCCGAACCAGAGTGGTGACATCTGGCAGATGGATGTGCGTCGTATACATCCAGAACATGGCCTTGAGATCGTCCTTGAGGGCACGCTCCATCATGCCGATGGCCATGGGATTCTTCATCCCAGCAGTCGCAGTGAGTCGCTCTCTGGGAATCCGCCAGCAATCTGCAATCCAGTTTCTCCACTCCACGTTCGCGATGGGCTTGTTGAAGGGCAAGCGGCTCGTCAGGCCACCCATCAGACGCTCGCTCATCGCATTCGGCTGTCCCGTTTGCGAGTGAGTCCCACAGCCCGGTCTGCCGAGGTTGCCGGTCAACAGGTGCAGATTGATGATTGAGATAGTGTTGTGTTGCCCGTGCAGCATCTGGTTGTAGCCGATGCCCCAGATGGTCAAGACTCCACCACGACCACGCTCGCGTCCCTTGACGGAAGCATCGGCCCAGAGGGCGGCAACCTTCTCGATCTGCTCGACGCTCACTCGCCCTTGGTCGATGTAGTCCAGCCTCGCGACGACTTGCTCGGGCGAGTAGTGATCCTTGATTCTCGCGATGTAGTCCTGCCAGCCCGTGGTGTTCCTTTCGAGCCACTCATCTGGCATGACCGCTTCCGGGTGCTTGCTCAGAATGACATGGGCAATCGCATTCAGATATGAGATGTCTCCGTTGAGAGTCTGGAAGTGAGTCGAGTTGCGCGGATTGATGTCCTCGAGCCCAACCACAGTCCCCGTTCGCCGCGGATCCGAGACCAGAGTAGGGATATCGTTCGTCCGCTTGTGGTCGGCAACGCGCCAGAATAGCACCGGGTGGGCAGCGCGCGCATTGTGCCCCCAGAAGGTGATCATGTCGGCCAACTCGACGTCATCGTACGAGGTTGGCGGAGTATCCGATCCATAACTGTGGAAGTAGCCCGTCACCGCTGAGGTCATGCACATCCGGGCGTTGGCTTCGATCGAGTTGGACCCGATCACCCCCTTCATCAATAGGTTTTCGATCCACTGAGCCTCCATGGTCAGCTGACCTGATCCAGACAAACCGATCGAGTTGCTGCCGAAGCGCTTGATGTAATCGACGATCTTGTCGCTGACGATTTCTTCGGCCTCTTCGTAACTGGCCTCGCGGAAGACATCCTCATCGAAGCGTCCCTTCGTCGACGACACATGTCCTCGCCCCGGATCGCTCATGTCCTTCCTGATCAAGACTTTGTCCAGGCGATCTCGATAAGTTGGTTCGTGTGCGTTCAGCCCCTTGATGCACTGCACGCCCTTGTTGGTGGGATGCAGCTTGTCGGGAGTGACGCCAACGATGCGATCGCCTTCGACTTGAATCAGCGTCCCGCAGCCGACACCGCAATAGGGACACTGAGATTGGAGCACTCTTCGTTCCGCAGACCCGGCGGCCAACTCCTCCATGCTGACCTTGGCCTCCGCGAACTCACCTGGGAAAGTAGGACAGGCACTGACCGACGCAACGGTTGCGCCGCTCAGCTCCAGGAAGTTCCTGCGGTTCATGCCAGCTTTTCTATCAACCATTGTTCGTCTCCTGATCTTCGGTCGGTTCTCCGGGTCTTGATCTACTTGGGCTCCTCGCTGCTTTGCCAAGATCGAATAAAGGCAAGGATGTTGAGGATCTCGTCTCCACTGAGTTCGGCGATGCCGCCAGAATGCCGGGCAAAGGGTTTCATCGCCGTCCCCGGCCTTCCCATGGCGATGGTCGCCAGGATCAAACCGTCATTGGCAGCCGACAAGAAAGCCGGGTTGTTCAAGGACGGCGCTATGCCATCGAGGCGTTCATTGTTGGTCAAACCCCGACCATCACTGCCATGGCAGGATGCACAGTTGGATACGAAGAGCTCTTGACCAGCGGCAATGTTCGAAGGCGTCTGATCTGTGCGCGGCCGACCGGCGAAGGGCTTGTCTTCGAAGCTCCGGATGTAGGAAGCCACGGACTCAATCTGATCCGCATTCAGGTTTGAGACGCCGCCATGAGAGAAGGAGAGCATGGCTGACTGCTCACGCCCTAGCACGATCGTCCCGATCAGAAATCCGTCCGAGGCGACTCTGAGGAATTCAGGATTGCGCAATGCCGGCCCGCTTCCGCCCTCTCCGGACTTGCCATGACATGCGGCACAACCACCGATCTCCTCGTAGACCATCTTGCCCACGAGTTCTGCTCGGCGCGAAAGTGGACGCTTCGGCGGATCCGAGAGCTGCTCGGTTTCCAGACTGTGCAGGTAGGCGACCAGGTCATCGATCTCTTCCTCCTGGAGCGCGACCAGGGCACCACCGGGAGTGCCCTTGAGGAAGCCACGCATTGCCGTGCCAGTCTTGCCATGGGCGATGGTATCCCAGAGGAATTCATCCTCCGCGCAGTCAAGAAAGACCGAATTGGCGAGCTGACCGCCGAGACCACCCTGGCCATGGTCACCGTGGCAGGAGAGGCAAACCGCAGCGTAGATTTCCGCGCCAGAAACTGGATCGCCCTTCTCTTGCCTCTTCGGTAAGGAGCGTGCGGGGCCCTGCTGCCAGCTTCGCATGTGGCTGATGACGTCAGCTATGTCCTCTGCATCAAGGAAGCCCCAGCTTGGCATTGCCGTGCCTGGTCGCCCCTCCGTGATCGACCGGTAGAAGAATCGATCGTCGACTGCTGTGAGGAAGCTCTGCGAGTTGAGGCGAGATCCAATGCCGCCTTCACCCTCGTCGCCATGACAGGCCGCACATCTGGCACGAAAGATACTCGCACCATAGTCGGTGTTGGTCGGACCGGATCGAGCCAGCAGAGCGTCTACTTGTGCAAAATCATGCTCCGGCGCTTTCCAGGTTGCCAAGTAAGCCAGGACATCGGACAGCTCTTCTGGGCTGTAGGTGTAGCCAGTGGGCATCGCAGTGTTTCCGCGACCACGCCCCTCGATGATCGTTTCGCGCAAGAAGTGCTCCGACGCCAGCGCCAAGAAAGACGGTGACCGCAGCGAATTGCCGATGCCTCCCTCTCCATGTTGGCCGTGGCAACCCGCGCAGTTGTTGCGAAACATGGAGGCCCCGTAGACCGCGTTTCCCCTAGCTGCTGAGATCTTGCTGCGATCAGGCTCCTTTGGATACCAGGACCGAATGTAGGCTACGAGACTCTGGATTTGGTTCGGCGTGAACATCGAGTCCCAAGCCGGCATCGAAGAGCCTGGCCTGCCGTGGGTGATGATCGTCTCGTAGTACTTGTCAGCTGCCACTGAGAGCATGCGTGGCTGATTGAGAGTTGGCACGCCGATGATCGGCTTCCTCCCTTCCTCGCCATGGCAGGACACGCAGTTCTTGGCAAAGATGGCCTTGCCGTCGACAGATGAAATGGTGTCGCTGGCTCCCATCTTGCGCACCCACGGCGTGCTTTCCCCGCTCTCCTCACGCATGCCCGAAGGGAAGGGAAAGGTGAGAGCGGTTGCCAGCAGCGCGGAGAGAACAGCGATCGAGCCAATTACGAAAAGGTCATTGTTAGCATGCTTCATGCGCTCCCCCCTTCTTGCCCTTCCCCCAATCCATCCGCTCGTTGCGAGGCCTTCTTGCTCTGCTGCCTGCAAGTCGCAGGCGCGCGGCTCTCGAACACAATTGCACTCGCAAGATCCGACCTCCAGAGGGTTAACGATTGGTTCCCCGCGCAACCACTCCTTCGAGATCGAATTTCTCGCGTCACGCTCCCTTCGGAAACGCGCCATCACCACTACAGTCTCTGAAGCGACTTAGGTCAGACCGGAAAGATAATGCGCTAGCTAACTTCTGTGTACCTAAGACAGAAGTGCTCAGGCCTATCGGCAACTTACTGCCTGCTGGCTACCCTTCGTTCCCGCAGACTACCTTGCTATGGGGACCGAAGATTCGATGAAGCACAGCTCAATCCTGGCTCTTGCCGCCCTGCTGGTCCTCAGTTCCTGTGCTGCGACGAGCACTCGACCACAGCTCGAAGGCGCCTGGGCCGCGGAGACATACCTCCTCTCGGGAGGGATCGAGCATCAAGTTCTCGGTAACATCTTCTTCGCAGGATCGGATTGGGCAGTGCTCTTTTTCGTCATACCCGAGGCAACGGAAACTGAAATCCGGCCCTCGCGCGGGTCTGCGGAAGGTGGGCAATTCTCGATCGAGGGTCAGGATCGCCTGATCCTCCAGCACAACTTTCACCTCTCCTATGGGGAGGAGGCCCCAGGACTCGATGCGAGCCCACTGCGCATGGAGGTCCGCAGGCGGGAGGGAGTGGCCGAGCCCTGTCGCTACAGCATCCTTGGCGACCGGCTGCAGCTCTTTTTCCCGAGCGGAAACAGCATGTCATTCCGTCGCAGCAGTCTCTGAGGAGCATTTCCCGACCACCGGGGGCTCTTCCGCAGGCGGCATGGCAAGTCCGCTTCACCGAACAGCTTGTGAAATCAAGGCCAGCCTTTCCTAGGACAAGCCGAGTCGCTCCAATCTCCCCCGACAGCAGGCCTGCCCAGGCCCCCCAAGATCCCTCGCACAAGACCCGGTCTCAAGCCCGCGAATATGCGCAACTCGCGGCCGCTCCTTACTCAATGCGAACACAGCTCAGCGAGTTTTGCCAAGACTTCAGTCGCATCGCGCAGCCCGTCCTGGCTCCGCTTGATGCTCTCCTCGAAGCCAGTGGCAAGCAGGGCGAGGACAACCCGCTGCAGAACCTTCGCGCTGAGTACACGGAGATCCGACACCAGCTGAAGTCCCTGGTGGTCAAGGTGGAAGAGCAGCAGGCCTTCGTTCTCATCTTCGGCCCTCTCAAGAGTGGCAAGTCCACCTTGATGAATGCCATCGCCGCTGCATACGTCAGCGAAGTCAGCAGCCTGCCCGCGTACCCCTGCCTGGTCTTTGTGAATCACGCCACCAAGAAGGAGTTCGTGATCACCGACTATGCGGGCAAGACCGAATCATTCACCAACGGTGACGCCCTGCACAAGCGAGTCGAGGCGGCACACACCGAGCTTGCTGACAGCATGCGCCAGGCGGAGGAATCCGGCGACCAATTCGACCCGCAAGAGCACCTGCCCACTGCGATCCGCCGAGTCGACATCAAAGTGCCCGCCAAGGATCTCGCCGAGTCCGGCGCTGTGCTCGTCGATACTCCAGGGCTCTACACGCGAATGCGCTTCGGCTATGACCGGATGACGCAGGAGTTCCGCAACTCCGCTGCCTGCGCCATTTTCGTCGTCAAGAGCGACACCCTCTTCCTCGAGCAGGTCTTCTCGGAGTTTCACCAGCTCCTCGAACTCTTCAGCCGCATCTTCCTTGTCGTCAACATGGACACGGCCAAGAGAGACGTCGGCCCTGGTGGCGAACTCGTCCCCAGCCTCGAACAGAAGGCCCCAGAGAGCATCATCGCCGCCTTCGAAAACCTGGCGATGACGGCACCGATCAAGAAGGCAGCTGCCGAGGGCAAAGTCCGTATCTATCCCGTCGACCTCATGAACGCTGCCCGCGTCTCCCTGCAGAACCCCAGCAAGACAGACAAGCTCCCGGCAGGATTCGTCTCCTTCCGCGATGACTTGAAGGACTACCTGGAGAGTGTGGAGTACCTCAAGGCCTTCCTTGGTGATAGCATGCATCGCGCCCAGTCCCTGGCAAGCGAACTGCGCGGCTTGAATCAGGGTGAAGACGTGGCCGAACTGCACGCCGAGTCGGCGGATCTGAACGATCGCAAGGCCGAATGTGAGCACGAACTCGAGCGCATCCGGTCCTGCCTCAACCATGATTGGTCTCCGGATCTGGCCCGCTTCGCCAAGGAAATCACCGCCGAGATCAACCGTCGTTCGCCGGACCTGGATCTGAAGCTGGGTCGGGCCATGAGCGCGGCCATCGATACCTGGTTCCTTTCCGGACACAGCCTTGGCTGGCTGATCGAAAAGCAGTGGAAGCCACTCCTCGAAGACCATCGCAGTGAACTGCAGATGGTCGCTATGCGTCGCTTCGAAGAAAGCTGCGTCCCGGCGGATGCATGCGTCGACCTGAGCGCCGAGACCAGCAACCTCCTCCGATCCTTCGATATCCAAATCAAGGAGCTGAGAAAGGCAGCTCAGCGCTCGCAAGGCAACCCAGTCTGGGAGGAGCTCCCGGAGACCTTCTTGGATCTCGATTCGATCCCGGTAAGGCGCAACATGGTCGACATGCTCGCCTTCCGATCCGTGGACAGTCTGCGCGCCAAACTTTTCGGCTCTGGACGCTCCCTAGAGAAGAAGATCACTGCCAAGGCGAAGACCGCAAGGCTCGGCGAGCCCGGCAAGCAATTCATCCGGGCTGCGCTGACCCCCATCCTGAGGCAACAGGCACAGGAAGCCGTTGAGACCACTCGCAAGCGCTTCTGCGAAGATCTGGAGGCGGCGACCGCAGCCGAAGTCGGGCGGAGGCTGCGGGATAGCGAGCCGGAACTGCGCCGCGAAATCAAGCAAATCGACTCGGACAGCGAACGGGTCCGGCAGCTACTTGCGCCGGTGTCGAAGATGAGCGAGGCGGTGAATACCTGCCTGAGCCAACTCGAAGAGCTGTCCACCCGCTACGCCAAGACCGACCCCGACCTTCTCCTGCAGCCCATGGATCCGGCGGAGACTCAGGTGCAGATCGTCGCCAAAGCCAGAAAGAAGCCGGACAAGAGTCGCAAGGGTTCTGGCCGCCGGTCCAAACGACGCCGGCCGGGACCAGCGCACTGATCCCAGCCGACGCTCCTGGCAAACTAGTTGGCCAGGGAAGCCTTGCTCGACAAGCCCTCACGCTTGCGTGGCAGGGGCAGAATCGAAGGGACGCGCTGCCGGTAGTCCTCGTAGCCCCGATGTGCTTTCACCAGGTCTCGCTCCTCGATCTTGACGGCAACCAGGATGTAGCTCGTGAATGCCCCGGCGAAGACCAGGTGCCCGAGACTCATTTGCGGGGTTGACCAGAAAGCGACAAGGAATCCGAGCATCAGGGGATGGCGAACCATCTTGTAGAGCAGATTCTCCTTCAGCTCGACCTTCGTATAGGGCTTGCCCTGGGCATAGAGAACGACTTGCCGCAGGCCGAAGAGATCGAAGTGATCGATGACGAAGGTCGAGACGAGAGCCAGACCCCATCCCAGGAAGCCAAGCACCTGCAGGCTCATTGCCAGACCCGGATGATCAAGGGACCAGATCACTGCATCCATTGGCCGCCATTGCCAGAAGGTCAGGATCAGGATGCCACTGGTCACGATGACGAAGGTGCTGCGCTCAGCAGCCTCCGGAATGATGCTCGTCCACCAACGCTTGAATGCCGGCCGGGCCATGATTGTGTGCTGCACGCCAAAGAGGAGGATGCAGGAGAGGTTCACCAGCAAGGCTTCCGCCAAGGAACCGGCAGCGACCCCATCGTCGATTCCCTTGGGAACGACCATGTTCACCACAAAACCGATCAGGTAGAGAAAGGTAGCGAAGAAGATCAGATAGGTCGTCAGACCATAGAGTAGGACCAGAATACGCATCGCACGGAGACCTCCGATTCTTGGATTAGGACCGGCTCGTCCCGGTCACAATCCACAAGGCGCAGGAGCGATCCGCCAGCGGCCAGACTTCTCAGGAAATCAATCGACCTGACCCAACTCTTTGAAGAGCCAGGCTCTAGCGAAGGCCCATTCCCGCCGCAGAGTGCGCTCTGAAACTCCCATGGTGACGGCGGCTTCGGCCTCACTCAGTCCAGCGAAGAAGCGCAGACGCACGGTCTTGGCAGCCCTTGGGCTCGCCTCTTCGAGCTTGGCGATGGCCTCATCCAAGGCTCTGACCTCCTCGTAGTTCGCAGTCTGGGCCACCTGAACCAGATCGAGGGAGAGCTTCGCCAGATTGCCGCCGCGTTTCTGCGCCCCCTTACGGCGGGCATGGTCGATGAGAATGCAGCGCATGGCCTCGGCTGCGGCCATGTAGAAGCGCCCTGGATCGGCGCCAGCTTCGCCCAGTT
>JAJFFD010000075.1 GCA_021776805.1 Planctomycetota bacterium
CGAAAGGTGGAGGGCCTGGGGATCAACGTGTCCTACGACTTCCGCGTGGCAGTCTCCGGCAAGCGAGTGCGCGTCTATCTTCGTGGCGAGGAGATCGCAGATGTCACGATCAAGGGCCGCAAGATGCGGGGACCCTGGGGACTGGGCGTGCAGGCTGGCGGCGTCGCATTGTGGCAGGGCTTGCAGGGGCCGGGCATGAAGTAGTCCGTACAGAGCCAGGACAAGAACCACCCGTTCACTTGCCGCTAAGGAGCACCGAGGGAGGGCATCGCAGTGAATAGGTTGATTTTTGTCCTGGCTCGGTACCATCAGCGAGCCAGCGATGAAGTTTCAAGACTACTACCAGGTGCTCGGGGTCGAACGCTCGGCCGATCAGGACGCGATCCGGACGGCCTATCGCAAGCTTGCGCTGCAGTGGCATCCGGACAAGCATCCAGAAGGCGAGCGGACCGCGGCGGAGGAGCGTTTCAAGCGGATCAGCGAAGCCTACGAAGTCCTATCGGACCCGGAGAAGCGCAGCAAGTACGACAAGTTCGGTGAGCACTGGGAGCACGGGGCCGAATTCACTCCGCCGCCGGGCCAGGGCAGCATGAGTCGTGAAGACTATGCGCAGGCCTTCGGTGGCCATGGTGGGTTCTCGGACTTCTTCGAACAGATGTTCGGCGAGCAGCTGCGCCAGAACATGGCGGGCTCCTCGGAGCAGCACGCCCGTTACCGGCATCGTGGCAGCGATGTCCGCGCTGATCTGAGTCTGAAAATCGGCGATGCGATTCTCGGCGGTAAGCGTCAATTCGAAATCCCGGCAACTGTTTCCTGCCCGCGCTGTGGTGGTGTCGGTGCGATTGCTGAGCACATTTGCCCGACCTGCGCTGGTGTTGGGCAGCTGCGCGAAAACAAGACCGTGTCCTTGTCGATACCCGAGACAGTTCATGACGGCCAGACCCTGCGCTTGCGGGGTCTCGGCGAACCGGCTATGCAGGGAGGTGAGGCCGGTGATCTACGCCTGACCCTGCGTTTGCAGTCCGACGAGGTCTATCGCCTGCAGGGCGAGGATGTAGAAGCGGATGTGCCGGTCGCCCCTTGGGAGGCCATGGCCGGCACAAAGGTCAGTGTGCGTTCGCCTCGGTCAATTGCAGTTGCGACAATCCCCCCGAACACCCCTGCAGGTGCCAAACTTCGATTGCGCGAACAAGGTCTGTCGCGCAAGGGGGGTGGCTTTGGCGACTTCTTTATCGTGGTTCGCTATGCATTGCCCGGAGACTTGAGCGCCGAGCAAAGGCAGCTGCTCGACAAGCTTTCCGAAATCAGTGCTGCTGAAGTATTGGGCGGTGCGCGATTGACGGAGGGAGCCGGATGAAACAGGTTCGCTTTGTTTCTCTGATCACAGTTGCCGAGTGCTTTGCGGTCGAAGTGCGCTGGGTTGAGAGGGTGTACGAGTTCGGACTTCTCGGTACGGGGCGTCACGAGGGTGAAACGCTGCAGATTCGGGTCGAGCATCTGCAGAGAGTTGCGGATGTGTTGCGGCTGACACGGCAGGGTGTCAATCTCGAGGGCATTGCCCTCATCCTTCGCGCCAGCGACTGAGGTACGGAGCCAGGACCAGTAACAACCTATTAGCGGTCCGATTCTCGGTCCGGCCATTGCCATTCCATTGCGGAGTGACAATTGGCACGGACCCGCCTGTTTCAGGATTGATCTGTTGGCTCGAGAGCCAGAAAGGAGCTTGGAGTCTGACCTCAGGGAAGCGCAAGACTAGCGCCTGGAAGGTTCTGCACGCTCATAGACTCGCCGATAGGCATCGACATCTGGTGGTCGAGGATCCGGAATACGGTGGCATTTGCTCCCTCGCCGCGCGGCAGATCTTGGATGGGTCCTCTGTCACAGCCGTCCTGAAACCAGGGCCTTCTGAATAGGTTGTTATTTGTCCTGGCTCCGTACAGACTTCCCGCCCTGAGCGCCCATAGCTCAGTCGGATAGAGCACTGGATTTCTAATCCAGCGGTCGGAGGTTCGAGTCCTCCTGGGCGCGCCACTTTCCACATGCTCGGCGGCAGTCGGTTCCACGACAGCGGAAACCCGACGCGCGATTGTGGAAAGTCTCGCCCGTGGAAGGGCGCGCGATTTCCGATTTAGCCGAGCCCAAGTAGCGAGCGTCAACGTGTCCCAGGTGATGGTGCAGCCGTGACCAGATGCGATGCTTCTAGCCGCTAAGCTAAGTAATCTCTCTGAGTACGCTCGCCGTAGTTGGTGTCCGGTTGCGGTCCCCGAGGGCCTGCTTACGGACCGAGAATTGGACTTCATCACGGAACGAGGTCAGCGACTCCGTGCTGTCCGCGGCGAGGACTTGGGCGCGCACTCGACCATGTATCGAGTGCGCGCCACCTTTGCGCCCAAGGAGCACATCCTGGGGAACTTCGAACAGGCGCAAGACCCTGTCCGGCCTGGCTTTCGCTTTCATCCCTGGTGTGTTGATGATCCGCGTGCCTTGGTCACGCAGGCTTCCCTGGTACTCGCCGGCAAGTACTATTCGGTCGACGAGTGGACCGTGCTGCGACAGGAAAGCGAGTCGCCTGCCCATCAGACTTGGTACTTGCGGGGCATCCTCGGCGACTCAGGATTTCTTGCTGAGTTCTGGTTGACCTTCACTAGCGAAAGTCCCGTAGTCGATTTTCGCGGGCTCATCACTTGGAGCGATCGGTCGGATTCGCGGGATGATCTTTTTGTCGATGCGATCGCTCTCGAAACCGGCGAACTGCTGTCCCTGGATTACCGACGGCGTAATGGACACGCCGAACCGCAGTGGGTTAACGGCCGCTGGTTGAACCTTCTGGCCGGACGCATCGGCTTCATCGATGGCTCGGGGATCCCCCTGCATGGGCGCATGCTTTGCTGGCCCCAGGTCAAACCCTTGGACTACATGCATCCGGATATCAGCACCCTCTTGGCGGGCTGGCAGGCTCCGGTGTATGGCCTTCTTCGCGGGGGTTGGGAGGGGCGCTGGCTAGCGCATGGCAATGTCCCCAGTTGGCGTGAGAAGCGCGATGAGAGCTCTTCCTTCGGAGCCGTACTCCTTGAGAAGGGGCAGCTCTACGATCCGCGTAGTCTGGGCTTGGCGGGCAGCCCGGGCATCACTGGTGATCAGGAGGACTTTGCAGCGAGCAAAGGGTCGCGGGCGATCAGGGTCGGAGACGCGAACTATCTGTACGAAGCGGCGCATGCCATTCAGCAGGATGCCTTTCGTGGCATGGGGCACTACGAGAAGGGTGAAGCGCTGGATCCAGGTGCGCATTCGGAATGGATTTCCTGGAGCGGCTATACCCATTGGTCACATGGGGTCAGCCCTGATCGTCTCGGTAAGCTCGGCGCTGTGGATGGTCGACGCGCTACGGGTTGGATCGGCTATGACGATCAGCATCGCAGTCAAAACAACTTGGCCGCGTACTACGCGCTCACTGGAGATCCCTTGGCGCGGACCTTTCTCGAACAGCATCTGAGAACGGACCGGGCGATGATCCCCGATCGCATGGGAGCTCCCCGGGCGGTGGGGCGTCTCCTACTGACCTGGGCCAACATGCATCGCCTGCTCGGGGGAGAAGCGCGCGGTCATCTCTACGGTCTGATGGCGGACAAGATCTCTGCAGTCTTCTCTCAGTGGGCTGGCGGCAGCAGTCGTGGAAGCGTGCGAATTATCACCTATGGTACCAATGCGCGTATGGGCATCACCGACCCGAGTACCGGTGAACCGATTCCTGCCTGGTCATGTTGGGAACACGGCCTCGCCTGTGTGGGGCTCTATGCAGCCTTGAAGGTGCTGCCGCCTGGTAATGCCCGCGACCAGTGCTATCACCTGCTCCTCGGAATCAGTCGCAGCCTGGTCAAGCACGCGGTCTTCTACCAGGCCGGTGAATGGGTTTGGTGTGACACGGTGCACTATCCTCTGCCCGATCAACCGCCCCTGCAGATCAGTGACCGGGATATCGGCATGCCCTTGCCCAGCGGTCTCTACAAGCGCGGATCGACTTATGTCAACGAGCGAGATGACTTTGGCGGTATCGCCAACTGGATCCTGCCGGCGATGTTGATCTTCCTGGAGATCATTCCGGAAACCGATCCTGATCGCCTGCTTGGTGAGAGCATCGTCTACTCGGTGACTGGGGGAAAGACCGCCTACGATCGTCGCACTGCTGAGTGGTGGGCGGTTGCGCGGCGGTCGACGTATGCTCTCTGAACCGTTGCTCTCTGAATCGTTGTGCACTGACTAGGGCTGGTGTCTAGCGGGAGATCGACTCGCTGAGCAAGTCTTCGAGACGGGCATCGCGGAGCGCAGGCTCATGCCAGCCAGGCAATTGCCGGTCGAGGATGCGTGCCTGGGCCATGCCGCTGAGATAAAAGCGAAACTGACCGTCCCGCTCGCCGAGTGATCCCCGCAGGTTGCGCAGCTCGTCCCACCAATGGGGGAGGTCAGCCGGGTAGCTCCCTTCGCCAAAGCTTCGCTTGTCAGCAGCGGCCAGCTCGTGCACGCGAATCTCTAGGTACTTGCCCAGGCCTTCGAGCCACTCCATCTCGCATTCGAAGGCGATGAGCTCCGCGTTCATCTCGAATTCGCTTCTACGTGCCAGGCGATGATCGAGGAAGGCCCGGATAGAACGCTCACGATCACCCTGATCCATCGCCTGCATCGCCAGGTGTAGAAGTTCGCCTTCCCGGTTCCAGCTTGCTGCGAAGCCTTCCCCTTCGTACGGGTATGCCTTCTCCTGCGGAAAGAGCCCGATGGCAGTATTGAAGCGCGCCTCGTTCTCCTGCGCCTGGTAGGCGTGAAACATCTCGTGCAGCGAGAGCACCACGAACTGGTCCGAGGTGATGGTCACCCAGGAGTAGGGCAGCAGCGACGCAATTGGCTCGGGGAGTTTCTCGCGTGTAAAGATCAGTCGGTCTCGATTGGCCGGATCGAGGGACATGATGCTGCCGACCCATTGCCCGTCGATCTTGCGTGCGAAGGACTCGGATCCTTGGGCGGGGCGGCGGAAGTACTGGCCGCGCACAGTCTCGACCTCCTCCCATCCCTGGCGGGCAGCCGCGTTGAGAAAACTACCTGCATAGCCCGAACGAAACTCGTAGCGATCGTTGTAGAGGACGAGGGGCACGACGGCGGTTGAGAAGCCAGCGAAGGCCTGATCGCCATAGATCCGCTGTAGGTCGAAGACCTCGCGCAGCATGAGCAGCTCGCCCTTGCTCAGAGTCTTGGCGTCATAGGGTCGCTGCCGTCGTGCCGCCTCCGAGGAATTCGCCCAGGCGAGCATCAGGGCAGCGAGGAGCAGGAGGGTGCAGCCGGCGAGGAGGATCTTCAGGATCTTGGAGCCACGTTTCGCCATGCCGAGTGATGTCGGCGCCTAGTGGACAGCCTTGGGGAGGAATTGTCGCTCCAGACCCAGGTCGATGGCGGTCGATAGGCAGAGTGGCAGCGAGCCCCTCATGAGCACGGCGATCTCGGCAAAGGAAGAACTGCAGCAGAGCCTGTGCAGCAGGGTTGCAGCGGACTCGGCGCAGCAGGCCTTGGCAGTTGCCCAGAGCCGCTGGCCCGGTGAGAAAGTGTTCTTCCTCAGCGATTCGCCCATTCAACTCGAGGGTGCCATCGATCTGCGCGACATGTCTTCGGAGCACGCTGAGCTCGAAATTGCGGGACAGATCTTTGTCTGTGCCTTCGATTCGGATGAGAAGGCGATCCAGGTGCTGGATGCGATCCATCGTGGCGGTGGCCGCTACGTCAACGCCCTGCAGTTTCAGCCTGTGGCCTCGTACTTGCACAAGAATGACCGTGCTCGCCGAGTCCTCGCCCACGATGAGTCGCGTGCACAGGCAGATGGACTGGCCCACTTCGACCGCGGCGACTTCACTAACCTGCTGCAATGCCTGGAGATGACCAGGGAAGTCCCTGGGGATTATCTCGAGATCGGTGTCTACCAGGGTTCCAGTGCGCGCACTGCACTCGAGTACATGCGTTCCGCAGGCATCGATCGTCCGGCATGGTTTCTGGATACCTTCGCTGGCTTCGATTACGCAGATGCTTCGCAGTCTGCGGATGGGCGTTGGTGGAACACCCATGCTGAAACTTCCCTCGAAGGAGTACAGAGTCTACTCAGCGAGTATGCAGGGGAGCTCGACTATCAGGTCATGCGTAGCAACATCTGCGAAGATGAGCTGCCGGCAAAGATCTCGACTATCGCGCTCTGCAACATCGACGTGGATCTCTATGAGGCGGTGCGTGATGCCTTGCAAAAAGTGGCAACCCTGATGAGTCATCGTGGGGTCATCATCGTCGAGGATGTGGGACACACTCCGGGCCTGGGCGGTGCCGCCCTGGCGCTGCACCAATTCATGCAGAGCGAGATCGGCGCCGACTTCGTGCAGATCTACATGGAGTCGGGGCAGGCGCTGCTACTCCGCGTCTAGGAGAACTCTCGCCAGAATCGGCATGCAAGTGCCTGCGGCCCCCTGGACAAAGGCACCATTCGCCGCAGCCTGGGCGATCTGTGCAAAGGGGCTGCTGTCCGCGTTGATGACGAGCAGAGGAATCTCCAGGCTAGCCGCGGTCTGGACCATGTGCATGGGCAAGCTGGTAGCGCCGGAAGTGCCGACCACGATGAGTAGGCTGGCGGCTTCCACTGCGGCGAGGCTGCTCTCGAATCGGTAGCGCTCCTCGTCATAGCATTCGTCAAACCAAAGCACGTGTGGGCGCAGGAAGGCGCCGCATCCCGCGCACTTGAGAAGGTCGATCTCCGCCCCCTCCGGTAGCTTGCCCTTGGGCCACTCGGCCGGCAGTTCCGTCGGCAGAGGGCGTACCCGGTTCTCGCAGTCGGCCGAGCAGCGCAGGTAGTGGATGTTGCCGTGGATCTGGTAACAGCGAGCGAGGCTGTTGCCGGCGAGTAGGTGCAGGCCATCCACGTTCTGGGTCACCAGCAGAAAGCGATCTGCCAGGGCCGCTTCGAGTTCTACGAGAGCGAGGTGCGCAGGGTTTGGTTGCGCGTGGCGACAGGCGCTGCGGCGATGCAGGTACCAGCCCCAAAGTTCCAGGGGCATGCGTTGAAAGGCGGCATTGGTGGCGAGTTCTTCCGGGCGGTAGTTCACCGAGCCCACGCGCCAGTAGCCCTCGGGACCGCGAAAGGTGGGGATCCCGCTCTCGGCGGAGATGCCGGCGCCGGTGAGCGTGACGATCGGTCCGTCGGCATGACTCGCCCGACGGAGGATGTCCTTTACCGTCTCGGGGATTTCACAGTCTGTCATCGCGCCTTCCCTGCCTACTCTTCAGTCCGTCAGGAGCAACCAAACGAAGCACGAGCCCGGAAGCATTGCCATGCTCAACTTGTTCTACCTCTTCATCGCTGGCGGCCTCGGAACCCTAGCGCGCTACGGCATCAGTCGCTGGCTGCTCTCTGCGGCAGACGCGGACTACCCTTGGGGAACCCTGCTTGCCAACGGCCTCGGCTGTTTTCTCTTTGGGCTCATCTGGACCGCCCTCGAGAACAGTAACTTTCTCGACGGTCACGCACGGATGATCTTGCTGGTCGGCTTCCTCGGTGGCTTCACCACCTTTTCCTCCTTTGCCTTCGAGGTCTGCGACTTCGCTCTGCAGAGGCAGTGGCTCACCGCCGCTCTGACCTTTCTGGGACATAACGTTCTGGGTCTAGTCTGCGTCGCTCTTGGCCTCAGTCTCGGTCGCGAACTCAGCTGATTGCCCAATCCGGCCTGAGAATCTGGCACAAAGCTCTGTGCGCCTGTAGTTTGCAGCAGCAATGAAGAAGCTCGCCCTGCATTGGTGGATCCTGATCGCCCTGGGACTGGGAGTCCTCTACGGCTACATCGCCACCGCAACCGGATCGACGGCGCACGTGCTGCTGTACGTCGACCCCTTCGGGCAGATCTTCATGAATCTGCTGCGCATGATCGCGGTACCTCTGGTGCTCTTCTCCTTGGTGGCCGGCGCGGCGAGCATGAACGACACGGCCAAGATGGGTCGCATCGGCGGTAAGACCATCGGTCTCTACGTGATGACCACGGCGATCGCCATCACCATCGGCCTGGTGACGGTCAACCTCATCCAACCTGGCACGGAGCTGGCCAACAACCCGGAGATTCGCGAACGCCTGGCCAACGCCTTTGCCGGCCAGGCCCAGACCAGTATCCAGTCAGCGGAGAACGTCAGCATCATCCAGCAGATCGTCTCCATCGTGCCGCAGAACCCCTTCGAATCTCTGGCCGAGTCCAAGATGCTGCAGGTTGTGTTCTTCGCGCTGCTGCTGGGCATCGCTTTGACGAGGCTGCCAAGGGAGCGCGGCGAGCACATTATCCACGTCTTCCAGAACCTTTCGGATGCCATCATCATCATGGTGCAGGGCATCATGAAGTTCGCGCCCATCGGCGTCTTCGCCCTGATCGCTTCGGTAATCTGTCAGATAGGCAAGGATCCGGAGACTCTGGCCGACTTGATGGGGGCCCTGGGTGCGTACATGGGCACGGTGGCCATCGGTCTCATCGCCCACATGGTGCTCGTCTACACCGTGCTCCTGGCACTGCTCACCAACGTACCTCTGCGTAAGTTCTTCCGAGCCATCGCACCCGCCCAGCTCCTGGCCTTCAGTTCGAGCTCCTCCGGGGCGACCCTGCCCGTGACCATGACCTGTGTGGAGAAGGGCATCGGCGTGGATGAGGAGGCCTCCAGCTTTATTCTGCCCATCGGTGCCACCATCAACATGGATGGCACGGGCCTGTACCAGGGCGTAGCCGCGGTCTTCATCTGCACGGTCTTTGGTCGCGAGCTAAGTGTCGGCGATCAGCTCACCATCGTCCTCACTGCCACCATGGCTTCGATCGGAACAGCAGCTGTGCCCGGAGTGGGCATCGTCATGCTGACTATCGTCTTGCAGCAGCTGGGCATGGCCAATGAGATGGCCATGGGCATCGCGCTCATCCTCGGGGTGGATCGCCCCCTGGATATGTGCCGGACCGTGCTCAATGTCACTGGCGACGCAACGGTGGCGACAGTGGTTGCCTCGAGCGAGGGTCTCATCCATCCCGGCGAGCGGCATCACGAGCCGAGCTGAGAGTTTTCTCCGATTCCTGTCTATTCTCCAGGGGCTCCAGCGACGGGTCTGCAAGTGGCACTCACGCCACCCCCAAGCCTTTAATCTGACGAGGAGAATGCCATGCGCTATCTATTGATGATCTACAGCCCGGAAAGCTACTACGAGACCTTGAGTGAGCAGCAGATGGGAGAGCTGATGGCCGGTTACGGCCAGTTCACCGAGGAATTGACCGGGGCTGGAGTGATGGGGGCCTCCGAGCGCCTGCAGCCCACCGCCACCGCGACGACTGTGCGCCTACGTGAAGGCAAGCTGAATACCACGGATGGGCCCTTCGCCGAAACCAAGGAGACTATCGGCGGCTTCTACCTCATCGACGTAAAGGACCTGGACGCGGCCATCAGCTGGGCGAAGAAGATCCCTACGGCGAGCTATGGTTCGATCGAGATCCGGCCCATCTGGGAAGCGGAGGACTACGGCGAGGCCTGATGCTTCGCCCGAAGATCCAATCCGCATGAGTTCCGAAGCCAGTCGGGCGGCGGTGGAAGCCGTGTTTCGCGAGGAGCATGGCGCCATCCTGGCCAGCCTCATCCGCATGGCCCGCGATTTCGAGCTGGCTGAGGAGGCCCTGCAGGATGCCATGTTGGTCGCCCTCGACCGCTGGCCCGCTGAAGGCATGCCAGAGAACGCGGCGGGCTGGATCATGGCGACTGCTCGGCGACGGCTCATCGATCGACTGCGACACGAGGGCCAGCGGCGCCAGCGATATGCGAGCTGGTGGGAGCGAGAAGGCAAGGAGATGGCAGTGCATGAGAGATCCTGGGATGCTGGGGAGTTTCCTCACCCGGACGACCGGCTGCGCCTGATTTTCACCTGCTGCCATCCGGCACTGAACCACGATGCCCAGGTTGCCCTTACCCTGAGCACCTTGGGTGGACTCGAGACCGGAGAGATCGCGCGGGCCTTCCTGCTCAGCAAGCCGACGGTCGCGCAGCGTCTCGTCCGTGCCAAGCGCAAGATTCGGGACGCGGGGATCCCTTACCAGGTGCCGCCCATGGAGATGCTCGCCGAGCGCCTGCAGGCGGTGATGGCGGTGATCTATCTGGTCTTCAACGAGGGTTATGCGGCGAGCAGCGGCGAAGACCTGATCAGACGGGAGCTCGCCGCCGAGGCCATTCGCCTCGCGCACATCCTCTGCGAACTCGTCCCTGGGGAGCCGGAGGTCCGCGGCCTGCTGGCCCTCATGTTGCTCCAGAATTCGCGGCAGACGGCGCGAGTCTCAGCGACCGGTGACCTGCTCCTTCTGGAGGAGCAAGATCGCGATCTTTGGGACCGGGAGGCCATTCGTGTCGGCAGCGGAGAGTTGGAACGCGCACTCTGCCAAGGCTGTGCCGGTCCGTACCAGGTGCAGGCGGCTATCGCCGCAGTGCACGCCGAAGCCGAGCGCTGGGAGGACACGGATTGGGAGCAGATCCTGGGTCTATATGACTCCCTCCTGGAGATGGGGGGTTCAGCGGTAGTGGCGCTGAATCGGGCGGTCGCCCTGAGCCAGGTAGAGGGTCTCGAGGCCGGCCTCGCCGCGGTGGAGGAGCTGGCCGCGGCCGGTCAACTCGACGAGTACCAGTACCTCCACGCCACCCGTGCAGACCTGCTGCGGCGATTGGGTCAGAAGGCGGCGGCCTGCAGGGCGTACGAGCGCGCCCTCGAACTCTGCTCGAACGAACAGGAAAGAAACTTCCTGTTGGCGCGCCGTTCTGAGGTCAGCAGCTGAGACTGGCGGACGAGTCCGCTTGTTGAGGCCGCGCCAGTCTTACTGCAATTCTTCGGAAGCTGCTGGCATTCAGGGACCTCTGGCAGTTCCTTGGTGGAACTCGCCGGCAACCTCAGACTCGGAGCGCGCATGACGGAAGATCCCTCGCCGACCGCGGAATCTGACCAATCCCAATCAGTCCACCCAGGCAGCGGTCAGCAAGAGAGTGGCAGCAGTCTCATGAGCCCCTCCGGCGTCGCCATGCTTGCGGGTATGGCGGCTGGCTACGGCTTCTTCGCCTACGTGGCCGGGCGCTTCCTCTACCCCAGCGGCAAGTCCAATCGGGCCTGGATGTTCGTCACCGCCGCCGCTGAGTTTGCAGAGGGTAGGAGTATGGTCTTTCGCACCCCTGCCGGGGCCATCGTCAACATCACCCGTCGGGCTTCCACGGGCCAGGCCGAGGACTTCATCGCTCTCTCCGCGGTCTGTCCGCACCTGGGATGTCGAGTGCACTGGGAAGGGCAGAACAACCGCTATTACTGTCCCTGTCACGACGGCATTTTCGATCCCAGCGGCAAGGCCACCGGTGGTCCGCCCGGTCAGGCTGGCCAGTCCCTATCCAGTTATCCCCTGGAGATCCGTAGTGGCATGCTCTTCATCGAAGTCGAAGCCGGCCGGGTAGCCGCCGCGAGCGGCATCATCGAGGAGAGTGCCGGCCCTGAGGGGCCCGGGCACGACCCCTGTCTCCAGCCCGCTGTCTATCGCAACCCGGGCCGGAACCGAGTCTGTTGAGCAAGGATCGCCGCAGCTGATGACCACCATCGTCAATTGGTTCAAGGAACGCGTGCCGGTCGACGGAGATCAACTCCGTGAGATGACCAACGAACCGGTGCCGAATCACCTCAAGCGCTGGTGGTTCTGTCTCGGTGGCACACCGGCCTATCTCTTCGTCATCCAGATCATCACCGGCATCTTGCTGGCCTTCTACTACGAGGCCTCGCCGGATCGAGCCTACCAGTCGGTGCAGTTCATCACCGACGAGGCTGCCTTCGGCTGGTACATACGCAGCGTCCACAAGTGGGGGGCGACTCTCATGATCGCGGCGGTCATCCTGCATCAGATGCGGGTGTACTTCACCGGTGCCTATCGCAAGCCCCGCGAACTCAACTGGATGATCGGCATGTGCCTGCTGGTCTGCGTGCTGGCGGTGGGTTTCACCGGCTACAGCCTGGTCTATGAGCAGCTCAGCTTCTGGGGGGCAACTGTTGGCGCCAATATCTCCGAGAGCGTGCCGGTAGTCGGCACTTTCATGAAGGAGATCATGCTCGGCGGTGAGAGCTACAATCAGAACACGCTCTCACGATTCTATGTTCTGCATGCGGCGGTCTTGCCGGCGCTGATCGTCTTCCTGCTGGTGATTCATATCACCTTGATTCGCCTGCAGGGCGTGACCGAGTTCAAGTTCGAGGACGAGAAGGAAGGGGCGCCGGATCACTTCAACTTCTTCCCGGATCACCTCTACACCGAGCTGATCATGGGCTTGATGCTGATGATTCTCCTTTCGGCGCTGGCCACCGTGTTGCCGGCAACCATGGGGCCGCCGGCAGATCCTCTGGTCACCCCCGAAGTGATCAAGCCCGAGTGGTTCTTCTACGTGACTTTCCGTTGGCTCAAGCTCTTCTCGGCTACCGTGGCCATTCTGAGCATGGGTTTCATCGTCTTCGTCATGTTCGTCTGGCCCTTCATCGATTCCTGGATTCGTAAACGCTGGCCCGCATCGGAAGCCAGCGTCTGGATCGGCATCCTCGGTGTTATCTCCATCATCGCTCTCACCATCTGGGAGGGTGCAGTCTCGCACTGAGCGCGATGAGCTCCCTCCGACAGGCAACTTATTAGCCAAGCACTTGCCATGAGTCTGAAGTTCAAACAGTACGTCATCGCAGTCCTCGGACTCGCATTCCTCGGTTCGCTGATCTACGTGCAGCAGATGGAATTGGTGCGACGTCAGCAGGAAGCCGGAATGGTGGCTGCAGCGGTGTCAGTCCCAGCGAGTTCGCAGCGCTGCGTCGACTGCCATCAGCAATCCAATCCGGGCATCACCGATCAGTGGCACAGTTCTACCCACGCAGAGAAGGGGGTGGGCTGTGTCGAATGCCACATGGCTGCGGAGGATGATGCGGA
>JAJFFD010000076.1 GCA_021776805.1 Planctomycetota bacterium
GAAGTCTTTGGGGGTGCAGGTGACGCTCTGCTTCGAGCAGCTCTACACCGAGGTGGATGGCGATTCCGCGTCCTGTGCCGAACTCTTGGCCATGCTCTCCAGCCTCGCCCGGGTCCCGATCAACCAGGGCTTTGGGATCACAGGCTCGATCAACCAAAAGGGCGATGTGCAGTCGGTCGGTGGGCTCAACCAGAAGGTCGAGGGCTTCTTCCGCACCTGCCAGGCCCGGCGCCTCAAGCGGGGTCAGGGCGTGATCCTCCCACGGAGTAACGTGGTGGACTTGATGCTGGCGCCAGAAATCGTTGCTGCAGTGGAAGCTGGGAAATTCGAGATCCACGCAGTGGACCACGTCTTCGAAGCTCTGGCGATCATCACTGGCAGGGATGCCGCCGAAGTCATGGCCAAGGTTAGAGATAGCTTGGATGGCTTCGCCAGGATGCGTGATTCGGAGGACTAGCCGCCGACCGTGGCTCGCTTGTCCCGGCCTGATCTCCAGGCAAAAGTCCCAGCTACCTGGCCAGAAAATTCCCGTATTCATGCGTCAACTCATGCTCGCCAGGGCCATTCAGGCATAATTCTCCCCGTACCCCCGCCACGAGCCTGCGAACAAGACTCGATATGGCCAACCAACAACGCCTCGTAGAAGCAATCCTGCTTCCTTCTCTCGCATCGCTGTTCCTGAGTGGCCCTGCGCTTTCCCAGGATCGAGAACCGTCCCCATTCGATGCCGCCAACATCGTCCTCGACGATGAGTTCAGTCGCATCGATGCACTGGTGGATATCAATTGGGATGGAGTCATGGACGGAGTGGGATTCTTCGTCAGTCCTGACGATGCCCTCAAGGGTGAGCTGCGGACCTTCATCAACGATGGTAAAGGTAGATTCAGCGCGACCGTCCTGGCCAGCCTCGACATTGTGCGCAATCAGCCGGTGAACCAGCTCGTCGTCGGCGACTGGAACGGAGACGGACACGACGACTTTGCCCTGCTCGGCTCCGCCAAGATGCTGAGCTATCTGAGCAAGGGTGCTGATCAGCCTCTGCCTTACGGGCTTGTCGCCCTAAACTCAGACCCCCTGAGTCTCGCCGTCGGCGACTTCGACGATGATGGGAAGGATGATATTGCCGCACTCTCCCTCGAGGGATTGCGCATTCATGACCATGGTCTGGTTGCGTCGACCTTGTTGCCATCGCCTCTCGGTATTCTCTTGGCTGGCGAATTCACCGGCGACGATGTCATCGACATCGGTTTGGAAGGTCTCGGCCGGCTACAGATCATCAGGCACGATCCTGATCTCGATAGCTATGTGGATGGTCCGGAGTACTTGCATCCGAGTATGCAAAACGCACTTGTAAGTGTTGGTGACATCGATCGAGACGGGGACACGGACGTGACCTTCTTCGGTCCCCAGAGCTACATAGTCATGCGCCGTACAGGCTCGCAGACCTTTCAGGTCGAGGCTCAAGTCGCGGGTGGCCCGGCAGAGCAGCTCATCGACGTCGATGGGGATGGTGACCTGGATGGTGTCTGTTGCGGGGGTGGTGGTGGCACGCCGGTCCCCAGTCGCAATCGCGAACGCAACTACTTCCACATTGCGATCAACGACAGCCCCAACATCGGAAGCAACAGCTTCCGGCCTGCGGTCCGCGTGCCTAGTCTCGGTGCTCGGCATTTGGCTGGGGCGAGCGATATAGATGGTGACGGGAGAATCGATTTGGTTGCCGGTCGCTCCGTGCTCTTCGGCCGAGATGAACTGCCTGGTGACATGAAGCCCATGTCGGTGAATAACACCTGGCTGGTTCACGACCTGGACATGGACGGGGATCCAGACTTTGACTTCGGCCTGAACAACGCCCAGTTCAACGCGGGCGACGGCGCCTTCAATCAACAGGCTCCGCGCATGCCCGCTCCGCCGGCAGGAGGCATCTGGAAGGCCCCCTACATCCGTGGTGACTTCGATGCAGATGGGGCGGTGGACATGATCGTCGGACACTACGTGGAAGACGGCGGGTTCCAACCTCCCTTCAAGTCCATGCGCTTCCTCCGCAACTGTGGTGGTGGCCACTTCGTGGATGCAGGACCAGCTGGTGCTGACGGTGACTACTTCAAGCCCCCTGCGCCTTTTGGAGCCGGCTTCAACAATGCCCCACCCTTCCTGATCGCGGACATGAATGCGGACGGGGTCAATGACATCGCCGCCAACACGGCTGGGGCGGCCTTCTCGCCGGATACGGTCTGGGTCTGGCACAACGACGGCAGCGGCTTCTTTACCCGGGTGATCAGCTACGAAGGGTCGCTCGTGTTGGCAGCAGCCAATTTCGATGGCGATGCCTATGGGGACCTGATCCTTGGCAGCTCCAGCGCCTACTTCCTGAGGCGTGGGGGCCCGAGTGGCTACGAACCAGCTGTCCAGATCGGCACGCGTTTTCGAGCCAGCATCCCGGTGGTTGGAAACTTGAACGGCGATGCCTACCCGGATCTCTTCGGCATTCAGGGTAGCGGCAGCGGCCTCGGCAGCTCCGATCCGACCATCTTCTTCGGCGGGCCCAGCGCCTTTGTCGATGTCCAGACCATCGAAGGGGTTGTCTTGGAGAGTGCATCGGGTTCGACGCCCTTCGGTCTGTTTACCGGCGACATCGACGGGGATGGCAGGGGTGACCTGGCCATCAACGCGACCGGCGGAAGCAATTGGGGACTCGGCGCCTGGACTGCTCTACAGGACGATCAGGGTGGTTTTGCCTTCGTTCGCCAGTACCTGGATCTCCAACAGTTGGCTGATCTTGACGGCGACGGCGACCTGGATGTGGTCGGTGATCTGCAAGTAGCGAACTTGACCGAGAGTGGCGCCAGTGCCGGCTACCGCCAGCAGTACGGCCTGCCGAGCGCAGGCACTGACGGTATTGCACCGACACTCGGGGCGACCGGCCCCTTCCGGGCGGGCGAGACCCTGGACCTGCATTTCAGTGGCGGCCTGGGTGGCACAGTTGGCGTCTACTGGATCGGCGCTGGCAGCAGTGATCAGAGTCTTGCCGGTCTGAACATCAACATCTGGCCGCTGCGTACGAGTCGCAGGGTCATCCTCGACGGGGAGAATGACGAAGCGGGCGGAGGCAACGCCCTGCGCAGTCACCCCCTGCCCCTCGAGCTGATGGGTTCGGATCTCTTTCTGCAGGCCTTCTTCCTGGACCCACTGGGACCCCTTGGCATCAGCGCTAGCAATGGACTGCAACTGAGCATCGGCCACTAGGGTCCGATCCGTGGCCCGCAAGATCGATCGAGCCTTCGAGGCTTTCGTCAAGCGCGGAGATCCGGAGGCTCTGTCCCGTGTCTTCGATGCGACTGCCGGCGAGCTTCTTCGCGTCGGCAGTCATTTGGTCAAGGACCTGGCCAGTGCGGAAGATCTGGTGCAGATGACCTTCCTCGCGGCTATCGAGGACCGTGGGACGCACGTCCCGGGAAGGCCGGTCCTGCCCTGGCTGCTCGGCATCATGGCCAACCGGGCGCGCAATATGCGCCGGGTCGAGAGGCGGCGGCCCGACCCCCAGCGTTTGCAGGCTGACCTTCCGGTGGGACCCTCCGAGCAGGCCCAGGCCAGCGAACTGAGCGCGGCGGTGGAAGATGCTGTCGCCAATCTTCCGGATCCGTATCGGCCAGTGCTCAATCTGCATCTTCGTCACGGTCTCTCAGCGGCCGAAATAGCGCTCTCTCTGGAGCGACCTCAGGCTACGGTTCGCAGCCAACTCGCTCGTGGAATGGACCGCCTGCGCAGAGCCTTGCCGGCAGGATTCGCAACCGGTTTCGCCATGCTGCCTACGACTCGAGGTATGGCCGCCATCCGCCAGGAAGTCCTGGATCAGGCACAGGAGCTCAGGCCTGTCGAAGCTGAGGTCCTGGCTACGGGGAGCAGCAGCTTGATCCTGAGTCTGATAGCTCTCGGCCTGGTGCTCCTCTCTGGATTCTATTTCTGGCAGCCGGGAGATGCGGAGCTGCCCCTCGACTCAGACTCGAGCAGCCTCGCTGAAAACACAGGAGCGGCACCAGCGCCAGTAATCCGAGACGAGCCGTTCTTTCGCATAGTTCGGACTGGAGCTCCGTCCCCAGAGGCCAAGTCTGCCTTGGCGAGTCTTCTCGTCCGAGCTCGTCTGGCGGATGGCAGTCTTGCAGCCGGCGCCCCGGGCCTACTCATCTCTTCCAACGGCGAAATGGGTGTCGATGAGCAGAGCTTGCGCTTCGATGCAGAGGGAGAACTGCGCGTCGAAGGGCTGGAGCCTGGCCATTATTTCGTGCACGGGCTTCAGGGCGGTACGGTCGATCTGGAACTCGGTCCGGGGGATGAGGGCGAGGCCAGCTTGGAGATACCCGCAGGCCTTTCCGTGTCGGGACAGGTTGTCGATGCCGAGGGTAGAGCCCTGGCCGATGCAGCCATCCTGCTCTGCTACAGCATCTTTGCTCTGGAGCGCCGAGAAGAAGTGACGCGCAGTGACTCGCAGGGTCGCTTCCGCGTCGAGCATCTGCAAGCCGGGCGCGCCCTGACCGCGGTCGGCGCAAGCGGGCTGCCGGCGAGCATCCACTGGGTGCAGGCGGGGAAGACTGAAGAAGAGCTGATTCGCCTGCAGGTCGGCGGCAGCGAGGCAAGCTTGCAGGGGGTGGTTCGGGCCTTCGACGGGAGTCCGATTGCCGGTGCCCGAATCCAGGTCGGTGCCTCGACCCTGGCCACGGATGGCTCGACCAGCTTGCCGCCATCGACGGCGGTCAGCGGAAAGGGCGGCAGCTTCTCCCTGGCCTCGGTGCAAATTGGCGCGGCGATTCCGATCTGGGTACGTGCGGTGGGTACGGCTCCCTGGCACCGGGTCTTGAACCTCGCAGCCGGCGAATCGGTGGAGATCCAGGTCGAGCTCGGGCCGGGTGCGACCCTGAGAGGACGGGTGGATGACGGGCTCGGGCGACCCATACACCGCGCCCTGATCTCGATCACGTCTCCCCGGATCCACCCGGTCTCGCAGCGCAGCCCGCGCTGGGCCGGGGGGGATGCCTGGACCGACGCTGGGGGACGCTTCGAGATTCGTCATCTCGTCCCCGGCGAGGCCAGCCTCTTGGCCCGTCACAGCGAGCATCGTGCCCTGGAGCAGACGATGAACTTCCAGCATGGCAGCGATCGCGAATGGTACCCGGTGCTGGGCAAGGGTCTGATGATCCGTGGTCTGCTCCTGGACGCGCAGGGCGAGGCCCTGTCGGAGCGGTTCGTGCGGATCTACGACCCGAGGGATCTGTACAGCCACCGTCTCACCAAGAGCAACGCCGAGGGTCGCTTCCTCTTCGACACCTGTGACGATGTGATCTACCAGCTGAGTGTGGGGTTGAAGGAGGAGGAGCTGAGCCTGGTCCTGCCGGAGATCAGCCCGGGACCGGAGCTGCACCGGGTCGTCCTGCGCTAGTCGCTTCTCTCAGCGGCCGGGCTTGGGGCGCAGGCTATCGAAGGGCCGTTGGCTCCATGCGGCTCGCCAGGCGAGTTTGAATTCCCCTTCGCTGGGGTTTCCCCGCAGCATCACGCTGGCAACCTGAAAGCGTCCCTCGCCCCGAGCCCGGTTCAGCAGGTCAGATCCTGCCAGGATCAGCTTGCTCTGACTGACGCCGTGGGCGTCCGCCATCGGCACCTTGTGCTCTGCGGCCAGATCCGCGGTGGCCTGCAGGTAGCGGCTCCAAAGCTCTTCGTCTTCACCCTCGGGTCGCTGCGAGAGGGTTTCACAACCCTCATGGGTGAGGACCAGGCAGAGCGACAGGCGATGCTTGCGGAGGGCGCGCTCGATAAGGCTCAGGTCCCGAGCTTCGATCCTGGGACCGGGGCTGGCGAGGATGAGCAAGTCCGTACGTTTCTGACCGAAGATTTTGGCAGGATCGAGGTCTGCGTCCGCGCAAACCACCACCGCGGCCAGGTAGCGGCCAGCGCCCTCCGGCTTTCGACTGCTTTGTTCTGCGGCCTGCTCGGTCAACGCCTGGCGCCGACGGCTCTGTGCTTCGGCCTTGGCCGCGCCAAATTTCATGACCTGCAGGGCGTCGATTGGAAACAGACCCAGCCTCGGTCGGTGCAGGGGAGGTCGATCCTTGGGGTCATTGGCCTTCTGTCGGGCATCCTGGGCGGGCGCGAGGGCGGTCAGAGAAAGGGCGAGGAGGATGATCCGGCGCATGCCTACTCATCGAGAGCTACAGCGTGGGGGGTTGAATGGCCTCTGACTGCGTTCCCGAGAGTCCCATCGCAGGGGGGCTTTGGCCACGGGCAAGTCCAGGCGGGGGCGGCCCGCGCCGCCGGAATCCCTGAGCTGGCTAGCCCGGGAGTTGAGCATGGAAGCGCTCCGCCGCGCGGAGTATAGATAGGCGATTCGCCTGCCTTCCCTCGTTCCGGAAGGGGCTCGGGCCTCCGGTCTATCGCCCCCTCGCCGCAGCGCTATAGTACCCGCCCCAACACGGGCATTTTACCGAGATCAGATGACAGAGAGTGAGACCGAGCCTCAGGCCAAGAGCACCAATCGCGAGGAACTGGAGCAGGTAGTCATCCGCTTTGCGGGCGACTCCGGCGACGGCATGCAGCTCACCGGCGGTGAGTTCACGCGAACCTCTGCGGTCATGGGCAACGACCTGGCCACATTCCCGGACTTCCCCGCGGAGATTCGCGCTCCAGCCGGCACCCTACCTGGGGTTTCCGCCTTTCAGTTGCGCTTCTCCAACTTCGACATCCATACGCCGGGTGATCATCCGGACGTCTTGGTGGCGATGAATCCGGCTGCACTCAAGGTGCACCTGCGGGAACTCAAGAAGGACGGCATCCTTCTGCTCAACACGGCGAAATTCCGTCCCGCTGATCTGAAGAAGGCCAAGTACGAGCAGAATCCCCTGGAGGATGGCTCCCTTGAAGGATGGCGCGTAATCAAGGTTGACCTGGAGAAGTTGACGCATGAGGCCCTCGCAGAGTCGCCTCTGGACAAGCGTTCCAAGGACCGCTGCAAGAACATGTACGCCCTCGGCATCCTCTACTGGCTCTTCAGCCGAGACATGGAGCCGAGCCTGCGTTACATCGAGACCAAGTTCGGCAAGAAGCTGCCGGAGGTCGCTGCGGCGAACAAGCGCGTGCTGCAGTCGGGCTTCAACTACGCCGACATCAGTGGCATCTTCCAGACCGCCTACAAGGTGGCGCCGGCCACTTTCATGAAGCCCGGTCGCTACCGCAACATCATGGGATCCCAGGCTATGTGTTTGGGTCTGGTGGCCGCGTCCAAGCAGTCCGGTTTGCCGATCATGCTCGGTTCCTACCCGATCACTCCGGCCAGCGAGGTTCTGCACCAGCTCAGCAGCTACAAGCATCATGGTGTGGTCACATTCCAAGCGGAGGATGAGATCGCCGCGGTTTGTGCGGCCATCGGCGCGTCCTATGTCGGCAAGATTGGGATTACCTCCACCAGTGGTCCAGGTCTGGCACTCAAGGCTGAAGCGATCGGGCTGGCAGTGATGACCGAGCTGCCCCTCGTCGTCATCAACGTGCAGCGAGCCGGACCGAGTACCGGCCTGCCCACGAAGACCGAACAGGCAGATCTCTTGCAGGCCATGTTCGGGCGGAACGGCGAGTGTCCGGTGGTGGTGCTCTCGGCGACCATGCCTTCTGATGCCTTCGATATCTCCTTCGAAGCCGTGCGCATCGCCCTCAAGCACATGACCCCGGTCATCTTGCTCTCGGATGGCTACATCGCCAACGGCGCCGAACCCTGGCTCATCCCCAACGCGGCTGATTTGCCGGAGATCAATGTTGAGTTTGCTACGGCGCCTCCAGAGGGTGAGGAATTTCAGCCCTATGCCCGCGATCCGGAGACCCTGGCTCGTCCCTGGGCCTTGCCTGGTACGCCGGGTTTGATGCATCGCATCGGTGGCCTCGAGAAGCAGGATGGCACCGGCAACATCTCCTACGATCCGGACAACCACGAGCACATGGTGAAGACCCGTGCGGAGAAGGTAGCTCGTGTCGCCAATGACATCCCGCCCGCCACAACCATCGGCCCAGAGAGCGGTGATGTCCTGGTCCTGGGATGGGGCTCGACTCGGGGCGCCATTACCGGCGCAGTGACTCGATTGCAAAAGGCTGGTCACAAGGTCAGCGGTTGTTCAATTCAGTATCTCAATCCACTTCCCCCCAACCTCGAGTCCTTGATGCGCTCCTTTGACAAAGTCATCCTTCCCGAAATGAACATGGGGCAGCTATCCCTCTTGCTTCGTGCTCGCTTCCTGATCGACATCGAGTCCTTCTGCAAGGTGCAGGGGCAGCCATTCAGCAGTGACGAGATCGAAGAGCGTGTGCTCGCGAGCCTCGCGGAGGTGAAGTGATGAGTAGCTCTGGAGTGAGTCTCAACAAGAAGGACTACAAGTCCGATCAGGATGTGCGTTGGTGCCCGGGTTGTGGTGACTACGGCATCCTCAATTCGGTGCAGGCGGCCTTCGCCGACATGGGCAAGGATCCGGCCAAGACATTGATCATTTCAGGGATCGGCTGCTCCAGTCGCTTTCCCTACTACATGAACACCTATGGCTTCCACACCATCCACGGTCGCGCGCCAGCGTTGGCTACGGGAGCCAAGTTGGCGAACCCGGATCTCGATGTCTGGGTGGTGACCGGGGACGGAGATGGTTTGTCGATTGGCGGCAACCATCTGATCCACGCGCTGCGACGCAACGTTGGCGTCAAGGTGCTGCTCTTCAACAATCGCATCTATGGCCTGACCAAGGGGCAGTACTCACCGACTTCTGAGCAGGGCAAGATGACCAAGTCCACGCCGCTCGGTTCGGTGGACTTCCCTTTCAAGCCCATCGCTCTGGCCCTCGGTGCGCGTGCCTCATTCGTGGCGCGGTCCATCGACATCATGGGTAAGCACCTGGAGGAGATGCTGAAGCGTGCGGACGAGCACGAGGGCACTGCCTTCATCGAGATCTATCAGAACTGCAACATCTTCAATGATGGGGCCTATGCCAGCTTCACCGAGAAGGCTGTGCGTCCGAACCGGATTCTCGAAGTAGAGCACGGCAAGCCTCTTATCTTCGGGGCTGAGCGCAATCAGGCCCTGCGTTTCACCGAGAACCTCGAGCCGCAAATCGTGAAAGTGGGCGAGGGCGGTGTCGATGCCGGTGATCTTCTCCCTTGGGATGTGCACAACCCCAACTCTGCCCTGGCAATGGCGCTCGCCAATCTGGATGAAGCGCAGTTCCCGGTGCCCATCGGTGTTCTCCGCAGCATCTCGCGTCAGGCTTACGAGACGGGGGTGACCAGTCAGATCGCCATCGCCCAGGAGCGCAAGACAGAAACCCTGGACGAGCTTCTGACCGGCGGCGAGACCTGGGAAGTCAAGTGAGGGGGGAGGGGTCGGTCTGAGCGCCTCGGTTCGTACGGCGCGGCCGGAGGACCTCTCCCAGCTCCTGCGGATCTACAACCACTACGTCGAGCACAGTCATGTGACTTTCGACTTGGAGGCGCAAAGCCTCGCAGCGCGGCAGACTTGGTTCGATGCTTTCGCCACAAGCGGCCCCTATCGCTTGCTCGTGCTCAGCGAGGCCGAGCACTGTCTCGGCTATGCTTCCAGTGTTCGCTTCCGTCCCAAGCCGGCCTACGCGAGTACCGTGGAGACAAGTGTCTACCTGGCAGCGGAGCAGAGGGGCCAGGGGCTCGGCGAGTTGCTCTACCGCAGACTCTTGGATGATCTGCTGGCCGAGCCAAGCGTGCATCGGGCCATTGCTGCCCTGGCCATGCCCAATCCCGGCTCGCGTTCGCTGCATGAGCGCCTTGGTTTCCGGGAGATCGGGACCTTCTCGGAGTCGGGCAAGAAGTTTGGGCGCTACTGGGACATCACTTGGATGGAGCGCGATCTCCAGTCTGGCCCGCCTGCCTGATCTCTGCATCGATGCAGACAATGCTCAGCAGGAATGCCGGTCCGAGCCAGTGCAGAAGCAGGCGGTCCATGCTCGCACGTAGATGATGCTCCAGATCGGCTTCCGGTGAAAAGAAGAAGGGCATGCAGATGCTCATGATTCCCAACAGCATGAGCGTTGCGAGTTCGGGGCTAGAGAAGCGACGCTTCCGGAGCAAGATCCCCAGGCTCATGACTGCCAGCAGGGTGTATGCGAGTGCGAATCGCCCGTGCAACAGGCCCCGTTCGATGAGTCCGTAGAGTACCAAGGGGATGCGCGGCAGGCGCTCCAGGGGGCGACTCAAGTCGGAAAGATAGATGCCGAGGGTGCCGCTCTCGTTTCCCAAGGCGCCGACCAGAACCGGTGCGCATAGCAGGGCGGTGATGCCGAGGCTGGCCAGGCAGAGCCAGCGGCCACGAGGGCTCATTGCCAGGCGATGCATTAGCAGGTCGCCAAGGACAAGGACTAGAGCGAAAGCCATGAGGCCGAAGACGATCGGTATGGCGATGCTCTCTGCCCTGCCGAGTTGTTGCAGGTCGTGCTGCAGTGGGAGCCATACTGCGAGGCCGAGGCAGCAGGCGGCCAGGCTCACGTACATGGCCGATCGATCTTCGCGACACCAGAACAGGACCAGTGGCAGGAGCGCATAGGCTGTTCCCTCCGGTTTGACCAAGACCGTGACGACGGTCGCAGCGGCCAGGAGAGGCAGATCTCGCAGCAGGACGCCCGTGGCCAGGCCCATGACGCCGACCGCCAGGAAGAGATCGGCGAAGCCGGAATCCGCACCGCCCATGACCGGATTGGTCAGCATTGGCGTCAACCCCAGGGCAAGCATGCCTAGCCAGGGCAAGTAGCCTTGCTGGCATCTTTGCCGGCAGGCGATGCCAAGGAATGCCAGCAAGAGGAGGTAGAGACATGGAAAGAGAAACCTACCCATGCCCTCGCCGAGCAGGCGATTGCCGGCGGCCAGGCAGAGAGGCTGGAGAAGGGGGTAGTCGCGGCTGTGGTGAAAGACTTCCTCAGCCCGAAAGAAGTCCTGCTCCAGACTGGGTTCGAGTGTCAGATACCAGGCCTTGAGTTCCCAGGCGACGGCTCCATCCCAGTGTCGCGACGGAGTGATGCCAGAGCCATAGGCCAGGGCGATGAGCACTGCGCCCAGGAGGAGGAGGCAGATCAACTTCACCCAGGGGGGGCAGGCCTGGTGTTCTGCCGAGGGATTGAGCTTGGGGGCAGAAGCGAGAGCGAAGCCGAGGACCAGGGCGAGGGGCAGGCTCGCTGCCCAGAACTCGAAGCCGAGGAGCAGGAGCAGGTAGTTTAGAAGGCCGAATGCGGCGATGCCGATCATGCTCCCGGTGGTCAGGCGGTTGACCAGTGGTCTCATCGCAGCTCCAGGTCCAGGGAATCGCCCAGGCCAATCAAGACGAAGCTGCCGGCGAGGCCAGGGGCCAATTCACCACGGGCGATCGGTCGGTCCAAGAATTGGCGGGCATCTGCAGGCACTCGCCAGTCTTCAACGAGGAGCCGTGGTGCGATAAGTAGGGGCACGAATTCGACGCATCCCTTCCACTCCCCTCGCCAGAGGATCACCGCATCCGGACTCGTTTCGGCGAGGAGCTTCTCGATGATCCGCGCGCCCTGGCGGTGATTGTTGCCCAGGTGGTAAGCGGGAGCTCCAGACTCGAGATACCTCTCGATGTTGTCCATGCGCCGGCCATAGACCCGCCCCGGAATCCGTATGCTCCCCCAAAGGATGTGCCCGAGCAGGATCGCACAGAGGAAGGTTGGCCAGCGGGCAGTCTTGGTCGGCAACTTCATCGGTCAGCGAGCTCCTGATAGAGGGCCTCGAGTCGATCCACTGTCGGGCCGAGGGCGAACTGTTCTCGCACCATCTTGGCGGCATTTGCTCCCTGTTCTCGTCGCCTCTGCGGATTGGCAAGCATCTCGCGGATACTCCGGCGCCAGACCTCTGGCTGCAGGGACAAGACCTGTCCCGCATCGTTATCCCGGACCTCTGGAAGATGGCAGCCTTCGCTGAGCAGGAGTGGTAGGCCGGCGGCACCGGCTTCGAGGGCGGCCAGGGGCAGGCCTTCGGATAGGGATGGCAGTAAAAAGACATCGGCGCTTTGCAAAGCTGCCCTCCGGTCAGGCGCAGCGATGACTCCGGGAAAGTGCACCTGCTCGTTCACTCTGGCACGCCGGGCGGTCGCCATGAGCTCCGCTTGGCATCCCTCGTCCGGGCCCGCGAAGATCATGTGAACATCCTGCTGTGCACCTAGAATCTCGAGGCTCGCTTCCAGAAGCAGGTGAACGCCCTTCATGGCATTGAGTCTGCCAAGGAACAACAGGACACAGGCCTTGTCCGGAATACTCAGGCTGTTGCGCAGGGAGAGGTCTGTCCCATGTTCGGATGCTGCAGTCATTGGTACTGCGTTGGGGATGACGTGGATCTTCTCGGGCATGGCTCCCTGCCGAATCAGATCCTGTCTCTCCTTGGCAGTGACCGCATGTAGGGCACTCGCTTCGCGGATGATTCTCCTCTCAACGAGTCGTAGGAATACTGACTTGGCCAGTCGCTTCTGCCGCAGCCGCAGAGGGCAGAGTGCCCCTTCGGCGTTGTAGACGTAGGGGAGGTCTTGCGCCCTTGACAGCTTGCGCAGTTTGCTGTTCAGCAGAGTCAGACCGACGTTCATGCAGAGCAAGTCAGCTTCCTGCATGGCGGGCAGAATGGTCTCTTCTGTGCATGCTGATGGGTACGGTGGTCGCGTGCAGGCACCCTTCGCGCTGGCGTAGAAGACTCGGTAACCCTTGCGATCGACCCAGCGGTCTCGGGCCATGTCCGCGTCGATACCGAGGTCGCTGGTCAAGATGCTCACCTGGTGTCCACGGCTAGCGAGTTCCTCTGCTGTTGCAGCTGACTGCGCCACACTTCCGCCGAAGCTCTTGGCCGGCTCGAAGAAGGGAATGACGCGCAGGATCTTCAGGCGGCTGCTCAAGAGAGCCGGCCCTCCTGCCTGGATTTGGACGTCGGTCGACTGCTGAGGTTCGTCATGCGGAAGAGTCTCAGGACCATCGGCGCAGGCATGCGCAGGAGGGCCTGCTCTCCGAGAATTCGCAGCCGTTCGCGTGCAGTGAAGCGCGGACCGAAGTACTTCTTCTTGATGCGGATGCTGTCCGCCAAGGTTTGCCGCAGTTTGCGGCTCTTCGTGCTGCCCCCGTGGAGACGGTACTGCAGGAGGACTTCGGACAGGTTTGCGAAGCGGGCCGAGGAGCTTGCCAGTCGCGACCAGAGATCGTAGTCATCGCAGACTCCGCCGCTCGCCGGGTCATAGCCGCCGGCAGCGAGAATCGCCGACTTGCGCATCATGATGCTCGGGTGCGCAAGGGGATTGAAGCGGCGCATGGCCTGGCGAATGGCCTGGTCCTGCAGCGGGTACTTGCGAAAACCACGGCTCTCGCCCGCGGCGTCGATCAGGCTGATTTGGCTACCAAGTACGGCGACATCCCCCTCTGCCTGCATGAATGCGTACTGTTTGGCCAAGCGTTCCGGGTGGCAAATGTCGTCCGCATCCATCACCGCCAACAGTTGACCGCGAGCAAGCTCGATGCAGCGATTGCGCGACTCGGCCAGAGAGACATTCTCTGGATTGCGCCGGTAGATGATCCTCGGATCATCAAACTCGGCGACCAGGGATTCTGCAGAAGTGGGCGAAGGATCCTCGAGAACGATGACTTCGAAGGTCCGGTAGCTCTGCTGTAAGAGACTCTCGATAGCGCCCCGCAGGTACCCCAAGTCCGGTTCGAGAATGGACATGAGGACACTGACAGGCGGTTGAATCTGTTTTTTAGGGCTGCTCACCGGTTCTCGCGAGATTGGGCTGCCGCAGAGAATCCCTGCCAGGGGGCATTCCGGACAGGGGAAACCGGCGGATCCTGGAGCTTGTGACAGGGGAGAGAATAGCTGCTAGAACTCACTGCACTTGCCCACTTGCCCTCCATGGGGGCAAAATGGCGGCAATCACGCCCTCTCTCTGACCAAGCCCATTGGAGGCTCACTTGTCAGCTATTTCCGTCAAGGCCCTCGGCCTAGCCAGCGTTCTCCTTCTGAATCCCCTCACTGCTCAGGTCGCCGCCGTGATCGAGCAAGACCATCCGGTCGCTCTCGACTCCGGATACCTGGATCACAGTGGTCCAGGTGAGACCCTGGTCTTTGAAAGCAAGGTGCGAGTGGACGATGCTCCGATCATCCGATTGCAGTTCGGGATCTGCAATCTTCCCAAGGGTAGTCGACTGGAGATCACGTCCTTGGAGGACGGAGCCATGCAGCGCCTGGACGGAGTCAGTCTCGAGCACTACGACAATAGTTCAGCCTACTTCAATGGCAGCGAAGTCAGCATCAAGTTGATCGCCGGCCCTGGAACTATCGGCAATCGCCTGGAAGTGATCGGCGCGACCGCAACCGAGTATCCCATGGATGAATCCATCTGTGGTCCCCTCGATGATCGCAGCCCCAGCTTTGACAATCGTCAGGGTCGACTCTCCTCCGGTTGCACCGGCTGGATGATCGGCAACAACATGGCTCTGTCCGCTGGTCACTGTGGTGCAGCCGGCCGCAGCATGATCCTCAGCTTCAAGGTGCCACTCTCCGCCACCAACGGTGGTCTGCGCGCCGCGCATCCCACGGATCAGTATCCCTACCAGGTCTTGGCTGCTTTGGCCAACGGTGTCGGTGCCGACTACGGCGTGGCGCGAGTGAGTCCCAACAGCAACACGGGGCTCCTTCCCCCGCAGGCCTACGGCGAAGGCTTCTATCAGTTGGCTCCGCCGCCAACTTCTCCCCTCAGTCAGATCATTCGCATCACTGGCTACGGTTCGGTTCCCAGTGATGGCAATCTTCCGCGCAGCCTCAATCAGGTGCAGAAGACTCACTTCGGCCCCATGCGCTTTGTCGGCAGCACGAGCCTGCAGTACGCCACGGACACCACCGGCGGCAACTCGGGCTCACCGATTATTCAAGAGAACACCGGCGCAGCCATCGGCATCCATACTCACGGCGGCTGTGATGGCGGGGGCGCAAACTCGGGCACGCGCATTGATCTGCCCGGGCTGCTCGGGGCCATGGCTCTCTTCGCGAGCAGTCTGCCCAATCCTCCTCAGGCCTCGCTGTATGGCACGGGTTGTGAGAGCAGCAAAGGCATCGGCAATATGGGGATCTCCGGAGCCCCTGTCGTCGGCGGGATCTTCTCCCTCGACCTGGACAACCTGCCCATTGGCATGGCAGGTGGGGTCTTCCTGGGCTTCTCGAAGGACCAGTGGGCCGCCGCCGGCGTTCCCCTGCCCTTGGATCTCGATCAGTTCGGTCTGCCCGGCTGTGAGCTGCTGGTCTCTCCCGATCGCTTCTTCCCGCGGGATACCTGGATCGGCACCACCAGTCTGGTCATGCAGGTTCCTGCTGAAACCACCCTCATCGGCCTGGACGTTTATCTCCAGTACGCCTTTGTCGACCTCTTCATAGGTGGTCTCCTGCGCACGACCAACGCGGTCGAGATCAAGATCGGCGGCTAGCAGCGGGATCCGCGTACCCTTTTCGCTTCTCCTGGCATCTGGTGGGTGGACGACTCTTCGGCTCGGCGTCCCGCGACGTAGCGGGCGTCGAGTCGATACTGCACAGCAGACCCCAGTTAAGGAGAAGCGATGAAGATCACAGCTGCCCTGATGACAGGCATTTGCCTGGCCGCATTCACTTCGGCTCCCGTAGCCCAAGAAAACGCCCGCCTGGCGCAACTGAAGACCGCGAGTACGAAAAAGGCCAAACTGGCTCCTAGCGCCGAAGCTGCTGCTCTTGGGCAGAAGATCAAGAAGGTGATGGCCGCGCTGCCGGAGGATCTCCGTGCCAGCATCAAGAGTGGCGAGAAGATCGACGCAAAGATGCTCGACGAGTCCGAGATCGTCCTTCTGAAGAAGGTCAAGATGCTCAAGAAGGACTATTCGCGTCAGGTCCAGTTCGACGGTCTTCAGCACAAGCTGCTGTCGCTCAAGACAGACATGCCGGCCAGTCTCCAGAAGCGCTACGCGGCCAAGAAGGCCGGTGATACAGCGGCATTCGAGGCTCTCAGTGAGAATGAGCAGGCCTACCTTGGCAAGATGAAGAAGATCCAGGCAGCTCAGAAGGAGCTCATGTACTCGGACAAGAAGAAGGCCGCAAAGCAGAAGTATCCCTGGACCATCGTCGAGAAGTCCAAGGCCAAGAAGGTCAAGGGCTTCTGATCCGCAGCGTGCTCGCTCAGGCGCCGGGGGGAAACCTCCGGCGCGCAATAATTCCAGAATCCGGTACCCTTCTGATCATCCCCGGCAACTTTGTCCGAGATGACCAGCGCCAGTCCCGAACCTGAGTCTCAGCAGCAGACCGAGCTCATGCCTGGTCCAAATCCCGTTGCACGCGAGGCTGAGTGGATAGGGGAGCATCAAACCGGAGTCTGGCGTTTCCTCCGCTACCTGGGCTGTTCCCCATCCCTGGCTGAGGACCTGACGCAGGAGACCTTTCTTGCGGCTCTGGAAAAAAACCTGGTTGATTTGGGGCATCGGGCGGCCTCCGCCTGGCTGCGAACCACCGCGCGCAACCTCTTCTACATGCAGCTTCGGACGGATCATCGCAACCCGGTGCGATGCGAAGGAAGGAAGATGGAAAGCTACTGGTCGGAATCTGTGGCTGAGGATCAAGGTGATCGTTATCACGCGGCCCTCGAGCTCTGTCTGCAAGGTCTGGATGGCGAGCATCGTCAGGCGCTAGCCATGCGTTATGGCGAGAGCGCATCACGGACTGAGATGGCCCAGGCTCTGCACATCGGTGAAGCTGGGGTCAAGGCACTGCTTCGCCGCCTGCGCGCAAAGCTCAAGCATTGCATCCAATCTCGTCTCCGCCTGGAGGCAGCGGAATGAATCCTGCCTGGAACAAGTCTGGTGAGAAGTCCAAAGATCCAGCGGACCGCCTGCTCGAATCCGCCCTGGAAGAGAGATTCTCCGCTGAGCATGCACCGGACCTACGGCACCGAATCCTGAGCGCTTCTCCCGGGGCGCGATGGGAGGCGGTCAGGAATGTCGACCTGGCAGCGGGGCGGGCTCCCCTAAGGCGATCGAGTCGCCTGCCAGCGGCTGCGCTGCTGCTCTTCGGCTTTGGTCTGCTTTGGCTAGTCCTGCAGCTGCGCAATGCCGGGGGCGAGAACGCGCCGGATGTCGCTGGCGAGATCAGGCTGCTGCGTCCGACCGATGTCGCCGAGTTCAGTCGGCTGCTAGCGAATGTCGACCGAATCTCGATCCGCTCCCTCGTCAGCCAGGAGAAGTCAGTGGATCTGAGTTCCGGACCCGGCGGCATGATCGAGATCGAGACCGCTGGGCAGGTGACCGAACTGAAGAAGGCCATGCTGGCTTCCACCGAAGCTCATCCCGTGGCGGGATGGAATTGGTTACACCGCATCAACCTGCATCTGGCCGATGGGCAGGTGATGCATGCCTCCCTGTACATGTTCGGCGAGCAGCGCTGGGCCGTCGATGGACTCGGCGATCTGCGCGCCAGCGCCGGGTTGAATGAGCGTCTGCGTCCCCTGATCGCCGCGGCTGAATTCGACGCCCGAAGTCGACAGGGGATCATCTTCGGCGGGGATGAGCTGCGCAATGAAGGCGACTTCCCCAGCGATTTGAGCAAGCTGGTTTGCTTCGATCTGGTGGACGAGGATCTGCCGAGCCTGGCACGCTTTGCCAGATTGACCAGCCTGGACCTCAGCGGCTCGGCCGCCAACCTGAGTAGCGAGGCGCTGGCCGCTGGCCCGCTCCTGGCCGATCTGCGCGAGTTGCGCTTTCGACAGGGCATGGTGAGCAACTCGGTCCTCGAGAGCCTCGCCAAGTTGTCCAGACTGGAGATTCTTGATCTGTCGGGTACGGCCTGGCTGCCGAGCAACCTGGGCAAGAAGCCGGCGGGGACTGCCAAGTTGAGTGCGCAGGAGCTCGCAAAACTCAAAGAGCAGACGACGAAGGAACCACCGGGGGGAGGCTTCGCGGCTTTTGTCCCTGGCGGCAGACTGCGCGAGCTCGATCTCTCCTACTCGGATCTGCGCAGCGACCAGGCCTTGGGTGCTTTGTCGCGCTTTGCGAATCTACAGCGTCTGAACTTGCGTGGTCGTGAGTCCGGCTGGTTCACCGCTGAGGGCCTGCGCTCCCTCGGACGTTCGAGCTCCATCGAGGATTTGGATCTCCGCGATCTTACTTGTGATCTCGACGCGGCCCTCGCTCACTGGCAGAGTTTCGACTCCTTGCGGGTCTTGCAGCTGGGTGCGAGCAAGATTGGATCTGTCGGCGTCGAGAACTTGCCAGCGGGCCTGCTCGAACTCGATCTGACCCGCTGCCGCCAACTGAGTGATGCGGGGGTGCTGGCTGTGGCCAGGCTGAAGCATCTACAGTCCTTGAGCTTGCAGGACACAGGGGTGAGCGCCAAGTCTCTCGCGGCCCTTGCAGGGCTCTCCGACCTGCGCCGTCTCAATTTGCGTGGGCTCAAGCTCAGCGGCGAGGCCGGCCTCTGGTTGAGCCGCTTGCAGAATCTGCAGTCTCTGGACCTGGGCTTCACGGCTACCGACGACCGGATGCTGCTGACCCTGTCCCAAGTTCCAAGTCTGCAGGAATTGATCTTGGTGGCCTGCGATGATTTCGGTGATGTGGGCCTGGCCGCGCTTGGGTCTGCGAGCAGCCTGCGCCTGCTCAATCTGAAACTCTGCGATGGCTTCACCGCCGAGGGTTTGGCAGCCTTTGCCAAGTTGCTCCCGGATTGTCAGCTGCTGCGTTGAGCTCGCCTGCTCTCAGGCATTCAAACCAGCCAGCCGCCCGGTGGCGAAGGCAGCTTGGAAGTTGAAGCCGCCGATGGGCCCGTCCACATCCAGAATCTCGCCGCAGAGGTAGAGGCCGGGCCGGATGCGTGACTCCATGGTCCGTGGGTCGACCTCGTCCAGGGGCACGCCACCGCGGGTCACTTCGGCGTGGTCCATGCCGAGGCTCCTGGACACCGAGATACGTAGGTTCTTGACGCAGTCGAGCAGACTTTGGCGGCCCTTCTTTTCGAGTTCGGCGATGGTCAGGGGACGTCTCGGGCCCTTCGTCGCAAAGGCGACTCCGGCCAATTCACAGAGGCTTTGCCGCAGGCGCTCCGGAAGTTCCCTGGGCAGGAGACTGCTGATTCGTGCACGGCCGGAGTGCTTACTTCTGAGCAGCCAATCCGCTTCGAGGGCTTCGCGCTTGAGCATGGGCAGGAAGTCCAAGACCAGCTCACATTCTCTCGGGTTCTCTTCGACGAAGCCCGCGAGGTCCATGGCCGCCGGACCCGAGAGTCCCTTATGAGTGAAGAGGATCGGGCGCTGTCGCCGGCAGAGGACTTCGCCAGTCGCCTTGTCGGCGACTGCCAGACTGCTGTGCTGGAGGACGATGCCGGCGAGTGCATGCACCCATGCGGCCTCGATCGCAAGGGGAGCCAGGTGGGGAACTCCGGGAATGATGCGATGCCCAAACTGTTTGGCGACCCGGTAGCCGTCACCGGTGGAGCCGGTTTTTGGATAACTCAAACCGCCAGTTGCCAGAATCAGGGACTCGCCGCGAAAGCTAGCGTCAGCGCTGTGCACCAGGAATCCAGCGCCCCTCGGCTCTCCTTCTACCGAGTCCATGGCCGCGGTCGTTCGCAGATCGACGGCCTTGCTCGCGGCGAGATTGAGAATGGCGTCGAGAACATCTCGGGCCTTGCCGGAGCAGGGGAAGATCTTGTCCAAGTCTTCTTCTCTCAGAGGTACCCCTGCCGCCTCGATCATGCGGACCAGGTCCTTTGGTTGGAAGGCTCTGAGTGCGTGCAGCAGCCATCGTCCGCGCTGCTTGCCGTACTCCGCTTCGAGGGCCTTCCCCGTCTTGGTCGTAGTCAGATTGCATCGACCACCGCCGCTGATGAGGATCTTCAGTCCGGGGCGCGCGTTCTTTTCCAGGAGCAGAGTTCTGCGACCGCGGTCCGCGGACTGAATGGCAGCCATCAGCCCGGCTGCACCGGCACCCACGACGATGACTTCGTACTCCGCTTGCTCGGCTGCGGACACTGGAGATCGATTGGCGCTAGGAGCGGAGGTCAGAGCAGCTTCCGTAGGACAGTCTGCAGAATGCCGCCGTTGCGGTAGTACTCGACTTCTACCGGTGTGTCGATGCGACACATGGTGGCGAATTTGGTGACGCTGCCAGTCTTCGGGTCCTCAGCTTTGACCTCGAGTTCCGCACCTGCTTGCAGGTCCTCGCCCAATTCGACGGAGAAGATTTCTTCGCCACTGAGGCCGAGACTCGCCACCGATTCTCCAGCCTTGAACTGCAGGGGGAGAACGCCCATGCCGACCAGGTTGCTGCGGTGGATGCGTTCGTAGCTCTCCACGAGGACGAACTTCACCCCGAGGAGCATGGTGCCCTTGGCTGCCCAGTCGCGACTCGAACCTGTGCCGTACTCCTTGCCGGCCAAGACCATCAGTGGAGTGTTCTCTTCCTTGTAGCGCTGGGCAGCCACAAAGATGGGGCAGACTTCGTTGCTTCCCAGGTGCCGGGTCATGCCGCCCTCGGTGCCCGGAGCCATCTGATTGCGGAGGCGAATGTTGGCAAAGGTGCCGCGGGTCATGACCCGATCGTTGCCTCGGCGGGATCCATAAGAGTTAAAGTCACGGGTCTCGACGCCGCTGGCCTGCAGAAACTCGCCGGCTGGACTGTCCGCCTTGATCGCTCCAGCTGGGGAGATGTGGTCAGTTGTGGTGGAGTCGCCGACCTTCACCAGGCAGCGCGCGCCCTGGATCGACTGAATACTGCCGACCTCCCGGTCCATGTCCTGGAAGAAGGGTGGTTCCTGGACATAGCTGCTGTCCTGATTCCAGGCGTAGATCTCGCTGGCCTCGACCTTGATGGCCTGCCACTCCGGAGGACCATCCATCTGCCCGTAGCGCTCACGAAACATGTCCGGGCTGAGGCAAGTCTCCAGGGTCGCCTGGATCTCCTGATTGCTCGGCCACAGGTCCTTGAGAAACACATCTTGGCCATCCGCATCCTGCCCCAGGGGCTCGCTCACCAGGTTCAGATCCACGCTGCCGGCGAGGGCATAGGCCACGACCAGAGGTGGCGAGGCCAGGTAGTTCGCCCGCACATCCTGGCTGATGCGACCCTCGAAGTTGCGGTTGCCGCTGAGGACCGAGGCTGCAACCAGGTCGTTCTCACGCACCGTCTTGGCCACAGCATCGGGCAAGGGTCCGCTGTTACCGATGCAGGTGGTGCAACCGTAGCCGACCACTTCGAAGCCCAGGGCGTTCAGGTCAGCGTCGAGCCCTGCCTTGATCAGGTAGTCGGTGACCACTCGTGAGCCAGGTGCCAGGCTGGTCTTGACCCAAGATGGCACCTTCATGCCCCGGGCCCGGGCCTTGCGGGCGAGCAGGCCGGCCGCAAGCAGGACGCTCGGATTGGAAGTGTTCGTGCAGGAGGTGATGGCGGCGATGACTACGGCACCATGACCGAGATCGTGCTTGCTGCCGTTTTCCTGATAGGGCCCGGTCTTGGTCAGTTGCGATCCCTGCAGGGCAAAGCCGCGTTCCTGCACAGGTTTGGCGAGGCTGGCTTGGAACTCGCTCTGCATGTCCCTTAGAGCGACTCGATCCTGCGGGCGCTTGGGTCCCGCCAGACTTGGCACGATTGCGCTCAGGTCGAGGCCAATCTGCTCGGAGAACTCCGGCACCGGAGACTTCTCGTCGGCGAACATCCCCTGGGCCTGCATGTAGTCCCGCACGAGGCTGATCTGTGCTGAATCGCGGCCGGTCAGGGCGAGATAATCGAGGGTAACCTGGTCCACCGGGAAGAAGCCCATGGTGGCGCCGTACTCCGGCGCCATGTTGGCGATGGTCGCCCGGTCCGCGAGGCTCAGATTGCGCATGCCTTCGCCGTAGAACTCGACAAACTTGCCGACCACGCCCTGGGCTCGCAGCATCTCGACGATGGTCAGGACCATGTCGGTGGCAGTCGCGCCCTCCGGGAGTCGGCCGGTCAACTCGAATCCGACCACCTCGGGCATGAGCATGTAGACCGGTTGGCCGAGCATGACGGCCTCGGCTTCGATGCCACCCACGCCCCAGCCGAGCACCCCGATGCCGTTTATCATGGTGGTGTGGCTGTCCGTTCCCACCAGGGAGTCGGGATAGGCGACGCGCTCCCCGTTCTGGTCCTTGCTCAGCACCACGCCGGCCAGGTACTCGAGGTTGACCTGGTGAACGATGCCCGTCGCTGGGGGGATCGTTCGGAAATTGCTGAAGGCGCCCTGTCCCCACTTGAGGAACTCGTAGCGCTCGCGATTGCGCTCGAACTCCCTTTCCACGTTCTTGGCCATGGCGTCCGGACTGCCGAAGTAATCCACCTGCACCGAGTGGTCGATGACCAGATCGCAGGGGACCAGCGGATTGATCTTCTTCGGATCGCCACCTAGGCGCTGCATGGCGGAGCGCATGGCGGCCAGGTCGACGACGCAGGGGACGCCGGTGAAGTCCTGCAGAACCACCCGGCCGGGCATGAAGGGAATCTCCTGCTTGCCGGCCTTCTCAGGTCCCCAGGCGGCTAGATTGCGCACATCCTCCTCGGTGACAACGAATCCATCCACATTGCGTAGAGCGGCCTCGAGGAGCACGCGGATGCTATAGGGAAGGCGGCTGGTAGCGCCCAAACCGGCAGATTCGAGGGCGGAGAGGCTGTAGTAGGTGAATTCGCCGGCCTCGGTCACGAGGCGGGACCTGGCGCCAAAGGAGTTGCTCATACTGCCTTTTTTATCCTGCCGCCGATTAGGATTCGAGGGCGACCGAGACACAGGGATGGCGAACAAGAAAGCAAGAGCGAGCGGCAAGCGCAGTTACTGGTTGTTCAAGAGCGAACCCGGAGCCTATTCCATCGACGATCTGGTCCGCGACAGGCGGACCTGTTGGGATGGCGTGCGGAACTATGAGGCGCGAAATCTGCTGCGAGACGATGTGAAGATCGGCGACGGGGTGCTCTTCTACCATTCGAACGCCCGTCCCTTGGCTGTGGTCGGCGTTGCGGAGGTAGTGCGAGAGGGCTATCCGGACTACACCGCCCTCGATCCAGCCAGCAAGTATCACGACCCGAAGAGCGATCCGGAGAACCCGGCATGGTTCATGGTCGATATCAAGCTAGTCGCCAAGATGCCGCAGCCGGTGACACGGGAGTCGATGATGGGCGAGGTGGCGCTGAAGGACATGATGCTCCTCCGGCGTGGTGCCCGGCTTTCGATTCAGCCGGTTAGCAAGCGGGAATGGGATCGCATCATGAAGCTGGCCGGGCTCAAGCTCGGCTAGCAGCTTGAGCATCCTTGGCCGCCGCGTTGCGCAAGATTCGATTGGCCATGGACCAGGTCATCAGCGAGGCTGCGCCGCTGGCCAGGATCAGACCACAGATCATGCCGCTGAGGGGAGCGAAGCCCATGGCTTCCGCCGCGTAGCGCCCGCCAACCAGCAGCGGCAGAGAGAAGACCACAAAGCGGAGAATGGAGACCTGGATCCCGCGCCGAGGTTGCTGCAGGGCCTCGAAGACCGGGCGCATGAAGAGGAAGGGCAGTGCCGCAAGAGCCGCGAGCGGCAGAAAGCGCAGCACTTGAAGGTTGCCGTCATCGAGCACGAAACCGGCTGTATCCCCCTGGGCGAGGAAGAACTCGGCCACCGGACGGGCAAAGAACCAGCCCGTAGGAAAGGTGAAGAGGAGGGCGAAGATCGCGACCATCCCCATGGTGCGCCCGAGATCATTGCGAATGTGATCGTGCCGTCCTTCGGGTACGAACCGTCCCAAGTAGGGAAGGAGCGCCACGGATGATGCCACCGCCGGCATCAGGGAGAGCATCAGAAGTTGGTAGTAGACCCCATAGGAAGCGATGGCCAGGGTCGAGTCGGGCATGCTGATGAGGACTCGATTGATGACCGCACCTTCCCCCGCGGTCAGGGCATAGGTGAGGCTGGCGGGCACCGAGAGCTTGAGGATGTTTCGCACCGGTGAGGAGTATCCCGCGCCTGGTCCGCGATCGTAGTCAGGGGTCTGGCGGGCATGCTCGAGGGCTCGACAGCGGTAGCTCGCGTAGCCCAGGCTGGCGAAGCGGGACAGCACCGTGGCCAGGGCGATGCCGAAGATGCCCATGCCGAAGGCGAATACAAAGAGGGTGTTGAGCAAGACATTGGTCACGCTCGCCAGCAGCCCCGCAAACATGGTGCTGCGCGTGTCGTGGTGAGCCTTCACCACCGAGTCTGGATAGATCGACCAGAAGCCGGTGAGCGGCAGCCCGATGAGCAGGGTCATGCCATAGATCTGGAAGGCCTCCGCCAAGCCCGGCTCGAGACCCAGGTGGGGCACCAGGAAATAGAGGCTTCCACCCAGCACGGTGAGGCAGGGGATCAGTGTGAAGAAGATGCGCATGATGCCCTTCTTCAGCGACTTGATCCTGGACTCATCCCGGTTGCCAAAGGCCGCGGAGAGGCTGGCGGTGAAGCCTGCGGAAAGTCCTACCCAGACGGCGATGTAGACCGCATTGAAGGGGATGTAGAAGGCGATCGCGGCGACTTCGTCCCGCCCCAGCACGCTGGCATAGGCCAGGTCCACGAAGCTGAATAGGAAGCGAAAGGTGAAGGAAATCACCAGGGGCAGAGCCAGGCGGGGCAGAGTCTTGGGCGAGCTATCTACGATGGTTCATCTCCCGAGCGGCATATGCTTGGGGTCGGAAGGATAGCGAGCCCGGAGTCCGGTCGATACCATGGAAGCATGGCTCCAGACTTGCTGATCCAATGCGCTGCCAAGACCGTCGAGCAGACGGACACGGATGTTCGCAGCCAGCTCGCTCGTCCCTGGAAGGTCGTCGTGCACGATGACCCAGTCACCCTCATGAGCTACGTCACCAAAGTCTTCATCGAGACCTTTGGATATCCCGAGAGCAAGGCCAGGCAATTGATGCTCGAAGTGCATCAGAAGGGTCGGTCGGTAGTCTGGACCGGTGGTCGGGAACAGGCGGAGGTCTACACCAGCAAGCTCCAGGCGCGGCATCTTCTCGCTACCCTCGAGCAGGTCGAAGACTGAGCCCGCCTATGCACCTGGAGATCGACAGCCAGGGGAATTTCTGCTTTCGCAAGTTATCCCCCGTATGTGCAGAGAGCCTCTTGCAGATCCCCCGGCTCCTGCGCAGCAAGGATCCACGGGTCCGATCCAGGCTCCTACCGGAGACATTCAGTGACCCCGAAGAGGAGGAGCAGTGGCGGCGCTTCGGCGCGGATCATCTGGAGCATCTCTTTGCCTCGCGCATCGAATTGATCGAACAGGACCTGCGTAGCCTGGAGGATGATGGTGAGCGCAGCTTTCGCCTGCCGATCCGGGCTCTGCACCGGGCCGCCTGGCTATCGGGTCTGAACGCTGCCCGACTGACCCTCTTCATCGTCAATGATCTCTGCGCGGCGGACATGGAGAAGGATCCCGGGCTCATTGGCGACTATGAGAAGGACGTGGCTCTCCTCCGCATTCACCTGCTGGCATATATGCAGGAACTCATGCTCGAAGGGCGGTCGGACTCGGAGGGCTAGGACTGGGGGCTGGGTCGGCTAGTTTCTTTGCTGGATCTGAGTCCGATTTACTCGGTCTGGGGATCTGACTGCTGAGCATGGATCCCGAATTCTCCCAAGCTCTGGATGCCGCTACCTTGCGCCGTGAGACCGCCTCCCTGCGGGCTCTGGCTCGGCAGTTAGTTGGTGATGAGCAAGCCTCCGAAGACCTGGTGCAGGAGGCCTGGCAGCTGGGTCTGCAGAACAGTCGGCCGCCTCGGACTCTGGCTTGGTTGCGCGGCACCCTGCGAAATCTCGCCCGGCGACATCAGCGTGACCAGTCGCGGCGCCGTCGGCGGGAGCAGGCATCGGCGGAGGAAGGTTTCGCCGTGCCAGCCGCCGAGCTGGTGGCGCAGGCGGCCATGCAGCGTGATTTGGCCCAGGCCGTCTTCGAATTGGAGGAGCCCTATCGCCAGGTTCTGCAGCTGCGGTTCTGGCACGAGGAACCGCCGCGTCGAATCGCGAGCATTCTCGGCCTGCCTCTCGCCACCGTGAAGACGCGTTTGCAGCGTGCTTTGGGCCAGCTGCGAGGCAGGCTCGACAGTCGCTACGGGGATCGAAGTGTCTGGTCCGCAAGCTTGCTCAGCAGTCTCGGCATGCGGCTGGATGGTCTGGGATTGCAAACTCCATGGTTCCCCCAGTTGATTCACTTGACGCTGATCATGAAGACCAAGAAGGCGATCCTCTTCCTCCTCCTGCCCCTGCTGCTGCTTGGCGCATGGGCGCTTGCAGTGATTTTGCCGGGCGAACTGGATTCCTCAGGCGGAGGGTTGGCAGCGCCCGCAGTTTCGCTGGCGCATGAGCCGGAGAACTTGGCTGTGGACTTGCCTGTGCTGGAAGAGGAGTCCAGTCCCAGTCGATTCCCCGTCGCCGGTTCGGGCGTCGAGACCAAGGCGGATGACGATCTAATGCTCATCCTCGCTCAGGTCGTGGATGCGGAGAGCGGACTGCCTCTGCCGGATGCCCGCCTCGAGTTCATGCGCCCACTCGAGCCCGGGGATGCGGCCACTCTGCGCCGGGACTTCGACAAAGAGGGGCGCCTGCGCTGGGACTTGCGCTACGCGGACCGGGAGGGCTTCTCCATGCAAATGGCGCAGGTTTCTGCGCCGGGGCATGCCAGCTGGCAGCACGAGTTGCCGTACGTGTTGCTTCGGGAGGGGGTGATGGACCTGGGTCGCATCGCTCTCGAGCGGGGTACAGCGGTCAGCGGTCGGATCTTCCACGCGGATGGTCGACCTCTCCGCCAGGCAGCTCTCATTTTCCATTTGGATGATCAGTTCGGCGGCAGCTTCATCCGTCTCTTCACGGCCTCTCGCCTGCTCGGACGCAGCGACCTCGATGGTCGCTTTCGACTCGAAGAGCGTCTACCGGCACCGCGTGCTGGCGCCCACAGCCTGGTGGCCATCACTGCAGAGGACATGGGTTGGCTGCGTTTCAGCACCGGACGCGGTGAGGAGAAACTCGAGGATCTTCGCCTCATTCTGCAGCCTCGCGCGGAGATTCGTGTCCAGGTAGTCGATGAGCTTGGCGATCCGGTCGCAGCCGCGCAGGTCTACGCCCTCCCGCAGTTCATGCCCTTGGGCATGCCCGCCGGCTGGAAAATGGGCGGACGAGCTCGCGTGCCCGCCTTCCCAGAACTGCGTAATCACTTCCAAGGCGAGACTGATTCGCAGGGCATCGCGCGCTTTCCCTTTCTCACCAGCACTGCGGACATGGAGCTGGGATTCTGGCTTGGCCGAAGCGATGAGGATCCGCCGCCCGGCTATGCGGTTGGCGCGAGCAAGTCGGGCTGGACCAGCGCTTGGCTGCAAAATATTCCGAGTTCGGCTGCGGCCCCGGTCGAACTTCGCATGGTCCTACGTCAGCTGGGAGCAGCACGGGTTCAGGGGGTTGTCCGAGATGTGCAGGGTCGTCCAATGCCTGGGGTGAGGATTGAGGAGTTCGAGGCAGGGCTGTCGACTCAAAGTGATGAGCTCGGCCGCTACCAGCTCGAGGAGCTGCGGTTCACCGGGGATGTTGCCTGGCTCGAGGCCCGAGCCAAGGGCTTCCTGCCCGAGACTGTCAAAGTGCCCATGCCGATAAGGGGTCAGAAGCAGGTGGAAGTCGATGTGGTCTTGCGCCGCTTGGCGCCCATCGAGGGTCGGGTTGTTGATCAGGAGGGGCAGCCGGTTCCGGGTGTCTTCATCAACTGCTTCCAACTCGAGGATGGCAGTGGCAGCTACTCGGACTTGCCCACGGACGAGGCGGGGAGGTTTCGAATCTCCGAGTGCACGGCAGGGCCGGTGTATCTGCTGCTGGAACCGCCGGCACCCCTGCATCGCTGGGCCGCGCCTTGGTACAGTCGAGCAAGCGCCGGTGATCGGGATCTGCGCATCGTGCTGGCACGGGAGAGGGAGGCTCCTGCGGAGCTTGAAGTCGATCTCTTCGACCTGCAGAGCGGTGATCCTCTGACCGCCAGTACTGCGCAGCTGTACCGCCTCCCCGCAGGGGATCAGCCAAGATACATTCGGCCACCGGCTTGCGAACGGCCACATGGCGCGGTTCTCGCCACGGGACTCATACCCGGCCCGTATGTCCTACACGTGCAGAGCACGAGCGGTGCCATGGCGGATCTCAGCTTTGATGTCCTGCCCGGACAGGAGAAGGTAGAAGCCAGTTTGGGGTTGATGGCACCGGGCTTCCTGCGCGGGCGGTTGGTGGCGGCTGAAGGCCAGGCCCTTCCGGTGGGTGGTCTCTCGGGCAGTCTCAGTCTCTGGGATCCCCAGCGGGAGATCCCTGATCTGGAGTTGCGTCGCAGCGAGCAGCGCCTCATCGAGTCTGCAGCTTTCAGCTGGGATGCGGTACCCGCTGGCAAGAGTTTGCTGCTCCGCTGCGTTGCCCCCGGCTGGCACGGGGAGACTTTGGTCCAAGTGCAATCAGGAGTAGAGACCGAGGTGGAACTGGTCATGCGGCGCAGTGCCGGACTCCTGGTCGATTTGGCGGTTGGCGAAGTCAATGGCGAGCTGCGACTGCGAGTTCGCAAGGCCGATGGTCCCTGGTCGGTCTTGCTCGACGAGATTCTCTATCCCGAGATACGCCGGCCGATCTCACTTCCCAGTGGCAGTTACCAATGGGAGGCAGAGTTCGAACCTCTGATCCCCGGGCGCATTCGTAATTGGTCCGGGGAGATCCGGGTCAAGGCCACTGCGGCCGTGTCCATCGAACTGAGGTGATCAGCGCCCGAGGGGAGGGTGCATGCGGAAGACCTTCTCCACCCGCCGTTCGCCGTGCTGAATGCGCAGCAGGTACTGGCCAGGCGCCGCTGCCGGGCCACTGGCCCGTCCGCGGCCACCGCCACCTGCGAAGAGGGCGGCGAAACCGCCGCGGCCACCTCGGGCGCGGGCCATGACCACCTCGTGGAGTCCGGCCTCGTTTTCGCCGCGCTTGCTGAAGACCTGCTCACCCTTGGCATTGAAGACCTTGATATCCACCGCCTCGTCGCTGTCCTGACTCAGGTAGTAGCGGAAGATCGGATTCTGCTCGGCGCGATCGGCGCGCCAACCGGCTGCTGCCTGGTAGCGGATCGTTGGGAAGCTGCTACCTGGAGTGTGTCCGTCCCGGGCTGGGAAGACATGGAAAGCTTGGCTGAGAATCTGTGGGTTCATGTCCGCGAGCGCAGCGATGTCCAGGATGTAGAAGCCGCGACCATGAGTGCCGATGACCAGGTCGTCCTCCCGCGGGTGCACGAGGAGATCGTGCACCGGGTTTGTGGGGAGATTGCCCCCGAGCTCGTGCCAATTGCCTCCGGAATCCACGGAGACCATGACGCGGAACTCGGTGCCAACGAAGAGGACCGAAGGGTTGCGAGGGTGCTCGCGAACAACGTTGATGGGTTCTTGGGGGAGATTGTTGGCGATGGAGCGGAAGCTCTCACCGGCGTCGCTAGTCATGTAGAGGAAGGGCTGCCGGATGTCCTCACGGTAGCCGGTGAAGGCTATGTAGGCTGTATCCGCGTCGCTGGCTGAGGCCTCGACGCGACTGACCCAGAGTGCTGGGGGTAGGTCGGGGAAGCGCGCGGAAAGATCGGTCCAGCGTCCACCGCCGTTGCGACTGGTCCAGACCTTGCCGTCATCGGTGCCCACCCAGAGCAGGTTCCGCTGCAGAGCGGATTCGGCGATGCTGGTAATCGTGCAATGCGGCACGTTGCCCTTGATCTTCTCTGGATCAGCGGTGCTCAGGTCCGGACTGATAGTTTCCCAGAGATCGCCGCGGTTGACGGAGCGGTGCAGGTACTGGCTGCCGAAGTAGACCGTGCTCGAATTGTGGGGCGAGATGAGGATGGGGGAGCTCCAGTTGAAACGCAGGGCTGGGCTGCCTTTTTCGGCGCTGGGTCTGATCCGCGTATTGCTGCCGGTCTTGAGATCGATGCGGCTGATGTTTCCGAACTGACTTTCGCTGTAAATCACGTCCGGGTCGCTGGGGTCGACTTGGACATAGAAGCCGTCGCCGCCATTGATGCGGAATGCATCCCGATTGCGCAAGGAGTCACCGGTCACGGATCGCGAGGGGATCCCCCAGGATCCGTTGTCCTGGGTGCCGCCGTAGACTGTGTAGGGCTGCCGATTATCCACGGCCACCGTGTAGAACTGGGCGAGGGGGAGATCGTCGTGGTAGATCCAGCTCCCGCCACCGTCCCAGGTTTCGCCCAGGCCGCCATCATTGCCGAGCAGTGCATGGTCCGGATTGCTCGGATCGAGCCAGAGGGCGTGGTTGTCAACGTGCAGGCCGCTGCCATAGCTGGCGTCCCAGGTCTTGCCCGCATCCCGCGAGCGTGCCACTCGCATGCCGATGACGTAGACGACATTGGAACTCTTCGGATCGACGCGTACCTGGCCGTAGTAATAGTGTGGGCTGCCACCGACAGGCTCGCTGTTCATCTTCGTCCAGCTCTCGCCATGGTCCTCGCTGCGGTAGAGTTCGCCGCCGACGCTGCGGCGCCGGGCAACTCGATCCTGAGCTTCCACGTCGTTCTCGGGCGCCGAGTCCTTGCCGCCATTGTTGGCGGCTTCGGTGGCGCGGCGTGCTGGTGGCCGCCGCTCGGCCGCTGCGGGATTGACGTTCTCGATGAGGGCATAGACCACCCGCGGTTCCTGCGGCGAGATGGCCAGGCCGATGCGTCCGATCTGGCCGCTGGGAAGATTCTTGTCCAGCTTCTCCCAGTTGTCGCCACCGTCGCTGGTCTTGTAGATCCCAGAACCAGGGCCGTACTCGTAGAAGTGATGCGCCCGACGCCGTCGTTCATAGGCTGCGGCGTACAGAATCTTGGGATTCTCCGGATCCATGGCCAGGTCGACGAAGCCCACATCCTCGCTGATGAACTTCACCAATTCCCAGCTGCTGCCGCCGTCTTGGCTGCGGTACAGGCCACGTTCCTGGTTGCTCTTGTAGAGGGCGCCCAGGGCGGCCACATAGACCAGGTCAGGATTCTCGGGGTGCACCAGAATGCGACCGATGTGTTCCGTGCCCTCGAGACCGACATGCTCCCAGGACTTGCCCGCGTTCGTCGACTTGTAGACGCCGTTGCCCCAGTACGAGCTGCGTTGGTTGTTGGCCTCACCGCTGCCCAGATAGAGCACCTGAGAGTCGGAGGGGGCGATCGCAATATCCCCGATTGAGATGACGGCTTCTTTTTCGAAGACGGCTTCGAAGCTAGTGCCGTCGTTGATCGTCTTCCACAATCCGCCGCTGCCCGAAGCGACGTAGTAGGTGCTCGGGTTGTCGGCAACTGCTTCGATGTCGACTACCCGGCCGCTGAAGGTGCTCGGTCCGATCGACCGCCACTTCATCTGGGCGAAGACGTTGTTGCGCAGGAACTCCGAGTCCTGTTGGCCATGGAGGTCCGCTGTAGACAGGAGGCAAAGCAGGCCGCTGGTAACGATGGTCGTCCTCAGGTTCTTCATGGCTCAGTTCCTCCTCGCTGCAGGGCGAGAGTAGCCGGCTGGGTGCGTGCTTGTGCGGCGTTGCAGGGGTGATTCACCGTCCAGTGGGTCTGCTTCCAAGAGCAGGGCCTGAACTCGAGTCTCGCCGCCATGCTGCATGCGAACCGAGTAGTTGCCGGCTGGAGCTTGTCGCCCGCCGAAGCCGCCGCGGCGGCCACGCCCGCGAGCCGCGCGATTGCCCTCGGGGCTGGCGATGCGCCCGTTCCACTGCAGAGCCTGCAGCCCCGCAACTGGCTCACCGGTAAGTTTGGCGATCTGCTTGCCGGAGATATCGTGCACGGTTACTTCCGGCGCTGCCTCAGGTGCCGTACGCAGATAGATGTAGATTGCGATACCCGGTGGGGGATTGGGCGCTGTCCAGGTGTCGTGACCTTGGATGCCGCGCCGCATGCTGCGCCAAACTGTGAGCCGATCCGGTTCAAAGAGGTGAGCATCCGACTGGGCGATGGCTTTGGTCATCTGCGCTAATGGGCTGATGTCCAAGAGCCAGATACCGCGGCCATGAGTCGCAGCGATGAGCTCACCTTCGCGTAGTTGAATGTCCAAGTCTCTGACCGCCAGGTTGGGCAGGCCAGAGCCCAGCTTGAACCAGGCCTCGCCACGGTCCAGGCTCACATAGCTGCCAAACTCGGTGCCCAGGAAGAGTAGGTCACCACTGGGGCCGCGGGGGTACTCGCGGAGTACATGGACCGGAGTCTCCGGGAGGTTCGCGAGCAGAGACTTCCAGGTATTGCCGCGATCCTCAGAGACAAAGACATAGGTGGATAGATCGTCGGAGCGATGGCCATCGAAGGTGATGTACAGCCGGTCTTCTTGGTGGCTAGAGGGCTCGATATGGCTGACGTAGCGTGGGCCGGGCATCCCCAAGACCTTCTCGTGCAGGGCAGTCCAATTTTCGCCGGCGTCTTCCGAGCGCCAAAGGGCGCCGTCGTCGGTGCCCACATAGAGCAGGCCCTCCACCAGCGGAGATTCGGCGAAGGCGGTTGCGCTGCCACGATCGCTGCGGCCGAGCTCAGGCGAAATGATGCTGCTGCTCCCACCTCGATTCAGGGAGCGACAGGCGACGTTGCCTGCGTAGTACAGGATGCGCGAATTGTGCGGCGAGAGGAAGAAGGGCGTGTCCCAGTTAAAGCGCGTGCCACTCGGCTTGCTGATCCGCCCTCTGCTTCTACCGCCGGCCATGTCGACCCTCCCCATACCACCATTTTGGCTGGTTGCGAAAACCACACTCGGGTCCTCGGGATCGATGCGCGCGCGGAAGCCGTCTCCACCGAAGATGGTGACCCAGTCGTCGATGCTGGTCCCTTCTGCATAGCGTGTGCGTGAGGGACCGCCCCAAGTGCCGTTGTCTTGCAGCCCACCGTAGATGCGGTAGGGGTGGGAGTTGTCTGCGTTGGCGTGATAGAACTGCCCGGCCACGAAGTTGTTCATGGCGCGCCAGGTCTTGCAGCGGTCATAGGTCTCGTAGAGTCCGCCGTCCGATCCGAGTAGCAGGTGATCCGAGTTGCGTGGGTCGACCCAGACCGCGTGGAAGTCCGAGTGAATGCCTGCTTGAACTGTCCTGAAGGACTCGCCGCCGTCTTCGCTGGCATAGAAGGCGACTCCACAGGAATAGATGTTCTCTGCGTCCTGCGGGTCCAGAGCTATGACGCTGTAGTAGAAGGGCCGCTCGGTGAGGCTGTTGATCCGTTGCCAGGTCTCCCCCTGGTCATCGGAGCGGAAGATGCCGCCGGTCTCGAAGCCGTCTTCCCCTTGCGCGCTCTGGACGTTCGGATTCTGCCCGCCGAGTCGTCCTGAGTATGGACCGCTCTGATTCTCTGCGGCTGCTTCGCGTTTGCCAAAGGTCAGTTTGACCGTCTTGCTGATCCCATCGCGGTTGTAGCTGATGTCGGTCTCGCTGCCGCCCTTGGCCTTGCCCACGTGACTGCTCAAGTCGGTGTACTTGCTGATGGTCTGATCGCCGATCTTCGTGATCAGGTCGCCGGGGGAGAGGCCGGCCTCGTCACCGGGGCCGCCAGGCGTCACCAGAGTCAGCTTGGCGCCGCCTTCCCCATCCTGGCCGCTGATGCCCATGTAGGCGTCGCCACGCTTGTTGGACTTCTTGACCCGTTCGTTGCCGGTTGCCCAGCCGTTGCGCTCGGTTTCGATGATCGCGAAGAGACTGCCATTCGGGTGCAGGTTCAGACCCGTGCGTCCCCACTTGACCGTTGGCAGACCCTTATCGAGTCTCTGCCAATTGTCGCCGCCATCGTCGCTGCGATAGAGACCTGAGCTGGCGCTGAAGCGCACAGCTGGATCATTGCTATCGAATCCGTCACGCATGCGCTCGTACATCGCCGCATAGACTCGCTGCGGGTTCGCCGGGTCGATGCGCACATCGATGCAGCCGGTTTTGTCATCGATGTAGAGGACCTTCTCCCAAGTCTTGCCGCCGTCCTTGCTGCGAAAGACCCCGCGGTCCGGATTGTGTCCCCAGAGTCTGCCGAGAGCGGCGACGTAGATAAGGTCCGATTGCTGAGGATGGATGGCGATATGACCGATCTGAAAGGTCTCCCGCAGCCCCATGTGGGAGAAAGTCTTGCCGCCGTCGGTCGACTTGTAGACGCCGTCTCCCCAGCTTACCGAGTTGCGCGCATTCTCCTCGCCAGTCCCGACCCAGACGATGTCCGAGTTCGAGGGGGCGACCGCGACGTCACCGATGGAGATCGTGGATTGGTTCTGAAAGAGGGCTTCCCAGGTTGTGCCCGCGTTCATGGTCTTCAGCAGACCACCGCCGGCGGTTGCCACGTACCAGGTGCTGTACTTGGGAGCGACGATCTCCAGGTCCGTGATGCGTCCACCCATGTTTGCCGGGCCGAGCATGCGCCATTGCAGGGCGCGGACTTGGTTGGCGTCAAAGCTCGCCGCGGATTGCTCCGCTTCCTGGGCGGCGAGGCTGGAGGTGAACAGAAGGAGGGAGAGAATGGGGAGGCTGCGCATGGTTCCCTTCCGAACTGGGGGCTCTTGGGAGCGGGCGGGGGACCCGCTCGGGCCAGCATACGCCAAGTCCGGGCAAGGTGTTGGGCCGCTTTCCAGGCTCCGGAGGGCCGTATCAGGCATGTATCCGTGCTTGCTGGCGCCGCGTCAGTCCTGCATCTCGGCTTCGAGATCCACACCCAATGCGTCCGCGACTCGGTTGATGTAATTGAAGTACGCAGCGACTTGCACGGTGGCATGGATCTCTTCGTCGCTCGCGCCTTGTTCTCGCAGTGCAGCAATGTCTTCTCGGCAGCAGGCTGCAGGTGTCCTGGTCAGTTTCAAGGCATAGGCGAGCAGGGCCCGGTAGCGCTCGTCCAGTGCAGCTTCCGGGTTTGCGGAGAGCAGTTGGTCGCGCAGTTCTTCGGGAGCCTGTGCACGCAGGTCCCAGCTATGCGCCTGCGTTCAATAGAAGCAATCGTTGGCTGCGGATACCTTGACCGCCACCAGTTCGCGAAACCAACGGGGCAGAGGGGAGCGTGGCGTGGTCGTTACGGCAGCATAGAAGGTCATGGATGCATCCAGGATCTCAGGCTGGATGGACATCAATTTGATGATGCCGAAGACTCTTCCGGCGCGGGCGATGGCCGCCTGATAAATCTTGCCAATACGACCCTCGGTCTCTGTGTCGGGAACGGTGCGGATCCAAGCCACGATCTAAGCTCCTTCGATGTCGGCGCGGATTTCGCGCATCAAGTCCTGGAAGTAGTGCAGGTTGTGCAGGCTGAGCAGAATTCCCGCGAGCATTTCACCCGAGACCGCAAGGTGGCGGAGGTAGGCGCGGGAGAATTCACGGCAGGTGTAGCAGGAACAGGCCTTGTCCAAGGGACCGAGGTCTTCGACATACTGCTGATTGCGCAACTTCAACGTGCCTTCCCGAGTGAATGCCTGGTTGTTGCGACCATGACGAGTTGCGGTGACGCAGTCGAAGAGGTCGACGCCTGCGCTGATCGCACGACGGAAATCCTCAGGAGTTCCGACCCCCATGAGATAGCGGATCTTGTTGCTGGGCAGTTCGTCCACCGCTGCGTCCAAGGCGACCTCCATCTGCATCTTGGTCTCGCCGACGCTCAGTCCACCGATGGCGTAGCCATCGAACTCGAGGGCGCTCATCTCCCGCGCAGAGCTGGCGCGAAGCTCCGGATCGGGTCCGCCCTGAACGATGCCGAATAGGGCCTGGCCGCGTTCCGAGTCACCCCATTGGCGATGGATCTCCCGTGCCTCGCGAGCCCAACGTAGGCTGCGATCATTCGCCTGCCGGACGCGCTCAGAAGATGCGTCACCGGCCGGACACTCATCCAAGACCATGGCGATGTCCGGTCCGAGATCGCGTTGAACTTCAAGGGCGAGGCCCGGAGTCAGTCGCTGTTGGGAGCCATCGATGATGGATCGGAAGCTGACACCGGCATCGTCGACCTTGCTTAGGTGACTCAGGGAGAAGATCTGATAACCACCCGAGTCGGTGAGGATGGGTCCATCCCAAGCCATGAAGCGATGCAGGCCACCGCAGCGTTTGATGAGCTCATGCCCAGGGCGGAGGAATAGGTGGTAGGCGTTGGCGAGGATGAGCTCACTGCCCGTTGTGCGCAGCTGCTCAGGGGTAATGCCCTTCATCGCGGCACGCGTTCCAACCGGCGCAAAGCAGGGAGTCTCGAAGCTGCCGTGAGGAGTGTGGTAGCGACCGCGACGGGCGCGACCCTTCTGCTGCAGGAGTTGGTAGCCGAATGCAGGCACGGGCTCAGTCGAAGGGCAGTTCTGCAGAGGCTTGTTCGCCTCTGGCTTCGAGGCCCAGGTGTTGCCGGGCCCGGTCGGTGGCCAGGCGGCCTCGGGGTGTCCGCAGGATGAGGGCGCAGCGCAGTAGATGCGGCTCGAAAACCTGTTCCAGGGTGTCCTCTGCCTCATCTACCATGGCCGCAAGAGTCTTGAGTCCGGTGGGCTCCTGCCGCTCGATCAGAGCACGGAGGATGCGGCGATCCATCTCCTCCAGGCCGAGCTCGTCGATGCGCAGACGCCGCAGGCCTTCTTCCACCGCTGGCAGGTCGATCTCTGCCTTGCCCTGCACCTGGGCGAGATCGCGCACCCGGCGTAGGAGGCGCAGCGCGACGCGGGGTACCCCGCGGCTGCGATCGGCAAGCAGGGTCGCTGGTTCGGCAGCGATCTTGACTTCCAGGCGGTCGGCAGCCAGTTCGAGGATGCGGCGGATCTCCTGTGCGGGATAAGGATCAAGGCGCTCGATGAGGCCGAAGCGGCTGCGGAATGCGCCGCTCAGGAGCCCTTCTCGAGTGGTTGCTCCGACCAGGGTGAAGGGCGCCAGGCTGACCCGGACACTGCGGCCGGCGGGACCCTGCTCGAGCACCACGTCGATCGCACTGTCCTCCATCGCCGAGTAGAGATACTCCTCCACAGCTCTGGGCAGGCGATGGATCTCGTCCACGAAGAGGATGTCGCTGCGTTCGAGTCGGGTCAGGGTGCCCATCAGATCCTTGGGGCTGCTCAGGGCCGGGCCCGAAGTCGCCACCAGGGCGCTGTCCATGGAGCTGGCGATGAGGTGAGCCAGGGTTGTCTTGCCCAGTCCGGGAGGGCCGGCGAAGAGCAGATGATCCAGAGGTTCCTGCCGCTGACGAGTTGCTTGGATGGCTACGCGCAGGTTTTCACAGGTGCGTTCCTGGCCGATGAAGCCGCTGAAACTGGTCGGTCGAAGTGCCCGGTCGTAGTCCTGCTCGTCGGGCTGCGCCTGGGCGTCGAAGATCATCGCGGTAGGCTAGCAGGAGCCTGCGCGGATGCACGCGCGCCCTCTCATCGTGCGATGCCGCACGAGAATTGTACGGTCTGCCACATGGTTCTCTGCGGGCAGCCGCAGCGATTGACCCCAGGAAGGCTATTTAGAGCCGTGGAAGAGCTCCCGAATGTGCTCTTGACCCTTGCGAATAAGTGAGTTATGACCATACGGGATAGGGCCTAGGGGCGATTCGGCTTTGTCGGGCCCGATTCTTGTTTGATGGCTAGCCTACGATAAGTTTCTCGGACCCCTCACCCCAGCGCCAAGACGCCTCCCGCTTCGCGCCGCGGAGGCCCCCCTGCTATGAAGACGACGCAATTGAGCAAGTTGCTCCTCGGCATTCCGATCCTCTCCGCCCTCGTAGTCACCAGTGGTTGTAGCGGTGGCGGTAGCAGCAGTAGTGGAAACCGTGGCGAGTTCAACGTCTCGTTGATCTCAACAGGGCAAGGTCAGATCTTTCCCTACCGCATCCGCACGACGGACAGCCTGGGAGTGCCCACGCCAAACATCGTCAACATCGAGTCCATCGATACCTTGCAGATGTTTGCTAGCTCCAGCAATGGCGTGTTGCCGGTGGCGGTCTTTCCTACTACCCCGACTCTGCCCGATGGATCGCCTGGCAATCAGTTCATCCTGACGCGCTTTTCGAACAACGTGTTGGTCGAGTCCATCCTCAGTGACTCGCTCTTCAACGCCAGCACCAACTCGGGCCTGACCACTGCGGTGAGTTTGCTGAACTACGATCCGGGCACCGAGACCCAGACCGTGATTCGGGGGCGTGGCTTCGTAGGCGGCTTTACCTTCATCAACGTCGGTGGACAGCTGCAGAAGGTCAAAGCTTTGGAGGCCAAGTCGAATGGCGCCGTGACCTTCGTGCATCCTGTGGGCAATGGTTTTCCAGGTGCCATAGACGATGCTTCTTGGGATCCAAATAATCCTACGGCCCCGGCCTTCAATGGCGTAGCGGATCTCGTAGCGCCCAACAGCTTCACTTTCGTTGCCGACACCAACGGTGCTCTCTCAGGAGCTCCGGAGCGCTTCGATCCTGCTAGCCAGAACCTCCTGCTGCGCATTGAGGTCAACAACGGCGTCCGCAACACGGACGGCAAGATCCTCGAGCAGAATCTCTGCACGGCGACGACGGTTGGCGCCGACCCCAATCCGCCGGACGTCTTCGGCTATACCGGCGTGCCGGCGATCTCTCCGGGCAATGGTCAGACCAACGTGGATCCCGCCCAACCAATCTTGGTGAGCTTCAACAAGCCCGTTCAACCGACCGATGTGGGCACCTTCTTTTCCACGACCAACCTGACACCCCAGTCCGGTGGAGTGGCGCTCACCGTGACGGCTGCGGCGCAGACCTTCACCGTGCTGTACTACGCGGATCCGCTGACCTTTGCTGACTACTGCAATTTCCGGCTCACCCCGGCCTACGTGCTGCCTGGCGATGCCAATGTGAGCGTCGACGTAAACGCCTCCAGTATTCATGGTCTGAATGGGCCGACCTTGGCCAACTCCGTGAGTTCCCCATACACCACTGGTGAGGGGCCTGGCCTGGTCAACGCACCGGTTGCTCCGGACGCGATCTATGTGGGCATCGGCGGTTCTGAGCCCGGTGTCGGTGTGATCGATCTCAACGGTTACGGCCAGGGCACGAGCACTGCGGATCCTGCTACCTCGAACTTCACCAACGATCCCAACATCGGTCAGGCTGGCGTGGTTCCCACGCTGTCCCAAGGCACCGGTCCAATCGACGCAGGCAGTAGGGGTCGCCTCACCATGGTTGAGGACACCAAGGGCAGCATCCGACTGCTCTCGAGTCCGCAGGTTGGTGAGGTGGGTGACATTCATATCGGTCCACCCCTGGACCTGGTGTTCAACAACCTGAACATCAATATCAACGTCAACTCATCCAACCAGCTGAACCCGTCTCTGGTGGTTTCTCAGCCCGGCAACAGCATCTCCATTGCTCCTCACCCGAATCCTCCGAAGCTGATCTTCCCACCGCCGAACGTGGCCATGGGCATCTTCGGTCAAGAGCCGAGCGTGACGTCTTCCCTCGGCCAGTCCGCCGGACTCACGACGGGTTCGCCGCCATGCCTTTCCGTGGGTCTCAACCTGCTGATCCAAGGCACACGGCCGGACTTTCCGGCCCACCAGTTCGATGGCAAGTTTGTCGGCCCACAGCCGCCGCCGACTTCGCCGCCGCCACCGCCGGTATTCTGCCCCTTCTCCTCGAGGCAGCAGATCGGACACTTCCTCTATGTCCTGGATCGACAAAACGACACCATCCTGGTGGTCAACAGCAACCGCTTCACGGTGCTCGACTCCATCAAGTTGAGTGACCCATTCAACATGGCCTTCTCGCCGACCCTGGCCTTGGCTGCGGTGACCAACTTTGCGTCCTCGACGGTTAGCTTCATCGACACCAATCCGCTCAGTCCCACCTTCAACAAGGTGGTCGGTGAGGTGCGTGTCGCACCTGGCCCGACGGAGGTTGCCTGGCAGCCCGATGGCGAGTCGATCCTGGTGTTGAGCCCCACGAGCAACACCCTGACGACCATTCTCTCCGCTGACCTCAGTCTTCAGAAGGAAGTCTCGGGCAACTTGAATGCGCCGATCGCCATCGCGGTCACGAGCCGTCAGGTTGCGACGGGCAATACCAGTGGCGTGTATTACGCCTATATTCTGAATGCCAACGGCACCATCGCCGTCTTCGAATCCGGCCCGGACGGTGTGAATGGCATCGGCTTCAACGACATGATCGGGACCACCGAGCAGGACTTCCGCCGGGCACGCTTCCTGACCTTTGACTACAACACCCAGCAGACCGGTGTCATTGTCACCCATGTGGACGAGTCGGGCCTCGGTGTGGTGTCGCGAATTGAGTTGACTGCCTCGCCGGCAGGTCAGCAGCCTCTCACCCAGTTGGCTGGTGGCTTCATCCAGGCGCCGACCTTCCGCCAGAAGATCTGGTCAGTAACTCGCCAAATCGGTGGTGCCAGCCCCAATCAACCGCTGGGCTCACTGCTCTCGGGTAACACCGCGGTCTCTGTCGCTTTCGACGAGTCCTTCAACAACGGCGTCACCGGCAACCAGATCACGCCCTTCAATACGGGTGTCTCTGAGTCCTTTATTGGCCACTCCAGTAAGGGCGCCATCTTGCAGGCCGTGTCCTTCGGTGTGTTGGTGCCTTACCGGCCAAGATTCATGTTCATCGCCTTGCCCGATGCCGGCGTGATCGATGTCTTCGACCTGGAGTCGCGGGCCAAGATCACCTCGATCCCGGTTCCGCAGGCGAGAGTGCTCGCGACCTACTGGCGCCAATAGGCGCTAGGCCCAGCAAAGCCGAGCTGATCCTGAGAGCAGGCTTCCAAGATCAGCTCAGGCTTGGCTCTGGTTCAACGGCGCTGCCTCAGTCATGATGCGCAGATGCCCAGGTCAGCAGAGGTTCGCGACATGTTTGCCCGGGTCGCGCCGCGCTATGACCGAGCCAATCATCTCCTCTCCATGGGGATCGACGCAGTGTGGCGTCGCCGTGCTGTCCGCGTAGCTGGTCTGCAATCAGGCGAGCGTGTGCTCGACATCTGCGCCGGGACCGGCGATCTCTCCCTCTGCCTGGCCCGTCACGGCGCGGAGGTCCTGGCTAGCGATTTCTGCCCGGAGATGATCTCGCGGGCGGCGGCCAAGTCCAAGTCTCTTCCGCAGGCTCGGCGCCCGCGATATCTGGTGGCGGACAGCATGTCCCTACCCTTTGCAGATGGGCACTTCGATCTGGTCACCGTCGCCTTCGGGATCCGCAATGTGGAGGATCCGGTTCGTGGTCTGAGAGAAATGGCGCGGGTGCTGCGTCCCGGTGGGCGGGTCATGGTTTTGGAGTTCAGCAAACCCAAGTTCCCTCTCTTGCGGGGGGCCTATCTGTTCTACTTTCGTCGCATGTTGCCGAAGCTGGGTAGCTGGATCACCGGCGATCGCAATGGGGCATATGAGTACCTGCCCAGGACTGTCATGGCCTTTCCTGAGGGTGGGGAATTCTTGGCTATGATGGAGGAGGCCGGGCTACACTCGCCGACGGTCACGCCGGTAAGCTTTGGCATCGCATCGATCTACAGAGCAGAAAGACAGTCCTGAAGCAGAATCGGGATACCTGGGCTGGTCGCGGGATCCTGCCGTCGGGATCTTTGCGGTGCTGCCCCTCTGGCTACTCTACGAAGGTCTCCGTCTCAGCTTGGCGCCCCAGGAGCGCAATGGCGCCGAGGCGCTGATTACCGACTTCCTTGGTGAGATCGGGCCCCATGCCTTCACGGTGGTGCGGATCGCGATGATGTGCGTCATTCTGGTTTCCGCCTGGTCAATCCACCGTCGGCAATTGCCCTGGGGAAGAGTAGTCCTGGTGTCTGTTCTCGAGGGTGCAGTCTATGGACTCATGCTCGGACCGGTCACCGCAGCGCTTACCCTGCAGTTCGTGGATCCGGGCAAGCCGCTGATGGCGAGCGCGCTGGTTGTGGATCTCATCGGTTCTCTAGGCGCTGGGATTTTCGAAGAGACTCTCTTCAGGCTCGGACTGCTCTCCTTGCTTGCTCTCTTGCTGCAACGTGCCTGCCGGGCCATGTCCGTTCACCCTCTGGTGGGCACATCTCTAGCAGTTCTGATCTCTGCCCTGCTATTCTCCCTCTTCCACCACGTGGGCATCGGTGCGCACCCCTTCGAAATTCATGAATTCGTTTTTCGCGCCGTGGCCGGGATCATTCTCGGTGCCCTGTTTGTCCTGCGTGGATTCGGCGTCTGTGTCTATACGCACGCCATCTACGATCTGCATTTCTACCTGACGAACTGATGGCCAGCTACTTTCTGGGATTCTCCGGGGGCTCGGGGGCACCCATCGCTCTGCGGCTCATGGAGCAGCTGCTGGAGCGGGGAGATTCCCTGCAGCTCGCGGTCAGTGATGCGGGCCGTCAAGTCCTGCGCCATGAAGCGGGCATCCCTGCGGATGACCCAGGCTTTGATCTAGGGCACTTGGTTGCCCCGGAACTGCGTGCAAACTTGCAGGTGCACGATCTTGGAGCAGTCGCAGCGGCGCCGGCCAGTGGCAGCGCGGAGATCGATGCGGTCCTGCTCTGTCCATGCAGTATGGGCACCCTCGCGCGAGTGGCGCATGGCTTCAGCAGCAACCTCATTGAACGTGCCGCAGATGTCGCCCTCAAGGAGGGACGTCGCCTGATTCTGGTGCCGCGGGAGACACCCTTGTCGAGTATCCACCTGCGCAACATGACTTTGCTTGCGGAGGCTGGGGCGGTGATCTTGCCCGCGATGCCTGGTTGGTACCATCGCCCGCAGCGGGTGGAGGATCTCATCGACTTCGTCGTCGCCAGGATCCTGGATACCCTCGGCATCGATCACGAATTGGTTCGGCGTTGGCAGACTCCCGAAACTGGGACCGGCAGTCCTTGGGACGAGGGCGAAGTGGCCGGCAGCTGATGGTCAGCCCCTCGCAAACTGGCAAGTATCTGTCCCTGATCAAGTTCTCGCACTCGGTCTTCGCTCTGCCATTCGCCTTGATGGCCTATCTGCTGGCGACGGGCGGAGAGCTCCGGCCGCAGGTTTTGGCCCTCGTGGTCTTGGCCATGGTTGCAGCGAGATCGGCGGCGATGGCCTACAACCGATTCGCGGATCGTGAGTTGGACGCCGCCAATCCGCGTACGGCCGGTCGGGAGATTCCCAGTGGTCAGGTCAGCCCTGCAGGGGCTCTGCTTCTGACTGTGCTCGCCTCGCTGGTCTTCATCACCAGCACCTGGTTCCTTGGCGGCGCCTGCTTCTGGCTGTCCTTCCCCCTGCTGGCCTTTCTCCTCGGCTACAGCCACAGCAAGCGTTTCACCGCATGGTCTCATCTTTGGCTGGGGATCGCCCTGGGTTTGTCTCCGCCGGCAGCCTGGTTGGCGGCAGAAGGCGGTGAGGTTGGTCTCAGCATCCTGCAACCCCTGGTTCTCGGACTTGGCGTGAGCCTCTGGGTCGCCGGTTTTGACATCCTCTATTCCTGCCAGGATGAGGACTTCGACCGGAACTACGGTCTGCACTCTCTGCCTGTCCGTATCGGTCGGACTGCTGCCATGCGCTTGGCCAAGTTTTTCCACATCGGCGCGGTGCTCTGCTTTGCCGGCTTCGGCTTCGTGGTCGGCCTCGGCCCCATCTACCTCTCAGGGGTCACGCTCTGCGCTGGCTTCCTTGTCTACGAGCACCGCTTGGTTTCTCCTGGCGAGCTCGGGCGCATCGGGGCTGCCTTCTTTACCATGAATGCCATCGTCAGCCTGGTCCTGATGAGCTTCGCAGTCCTCGATCTCTACCTCTGACTGGCCCGAAAGGCGAATCCAGAGCATGGCAATTCCGAATCCTGAGCGCGAACTGACCCGTCTCAAGCAAGTGCTGAGCAAGAAGCAGCCTGGCCTGGTACTGCTGATGGGTGGCAGTGAGTTCTTTCGTGGCGAAGCCTTTGAGTTGGCTCAGACTGCCATCCCCGAGAGCGCCGATTTGCGCGGCAAGGATGGTCGGGAGGATAGTGATGGCAGTGAACTCCAGGACCTCCTCGGCGCCGGCCTCTTCGGTAGTGGCAGCTGGCTCTGCGTGCGACGGGGTGACCCCTGGCTCAAGCAGCATGGCGCGGAGTTGCAGTCCTATGTGGGCAAGATTGCCAAGGGCTGCGGTCTGGTTCTCGAGATCGGCAAGCTCGACAAGCGCACCAAGATCGCGAAAGAGCTGAAGGCGCATGGCGAGATCTTCGAGTTCAGGGATCTCTATACCGAACCCTACGATCGCAGCCGCAGCCCCTTGGAGTCAGAAATGGTCGGCTGGTTGGTGGAGCGTTCCCGTCGAATGCAGGTGCCGGTGAGTCCGGAGGCGGCCTTCCTGCTCATGAGCACTGTCGGTCAGAACCCCGCCGAACTTCTCGCCGAATTGCGTCGCTTGCAAGATGTCTTGCAGGCAGCAGGCATCGAGACCCGCAAGGCCCTTGGAGCACGGGAGCTCAGCGGCCATCTCACCATCAGCTTCGAGTCCACTCCATTCGAGTTTGCAGAGGCGCTGTTGGCCTTCGATCGACGTAGGTCGATCCGCTCCCTGCACGCCATGTATGCGCGCGGCGTGCGTAGCAAGGATGGTACTCGCGTCGAGGCTGGCGGCTTGTTCCCCTTTGTGACCAGCTGGTTGATGCAGAGTCTGGACAAGTTGCATCGCGCGCGCTGTCGCCTCGATTCTGGACAGAACATCGAGATGGTCTGTCAAGAGATGGGCGTGCGCGTCTTTGTCGACCGGTTTCGCGAGCAGTTGCGCCGCAATCCCGAAGCCCGCCTGCGTGCTGGGTTGGGCATGCTCATGGAATGTCAGCGCGATCTGCGGCGAAGCGGTGAAGACCCGGAGCTCCTCTTGGAGCGTTTCCTCGCCACCTACTTCGGTCAGTCTGAGGAAGTCGCATGATTCGCGTGCTGCCGCCGGTCGTGGTCAATCAAATCGCCGCCGGTGAGGTCATCGAACGACCGGCTTCGGTGGTCAAAGAGCTAGTGGAAAACAGTCTCGACGCGGGGGCGCGCAGTCTTCGTGTTGAGATCAAAGATGGTGGCCGCGAGCTCATTCGCATCATTGATGATGGTGCCGGATTCTCTGTGGAGGATCTGCCCCTGGCATTTGTCAGCCATGCGACCAGCAAGCTGGCCGAATTGGGTGATCTTGACCACATCGCGTCCTTGGGCTTTCGCGGCGAAGCTCTTGCCTCCATAGGTTCGGTAGCACGCTGCAGCATTCGTTCACGGGTTGCGGGGGAGGACTCGGGCCATGAGATCCACTGCGAGGGTGGAGAGCTCTCGACGCCCAAACCCTGTGGTTGTCCGATCGGCACTCAGCTCGAGGTGCGGGAGCTCTTCTTCAACACCCCTGCCCGCCGCCGGTTTCTCAAGCGTGGTTCTGCCGAGCGGGCTCGCATCCAGGACTTGCTCATGCGCATGTCCTTGATGGACTTGGACCTGGCTCTGATATTGAGCGTGGACGATCGCGAGGTCCTCAATCTGCCGAGCGGCGAGAGTCTCGAGGATCGCGTCGCGCGCTGTTTTGGTCGAGAGCTACGCGGGGCACTGATCCCGGTGCAGCGCGGTATCGAAGACTATCGCCTCAGTGGTTTCGTCGCGGATCCGGACCTGGCTCGTCGAGATGGAACCCGTGAGCTCTTGTACATCAACGGTCGCCTTGCCCGTGACCGAGCCGCACAGCAGGCCATCCGTCAGGCATTTCGGCCCTACTTGATTCATGGCCGCTTTCCGCAGTACTTCTTGATGCTCGACCTGCCACCGGACCAGGTCGACGTGAATGTGCATCCAAGCAAGGCGGAGCTACGCTTTCTCCAGGGCCGCCTGGTCTGCGGCATGCTGCATGCGGCTGTTGCCGAGGGTCTCGCTTCACGAGGACTGGTGCAAACCGAGTCGTCCGGTTCCCTGTCGGTGGCCGAGGGCAAGCCACGTGCACACTCCGGTTTTCCCGACTTGCCAAGTGATCTCTTTGCGCGCCCGACTGAGCGCCAGGAACCCTTGCCTCTGCAGAAGAGTGCCACCACTCGCGTAGATGCTGCGCCGAGCGCTGAGCCGAGTTCGCCCTTCAGCGAACTTGCCGAACGTCAGTTCTTGCAGATCATGGATCTGTACCTGGTCTTCGAGGGTAGGGATGAGATGGTGGTGATCGACCAACATGCCCTGCACGAGCGAGTTCTCTACGAAGACTTCAAGGCTCGGCAGGCCGGAAAGCCCGTGCAGGTCCAGCGACTACTCGTGCCCGAAGTCGTCAGCCTCTCTGCGGGGGATAAGGAATACCTCCTCAGTGCACGTGCGATACTGGCCGAGGAGGGCTTTCTCATCGACGACTTTTCCGGGGATGACCTGGCCATCCAGGGCATCCCTGCCCTACTCCGCAGGGCGCGACCGGCGGCTCTGCTCGAGTCCTTCTTGCGAGGAGGAGTTGAAGGTGATGCCAGACCGCGAGCGAAGGAAGCCATTGTCGAGCGCTTCCACTCCATGGCTTGCCGCTCGGCGATCATGGCCGGAGATAGACTCGGCGAAGAAGAGATCCGCAGCCTCCTCTTGGCATCGCGTGAGCTCGATCATCCTCATCACTGCCCGCACGGACGGCCAACTGTGTTGCGATTCGGGCGTTCCGAATTGGAGCGCTTTTTTCGCAGAAGGGTCTGAGAGAGCGCGCGGACCTTGCTAGTTGCGGTAGGTGATGCGGCCGCGACTGAGGTCGTAGGGAGAGACTTCGATGGTCACCGTGTCCCCGGGGAGGATACGGATGAAGTGCTTGCGCATCTTGCCGGAGACATGGGCCAGGATGGTGTGCCCATTGTCCATCTCCACCCGAAAACGGGCGCCGGAGAGGGCCTCGACAACTTTGCCCTGTAGGGTGATCGCTTCTTCTTTCGCCAAATCGTTCTCGCCTTGGATCCGCGCTGAAAAAGGCCCGGACCGGAAGGCCTAGCTTAGGCGCCGGCGCCGCAAAGGCAACAGACTCGCTGGTCCCCGGCCCAGTCCTCGCCGCCTAATCCTTGGGTCGGGCCATCTTTTCCTTGGTCAGACCCGGGGCCAGATCGATCTCGAAGACCTTGACCGTCACGTCCGGCAGCATTCTGCCAATCCCGACGATGCGAAAGCTGGTGAGCCTGGTTGGGAGCATGCGCCCATTCTGCTCGGCGTAGTCTTCGATCAGCACCAGCTCACCGCTGCTCATGGGAGCCCCCTTATCGTCCAGGGGAACGAGCTGCATGGCCGCCAGCAACTTGTCCTCCGGGTCGATCATCATCTTGATGCGCACGCTGGCTGGCTCCTCTTCCAGGGCGTGCATGGGGAAAGATGCCAATTCACCGGAAACGGTGATCAGCTTGCGCATCTTGCCACGCGGGGCGTAGGGCAGGGATTCGGTCCGAACCGGGCTCGGTTCTTTCAGGCTACGTAGCACGGCTCCCGGATCTATGAAGCGCAGCAGCTGCTGGGCGAGTCGGCGGTGCCTGGCCACCTGTGCCCGATCCTCTTGGTATTCCATGCCGCCGAGGGCATGCACGTCATCGCCCACCCGGTCCCAGGCGCCGATGCCATCCCAGCCACGCTCAATGATCTCGCCTTCCTCTTCGACGCGATAGCGGATCATCCTGGGCGCCAGGTACTGAGCACTCAATTCGATTTCGATGCTGTCCTTGTCTCGGCCGCGACTTTCGATGCGCAGGATGCCGCTGAACTGATCGAGCTTCTTGGCGTCAGCCCCTGGGCGATGACTCTTGTCCAGCTCCTTGGCCAGGTCGGAAACCGCCGCCGGTATCTCAGTCTTCTCCTGGCTGGGAATGACCGAAGTCATGAGGACGAAGAACAGTGAGTCGCGGAGATACATGCGGGTCCAGCCTAGGGGAAGGGATCCGTGCTGCAACGAAACTCGCTGTCCAAGACTCCGCATTGCATGCCGGGCGTCGCAGCCTACCCTTGCAGCCATGACCCAGCAGTTTGCCGGCTTTCGCCAGGACGAGGTAAACGGAGTGCCGCTGCTCTGGCGCCAGGATCGGCGTTTCAAGACCTTTAGGCTCACGCTCCATGCCAGCCGACCGCTCGACAGCAGGGCGGCAAGCCGCTCTCTGCTGCCCGGACTCCTGCTCCTGGGCACTGAAAAGGATCCGGATCGCCCAGCGCTTTCGCGCCGCATGGAGAGTCTCTACGGAGCCGCTGTCTATCCCTCGGCGGTGAAGCTCGGCGAGACTCACAGCTTTCGCCTGGGGCTGGATGCAGTCTCCGGTCGCTTTCTTCCGGGCCGCCCGGACCAGCTCGGTGAGGGTCTCAGTTTTCTGACCGACTACCTGTCCCGCCCCAGTTTGGAGGGTGGAGGATTTCCCGAGGATCGCTTCGAGCGAGAGCGCAGCCAGGCAGCCAACGCAGTGCGGGCTCTCGAGGACGACAAGACAGCTTGGGCTCGGCAGCGAGCCTTGACTCTCGCCTGTGAAGGTGAGCCCATGGCCATTCCGGAGCATGGTGGCCTCGAGGCGATCGAGGCTCTGCGGCGGCAGGATCCGGAGGAGGCGCGGAAGGACTTTCTCGAGCGTGGCGAGATGTGGGCAGTTGCAATGGGTGCGATCGATGGCAATGAGCTCATCGACCGCGCCGCCCAGATGCTGCAGGAGTTGCCCGAGCGGCGACCCGAACCCATCCCCGATCCGGTCGCGGTGGAGAAGCGTGAGCGACGCAGTCTGGTCGAACGTCGCGAGCTGCAGCAGTGCAAGCAGGTTCTTATCATGCGCCAGCCGCGCTGCGAATCGGTTGAGACCTGGGTGGGAAGGCGACTCTTCTTCAGCATGCTCGGCGGAGGCCCCCACTCGCGACTCTTTCGCGAAGTGCGCGAGAACCAGTCGCTGGCCTACTACGTCAGCGCCAACGCGGATCGCAACAAGGGCATCGCAGTGGTTCAGCTCGGTCTCGATGAAGAGGCCGCTGAGAAGGCCGAGGCCGAGATCCTTGCGCAAATCGCCGACCTGCAGGCAGGCAACTTTGAGGAGCAAGAATTGGAAACTGCCAAAGCCGGAATCCTCTCCGGCTTGAAGGCTGTGGATGACTCCATTGGCCAGCGCTGTGCCTTCACTTCGGAGCAGTGGTTACAGGAGGCGGATCGGAGTCCGGCACAGCAGGCTGAACTCTACGCCAAAGCGGACAAGGCGCAGGTTCTCTCCGGAGCACAGGATCTCTGGTTGGACTACAGCTACCTGCTCGCCGGCGAGCAGAAGGGAGCGGCATCATGAGCGATTTTGAAGTGATCACCGATCCGGTTCTTGGCGAGGAGATTTGGTTGACCCGGACCAGCAAGGGACTGCCCCTGCGTGTCCTCCCGAGCCAGCGCTTCGCCGAGATCGCGGCGGTTGTATCGATCGGCTATGGCAGTACGGATCTGGGCTTCGACCTGAACGGTGAAAAACGGCGCAGCCCGGAAGGTGTGGCCCACTACCTGGAGCACAAGCTCTTCGAAGACGAGGATCTGCACGTATTCGAACGCTTCGGTCAGCGCGGTGCGGACGTGAATGCCATGACCGGGTTCACGCGCACGACCTACTACTTCACTGCCACGAGCATGCTCGAGGAGAACCTCGATGATCTGCTCACCCTCGTTTCCAAGTTGCACATCACCGACGAGAATGTGGACAAGGAGCGCGGCATCATCGAGCAGGAGATCCGCATGTACGAGGACTCGCCGGAGTACCGCGGCTTCTTCGATCTGCTGCGTTGCTTCTACGGGGAACACCCGGTGCGCAATCCGGTGGGTGGCACGGTCGAATCAATCCAGGGTATCGATGTGGAGGAGTTGACTGCCTGTCATCGTGCCTTCTACCGCACGGGTAACGCCGCCCTAGCGGTAGCCGGCCCGGTGGATCCGAAGATCGTTCTCGAGTTGGCCGAAGCCTGGGAGCTGCCCGAGGGTGCTGCCCCCGCGAGCAAGTTTCCCGAGGACCTGGCCGCAGTGCGAAGCGCGAGTGGCCATAGTAAGATGACCGTGGCGCGACCGCGGCTTCTTCTCGGCTTCAAGGATCGGGATCTGCTTACCGATCCCTTGGAGCGTCGGGATAGGCAGTTACACAGCCAGATCATTCTCGATCGCATCCTCGGTGGCTCCAGTGAGATTCGCGAGGACTTACATCAGCGCGGTCTGTTGGATGATTCTCTCAGCGCCAGCTACATGGGGGAGCGCAGCTTCGGATTCACCGTGCTGGCATGCGAGACAGAGGAGCCGGAGAAGCTCGCTGGAGTCCTCAAGGAAGTTCTCATGCAGCCCATGCAGATCGATGAGGAACATCTGGAGCGTGCCCGCCGCCGAGCACTCGGCCAGTATGTGCGGTCCTTCGATTCACTGAGCAGCCTCGCCTTCGGCCAGGGCGAAGAGGCCTTGGAAGGGATCAAGCCCTTCGCTCTGATCGAAAGGCTGGAGAAGCTGAGCTGCGCGGAGCTGGTGGAGAGACATCGGGAGATGTTCCGCGAGGATTCGTACGCCATGGTGGTGGTGGGGGGCTGAGGGGTCAGCCGACGACCTGTTCTACAGGCTCTCCAAGCCCCAGGCCGCCAACAGCGCCAGCGCCAACAACACCGGCGCCACCAAGACCCCAGGCACGCCCCAGTTCATCAGGATGTGCGAGAGGTGCCGGCGATCCGCAGTCCAGGGCGTGTAGCCCAAATGCACTCGCATGAGGATCACCTGAGTAAAGTCGAGCGCCAGCAAGCTGCAGGGTGCCAGTGCCATCATCAAACTGCACTCGCCACCCTGGCATGCGCGCCAGAGACAGGCATAGGCGACACAGATACCCAAGGCCAGGGCGCCCTGGTCCCCCAGGAACAAGACCGGCCGCGGCCAGTTGAAAGGCAGGAAGGCCAGCCAGGCAAAGCCCAGCATCGCCAACTCGCCATCCAATCCGGACACCCAAAACAGAGCCGCGACTCCCAAACCAGTCGCCAGGCCATCGCAGTTGTCCAAGAAGTTGAGCGCATTGGCCAGGCAGAAGATCGCGCAGCCAGCCAGGGCCGCAACCTGCCAGGTTATGCCGGTTACTACCTGAACTTCGATCGCCACCAGCACTGCTGCCAGCAACATGCCCAGTCCCTTGATGCGCCAGCTGATGCCATCGCCCTTCTCCTTATCCCAGTCGTCGTAGAGGCCGACGCCAATCGAGACGAGGATGCCCAAGGCCAGGAACTCGCGATCCAGGTACCAGGCGATTGCGACGGACAAGGTTGCCGGCAGCATGCCCGCCATGGGGGTCGGTCGCAGGTGACGCTTGCGTCCGGCCCCCGGCGCATCCTCCGGTAGCCAGGCGCGCAGGCGACGGTGGCTGATCAGGGCGAACAGGAGGAGAAGGATGCTGGCAGGGAGCACAGCCAGCGGCATGGGCCACAGCTGTTCCAAGTTCATCCGCTGTAGAGCCCCGCCAGGCATATGTAGTCGAGTACCGCGGGCTCGAGTTGATCGCTTTGCCGGCGGACTGCCAGGTCGGCGCGCACTGCCGTTGCGCTCACCGCGTCCTCCGCCATAGGCAGCAGCCCGCGCAGGAGGTGTTCGCAGTGGCCGGCGTCCAGGCCGGAGCGAGCCAGGCTACTGGCGTCACAGGGGAAGTCTGCCCGTGGGAAGACCAAGATCTCTGCCAGTTCGAAGAGTCTTGGGTACTCGTGCCAGTGAACGAGACCGCCAATGTTGTCACTACCGATCAGCAAGAAGAGGCGCTGCTCATCTGGCAGCTTGCTGCGAAACTCCTCGAGAGTGTTCACCGTGTACGACTTGCCCGGCCGATGCACTTCGAAGCCGTCCACCTCCACTCGCGGCAAGTCGGCGAAGTTCAGTTGGCACATGCGCAGGCGCTGCTCCGCGCTGGCGATGGCCGTCGACTTGATTGGGTGATCACCGCAGGGAAGCACGATGAGGCGATCGAGTTCGCAGACTTCGACCACCTGTTTGGCGATACGCCTATGGCTGCGATGGGGGGGATCGAAGGCGCCACCGAAGAGGCAAGTGCCAGCCATGATTCAGCTCTGCTCGAGCCTCGCCTGCAATGCGCCGGCGAGTTCTGCGTCGTCGGCCAGCTCAAACTCTTCACCGCTGGTGAAGTCCTTGACCTTGACCACGCCACGGGATTGCTCGTCTGCGCCGAGCATGAGCATCAACTTCAGGCCGCGCTTGTTGCCATACTTGAACAGGGCCTTCAGTGACTTGTTCTCGAAGTCTGTGTCCGTGGCCAGTCCAGCTTGGCGCAGGCGATCGGTGAGCAAGAAGGCTGCCTCACGTTGAGCATTGCCAACTGGTGCGACGAAGATCGGCAGCTCTGGGGCTTGTGGGCTGGCCATGGGGTGGCCTTGCGTCTCGAGAGCGAGCATGCTCGGGGTCACGCCGATGGCGAAGCCGACGGCGCCCAAGTCCGGGCCATCCAGGTCGGCGATGAGTCCGTCGTAACGACCGCCACCGCAGATGGCATCGCGGGCGCCCAGGTCCGGGCAGCGAACTTCGAAGACCGTGTGGGTGTAGTAGTCGAAGCCGCGAACGATGCCTGGGTCGCGTTCATAGGGGATGCCCATGGCATCCAGAGCATGCAGGGTCGCGTCGAAGCGCTGCAGGCTTTCCTCGCCGAGGTGGTCGAGGAATTGTGGCGCCGCCTTGTTGCTAGGTTGGCAGCCACGGACCTTGCAGTCGAGCATACGAAAGACGTTGCGTTCGAAGCGGCCCTGGCAATCCTCGCAGCGCTCGTCAAGCAGCCCTTGCATGTACTCCTTGAGGACGACCCGATAGCGATCGCGATCGCTGTCATCCCCGATGCTATTCAGGTGCAGTTTGAAGTTCTTCAGGCCCATGGCCTCGAAGCAGCGCTGGGCGCAGGCGATGACCTCCGCATCGAGCAGAGGGCTCGCCGATCCCAGAGCTTCGATGCCGATCTGATAGAACTGCCGCGAGCGCCCGGCCTGTGGCCGCTCAAAGCGGAACATGGGGCCCATGTAGTAGAACTTCTGGAAGGGGCGTTGCTTGTCCAGATTGCGCTCCAGATAGGCGCGCACCACGGGGGCCGTGCCCTCTGGTCGAAAGGTCAGATCCGTGTCGCCGCGTTGGATGTTGAACATCTCCTTCTGGACCACATCCGTGACTTCCCCCAGGGAGCGCACGAATAGGCTCGTGTCCTCCATCATGGGTGTGCGAATCTCGCCGTAGCCGGCCCCCTCGAGGACCAGGCGGCAGCTGCGGAAGATGTGCTCGAAACAGGGGATACGATCAGGGAGGAGATCCTCCGTGCCCCTTGGTGCGCGGCGACGGGCCATGTTTGGGAGGCTACCGCCGATGGCCCTCCACCGAAAGAAGCGAAAAGCACTGGGGCCCAGGTCCAGGCCAAAATCACCGCTTGCACGACCTCTCCAGGGAAGCTAACTTGCCCATCCCTCTGGGCCTAGGCACCCCCGCCCTGGCCATAAGTTCCTCTCGCAAGAGCCTCAAGACATGCGCACACTCGCACTGTTGGTCCCCCTGCTGTTGCTGGCAACAGCTTGTCAGGGATTCTCTTGGGTCGATCAGAATTCGCGCAATGCTGTCCGTGGCGATGGGCCGCTGACAGTGCAGGACGTGAACAGTCTGATCCAGTCCTACAACACCCAGCAATTTTATCGTCAAGTGCGCGACCGTTCGAACGGGCGATCCGCGGCATTCAGCCGGGATATGTCCAGCATCCGTCGGACAATCGATCGCCACTTCTTCAACTACGACTGGGACGATCCCTACCTCAACCCAGCTGGCGGTGGCCAGGGCCTCTTCGGTGGCAACCTGGGCCTCATCACGACGGCAATCGTCGATTCGGTCATTCCGGTCCGCTGAGCGCGGCTGCACCTCATAACCAAGCGAGGACAATCCATTGAACCTGCGCAGAATCACTTTTGTCGGACTCGTACTATCTCTCGTTCTCCTCAGTAGCTGTGGCGCGACGCGGCGCTTCGGCAAGGACGTGAGCATGGCGGCACTCTCGCCGGCATTGACCATCTACGGCGGTGCCACGGATGCCTATGCCGGATCCCAGGACGTAGCAGAAGGACTCGGGGGTGGTTCCCTCACCCAGTTCTTTGCCTTCCCACCCCTCTTCATCGTGCACGGCATCAAGCACCTGCTCTATGGCGTGGTGCACCTGGTGGACGGAGTCTTCTATCCCTTCTACGGTGCTGTCGAATTGAATCCGGACGGTCCAGGGGTCGAGCCTCTGCAGATCTACACGGGCACCTGGTTCGATAAGCCTGCTGAGAAGTCGGGAACGGACGCGCAGAGCGGCGAAGGCCGCTAGCAGTCCCTAGCTCGAATGTCAGGGCCCGGTTGATCCGGGCCCTTTGCATGTACGCTCAGCTTCGGTCCGGGTCCGAGCCCTCTGCATCGACGGCCTCGGCACAGAGGCGGTCGATGGCGCTGAGGCTGAGCGCCTCATCCGTGTCCCGATCCTGACTCTCCTGGCGGCGGTCAGCGGCAGTGATCCGCTCCCATTGATCCAGGGCATGCCCATCTCCCAGCCCATGCTCGGCGAAGAGCATGGCATTGGCAGGGTGGTACTCTGCGATGAGCGCGGCGCGTTCCCCGTCGTCCAAAAAGCGGCGATGGGGGCAGCTAATGGCTGGAAGGGCGGCGCCCTTGGCGAAGAGCTGCAGGAGAATCTGACGCTGCTCCCTGCCGCGATGCAGGTTGCAGAGTCGCAGCATCTCCATCTGTGCTGCACTCAGGCTGGTGTTCTCCTGGGAGGAGATGATCGTCGCGGGAAGCTCGGGGATCCCCAGCGAGGTCAAGAAGTCGCGGAAGACATCGCCCTTTTCTCGCACGCGATCGAAAAGGCGCAGGATCATCTTTGCCTCGGGATAGAGGGCAGCCAGGTTGGCCAGCTTGGCATGCCAATCGAGAATGCGCCGCATGTCGCCGGCGGGCGAGCTGCAGTATTCGGCGAAGGTCTCGGCCAAGCCGTGCTTGAGAAGTTCCTGATATGCGGACTCGATGAAGCGGTCCTGGCGCCGGACATAGAGGACGAGAGTCTGGCGCGCGAAGCCGGAGAAGAGGAAGGGGCCGACAGCTTCGTCTTGCCCCCAGTTCTCCCAGAAGGGGTGACTGATCGCTTCGCCGGAGATGATGATGTTGCCGGCACTCGCTTGACTGGCCCAATGTCGAAAGTCCCGGCGCAGGGCATGGAGATCCAGGTCGGCCGCTTGCAGTCCGTAGGCCTTGGGGTTGAAGGCCCGATGTAGGTCGCGGAGATCGCGGTGCAGAACCGCCGGACAATAGTCGCGTTCGGCGAGGAAGGCGGCGTGGATCTGCAGTGAATCCTGGATCGCTGTGGTGCCCGTCTTGTGGGTGCCGGCGTGGAGGATGAGGTGCTTGTCGATCACTGGGGACAGGCTCTTCGGCCTTTGATCATCCTAGGCATGCCGGCCGTAGCAGGCGAGCTTGCGTTCCCTTCCAGCGGGCTCCGGCAGGGAGTACCGCAGCTCTTCCTGGAGCAGTATTTGCTTGCCGAGGCGGGCGGGCGCCTGACTCTCGCCGGCAAGCCAGAGCAGGAGGTTGCCCGATCCGGTCAACATGCGGGCGGCGATTGGGCCGATCTCTTCTGGGCTGGCGACAGCCCGTGCGGTGATGAGATCGAAGCGGTGTTTGTTCTCCTTGCGGCTCGCTGCTTGCCGAGCGTCCAGGTCGATGAACTCCACCGACGCTTGTCCTGCTGCCTGCAGAATTCGCTCGATGGCGCGCAGCTTCTTGCCGGTGCGATCCAGCAGGTAGAGTTCGACTTCGGGATAGAGGCTGCGCAGAGCGATGCCGGGGAAGCCATTGCCGCTGCCCAGGTCCAGGGCGCGACGCGGTGCCAGAGCGAGAGGCGCCGGAGACAGGCTATCCAGGGCATGCAGAATGAGCGCCTGCTCCGGATCACGGATGGAGGTCAGGTTGATGCTCTGATTCTCCAAGAGCATGGCATCCAGATAGGCGAGCAGAGGCTCGACCTGCTGGCTCGGTAGCTCCCAGCTGCGCTCGGCCAGCCAGGACTCCAGGCGGGCGAGCCGGGGATCGGATGCCATCACTTGTAGGGCTTGATCTCGCCGGAACGCAGACCCGCCTCGTAATCATCCAGGTCCTTCTTCACCATGCCCTTCAGGAAGTAGAGACCGAGGATGTTCGGGAAGGCCATGATGAGGATCATCAAGTCGCCGAACTCGAGCACCTTGGTGGCGCTCAGAATCGATCCCAACACCACGAAGATGAGGAAGAGGAACTTGTAGCTGAGGGATGCCCTCTGCCCGAAGATTCGCGTCCAGCAGCGTTCGCCGTAGTAGGACCAGGAGATCATGGTCGAGAAGGCGAAGAGCACCATGGCGGCGAGAAGGATCGGTGGGAACCAGCTCGACATCCAGTCGACGGAAGCGAAGGCCTCGCTGGTGAGGGCAGCGCCCTTGTTGTTGGCGATCAGGTCGACGTATTCCGGGTTGTTGTAGACCCCGGTGATGACGATCACCAAGGCGGTCATGGTGCAGACCACCACCGTATCGATGAATGGCTCGAGCAGGGCGACGATGCCTTCACGCACCGGATACTCGGTGCGTGCCGCCGAGTGGGCGATGGCTGCCGAGCCGATGCCAGCTTCATTGGAGAAGGCTGCGCGCTGGAAGCCGACCACCAAAGAGCCGATGAAGCCGCCATACATGGCATCAGGAGAGAAGGCGCCGCCGAAGATCGCGCCAAAGGCAGCGGGCACTGCATCGAGGTTGTTGAAGATGACCAGCAGAGCTCCGGTCACATAGACCAGGCACATGGTGGGCACGATCTTCTCGGCAGTCTTGGCGATGCTCTTGATGCCGCCGATGATGACGATGCCGACCATGATGGCCATGACCACGCCATAGACCCAACCGTTGTCGGCGAAGAACTCGTAGCGATCGGCGAGCACGCCCAGGGACTGGTTGACCTGGAAGGCATTGCCGCCGGCGAGGGAGGCGCCGATGCAGAAGATGATGAAGAGGCCGGCGAGGAGGCTGCCCAGCACGCCGAAGCCTTTCTCCGCGAGGCCGTCGCGGAGATAGTGCATGGGGCCGCCGGAGACGCGACCTTCGGAATCGATCTTGCGGAACTTCTGTCCCAGGGTGCACTCGGTGAACTTCAGGGTCATGCCGAGAAGGCCGGCACAGATCATCCAAAAGGTGGCGCCGGGTCCGCCCATGGACACAGCGATGGCCACGCCGGCGATATTGCCTAGCCCAACGGTCGCCGAGAGTGCGGCGGCGAGGGCCTGAAAGTGGCTCACCTCACCGTGATCATCCGGGTTGTCATACTTCCCGCGCACCACGGCGATGGCGTGGAAGAACATGCGCAGGTTCACAAAGCGCATGCCCAAGGTCAGGATGATGGCGGCGATCACCAACCAGAGCACAACGAAGGGGAGTTTGGTCTGTACTGCTTCCCCAGTGGGCCCTCTGGGGATCTCGCCGGCAGCGACGCCAGCGGCCAGCTCTTCCGGGGTCTTCTCGTTGAACCAGAGCAGATTGAAGAAGGGGACGAAGTTGCCCCAGTCGAGGGCGACGCCGAAGGCATCGTCGATGCTCTTTTCCCAGCCCGCCAGTTCTTCACCGGCTTCCTCGATAGCTTCTTGGGCCATCTGGGCTTCGGTCTGTTCCTGCTGTGCGCGCAGGCCGCCTCCAGCGAAGCAGAATCCCAGGGCGAGGGAGAGGAGAAGGAGCTTTCTCATAGGGGTCTCGCGGTCTCAGGCCGGAATGCGATCACGGGATCTTCACGAGTGGCGGCCCCCTGTCAACCGTGGAGCTGTTTCAGGGCTGCATCAGCGGGCATATCACCGGGAATCCAGGTGATTTCGGCGATACGACGCAGCCAGGTGGTCTGACGCCGAATGAGTCGGTGGGTGGCGCGACGGATCCGGTTGCGCAGCTCCTCCTCGTCCTTGAAGGGCTTCTCCAGGTGGCGCAGACATTCTGCATAGCCGATGGCCGCCGCGGCCTGCGGCGAAAACCCTACATCTGCACGGATTTGACGGACTTCGTCGAGCAGCCCGGCGGCCAGCATGGCGCGGGTGCGCAGCTTCACTCGCTCATGGAGCTCCTCCCGGCTACGGGATACTGCCAGGATACGACAGGGTCGCCGCCAGGTCGGTGCTTCGAAGCTCGTCTGCTGTGCCGAGATCTTGTTGCCGCTGTGCCGGATCACCTCGAGGGCGCGCACCAAGCGGCGTTGGTCATTGCGATGGATACGTTCTGCCGCCTCAGGATCCTCTTCGTAGAGGCGCCGATGCAAGCTGCCTGGCTCGGCCTCCTCCTCCGCCAGCAGGGCTCGGCGCAACTCCTCATCAGCAGCCGGGCCGGCCATCATGCCCTTGAAGAAGGCCATCAGATAGAGTGGCGTGCCGCCGACGAACAGTGGGCGAGCGCCGCGAGTGGACATTTCCTCCAGTACTGCCTCGGCGGCCGCGCAGTAGCGAGCCGTGTCGAAGCTCTGGCTGGCATCGATCAGATCGATGAGATGGTGTGGCCGGCGACGACGATCTTCTGCCGATGGCTTGGCAGTGCCGATATCCATGCGCCGGTAGATGGCCATGGAGTCCATGGACAGGATCTCCAAGCCTTCCCGCTCAGCGACTTCCAGGGCCAAAGCGGACTTACCTGCTGCCGTTGGCCCGGTCACGACCCAGATTGGTTCGGCAGGGGACATCCTGCTGATTATAGGGGGCTTCGCCTTTCCCCTGGCCAGAGCCCTCGCTACTTTCCCCCCCTCGATGATCGCCTTCATTTCCGATCTGCACAGCAACACCGAGGCGCTCGCCGTGGTCTTTGCCGAAATAGAGCGCTTGGGCGTGGATCGGATCCTCTGCCTCGGCGATGTCATCGGCTACGGACCCGAGCCCCGGGAAGTCCTGCAGAAGGTAATCGATACCTGCGAATTCTCCCTGCTCGGCAATCACGAGCAGGGATGCATGTTCTATGCCTCCGATTTCAATCCGCGAGCACGGGCAGCAATCGATTGGACCCGTGACCAGCTCAACCGAAGGGATTGCCCAAGGGAGCAGAACGCATTGTTCTGGAACTATCTGGACGGCATGCCTGACCGCTATCGGGAGGACGACATCCTCCTGGTGCATGGTTCGCCGCGGGATCCGGTGAAGGAATACATGGTGCCCTCCGACGCCGAGCAGAAGGAGAAGATGCGCGGCTGCTTCGATCTCTTCGATGGCGCTCAATTCTGCTTTGTGGGC
>JAJFFD010000077.1 GCA_021776805.1 Planctomycetota bacterium
CAGTACGTGGACGCCAACTTCAGAACTCTGGAGCAGGCTGGAGCTCGCGCCATCGCCGGACACTCCATGGGTGGCTACGGCGCCATCAAGTTGGGCATGAAGAACCCGGACATCTTCCAGGTGGTCTATGGCATGAACGCCGCCATCCTTGGTTGGGCTGGCGACCTCTCTGCGGACAACATGGCCTTCGCTCGGGCTGCCACGGTCAAGACGCCAGGGGTGGACATGACCGACTTCTACAAGGCAGCGATCGTCTGTATCGCCCAGGGCCTTTCACCAAATCCCGAAAAGGGGCCGCTCTTCTTCGACCTGCCATTCGTCCTGCGTGCTGGCAGGATGCAAGTCAATCAGCCGGCGCACGCCGCCTGGGAACGGGAGATGCCTCTGTACATGGTTGCCGAGTACCAAGACAATCTGCGCTCGCTCAAGGGACTGCGCTTCGACTCCGGGCGCTTCGATGAGTTCTCCCACATCATCGTCACCAATCGAGCCTTCTCCGATCGGCTGACCGGACTCTCCGTGCCGCATATCTTCGAGGAATACAACGGCGACCACCGCAATCGCCTGTGGGGATCGGAGGGCCGACTGGCCGGCGTGATCCTGCCATGGATCTCACGCATGCTCGAGCATGCAGAGAGCGGTAACTAGCGCAATCGCTGGCGATAGTTGGCTGCTTTCGCGCTGCGACCCTGCTGCTCGTAGAGGGCAACCAGGGCCTGGGCAGCCATCTGCGCCGGCTGCGCATCGGGCTGCTCCGCATAACCCTCGACGACTTCTACGAGCACCCTTTCTCCTTCCGCGCTGTCTCCGCTGGCGATGAGGGCTTGGCCGAGAACCTGGCGATAGCTGAGTATGCGCAGGCGGTCGAGGTTGAGAGTGGCAGCTGATTTGAGCGCCGTATTGATCTGCGCTAGAGCCTGCTCCGGCCGCTTCGCTTCTAGCAGGGTGCGCGCCATGTTGAAGCGATCGGAGACCACATGTCCGTGGTCCGGTCCCCAGTTGTGCGCATCTATGCGAATGGCCTCCTCATATGCCGGGATGGCCGAGTCATAATTGCCAAGACCAGCGGAAACGACGGCCAGGTTGTACTGCATTTGGGCGACGTAGTCCGAGTCGTCGCCGTAGACGGAGCGGAAGACATCACCTGCTTCACGATAGGTCTCGGCAGCCTGCTCGAATTCTCCTGCCTGCTGATAGCAAAGCCCCAGGCTGGAGAGGGCATGCCCCAGGTTGTCCGACGTGGACTCATCCTCCCGTCGACGAGCTACAACCCCTTCGGCCATCTCAATAGCCTCTTCATACCGTTCCTGCCGGTAGAGGGACTTGGCGAGAATCAGCCGCCCCTTGAGAGTCGAACTGTGCCCGGCGCCAAGTCGCTCCTCCAGGCTCGCGATCCCCTGGCGCACAATCACTTCCGCCTCCTCCGCTCGCCGAATCTGTAGTAAGCACTGCGCGTGATTTACGCGCGCCAGCGCTGTGTACGAATGATCCGGTCCGTAGACCTTCTCTAGAACCGGAATATGCTGCGCATAGAGATCGGCCCCGGCCTCCCACTCACTGCCGAGGGTGAGGATCCATGCGAGATGGCTACGCGAATTCAGCGTGCTCGGATGGCTGGGGCCAAGCACCCGCTCCTCACTGGCAAGAGTGTCACGTAGGACCTCCTGGGCCTCAGGCACCTTGCCGGCACCGGCCAGGTTGACCGCCAGTTGGCTGCGAGTGGACAAGGTCTCCGGATTCTCAGCACCGAGGAGACGAGCCTGGTCCTCTGCGATCGCCGCGAGCTCATCCAGACTGCTCTGCACTTCACCTGCGCTCCAGCGGGCGCCTGCCAGTTCGACCCGGCGCCGCAAAGTATCCGGATCTTCTACTCCGAGCAGGTCCATGCTATCAGCGACGACCTGCTCCCCCATCGGCAAGGCTTCCGCCGCCCGGTCAAGGTCCGTGAGAATGCGTACCATGTTGCCGCGGGCGCGTAGGGTCAATCGATCCTGAGTTCCCTCACCCAGCAATTCGAGAGCCCGCCGCGCAACCGGTTCGGCTTCATCAACCAGACCCAAGCTGCGGTAACTTGCACTGATCGCATCCAAGACCTCGGCGGCAACTCTGGGTTGATCCTTGAAGCTGCGCTCCGCAGACAAGACTGCCGGCGCCAGGACATCCGCCACGCGAACGTCGTGACCGAGACGTTCGGGGGAAGGGGATGCGATCAGATCGCGCAGTAGAAACTCGTTGATCCCCTCCGCTCGCGCCAGATTCTCACGCGCTTCGTTGCGCTGCCAGATGGTCAGGATCAGACCCAGCACGAGAGACAAGAAGGTCGCTGCTGCTCCTGCGACCAGGGACTTGTTACGAGCAGCGAATCGCTGCAAGCGATAGAGACCGCTGGGCGGCTGCGCCGCGATTGGCTCCCGGCGCAGATAGCGTCGCAGATCCGCAGCCAATTCTGCCGCCGAGGCATAGCGATGGTCCTTGTCTTTGGCGAGGGCGGTCTGCGCAATCACCGACAGGTCCGCATGGAGCCGCGGCTTCAGCATGCGCAGGGCCGGCGGTTCTTCCTCCATGATTCTGCGCACCGCCTCATGCATGGGCTGAGCACGAAGATCGAGTGGCGCCTGCTCCGCAAGTAGCTCGTAGAGCATGACTCCGAGGGAGTACACATCCGTGCGCACATCAATCGCATCCGGGTCCGCCGAAGCCTGCTCGGGGCTCATGTACTGCAGGGTGCCGATGATCATGCCCGGATCGGTCTGCATGGTCACCATCGGCAGATCTCCGTCCGTGGGGCGAGCGATGCCGAAGTCGAGCACCTTGGGCTGGCCCTCGGCATCGACGAGCACGTTGCCCGGTTTCAGGTCACGATGCACGATGCCACGTTGGTGCGCGTGCTGCACTGCATCGGCCACCTTGGCGATTAGCTCGAGGCGGTCCTCAGTGCTGAGCCCCTCCTGCCTGCAATAGTCAGTGAGCGGCACCCCTGCCACCAACTCCATGGCGAACCAGGGCTGCACACCACGACCAGTGTCGCCGGATCCAGCCTCGTAGATACGCGCGATGCCCGGATGCGTCAGGCGCCCGAGCACTTCACCCTCCAGTTCGAAGCGGCGCAGCATCTGCGGCGTACCCAGCCCGGGGTGCAGGACCTTGAGCGCCACCGACCTGCGCGGACGTTCTTGCTCTGCCTCGTAGACAGCACCCATCCCACCTTCACCGATGAGACGCAAGATGCGGAAGGGGCCGAGCTGCAGGGGCCGATCTTCGGGCATGGATGCCGCCAGCACTTCTCCAGGAGTACTCGACTCGAGAAAGCCCGCTGCTGAATCCTCCACTACCAACATCTCGCGCAGCTCGGTGAGTAGAGACTCGTCGCCGCCGCAGGCTTCCTGGAGAAAGGCCTCGCGTTCCTCCGCTGAACGATCGAGGGCATCATGAAAGATCGCCTTGCGACGCGCATGATGTCGGCTGCGATCATGCTCACTCATATCCCAGCCTCACCCGGTGCGTCACCCTGGGGATTGAGTCGCCGGCCGAGCCAGGCCCGTGCCGAACGCCACTCGCGCTCGACCGTGGGCAGGGACACATCCAGTGCCCTTGCGATCTCCTCCATACTCAAGCCACCGAAGAAACGCAGTTCGACAACTCTGGCCTCACGTTCGTCGAGTGCAGCCAGTTCGATGAGAGCCGCATCCATGTCGAGCACGTCCACCTGCATGTCCGCTGCCTGGGATACCGCCTCGTCCAAGGTGACCTCCACCTGATCGCCGCCGCGGCGCTGGGTCTTGCGCGCCCTGGCATGATCGACACAGAGCTGCCGCATTGCCCGTGCCGCCAGGGCGTAGAAGTGCTCCCGGTCATTAACCTTCGCTCCGGTCTCGCCGAGTAGCTTCAGGTAGACCTCATGCACCAGGGAAGTCGGATGCAAGTCCTTCGCCGTGCGCGCCCGCCGCAGATAGGAGCCGGCCAAGGCGCGGAGCTCCTTGTAGACCACGGGCACCGCATCCTCGACCAGGCCCTCATCGGCAGCCTGGGGATTCTGCAGGTACTGGGTCAGAGCAGGGGGCTTCCTCCGGGCTGGCATGGGCGCCCCAGGGTACGGGCCTTCTCCTCGGACACCAGCCTCAGGTACCGGGCTTACATCCTCGCGACTATCTTAAATCTATATATATCAATGCTTTACAACTTAACCATGGCAGACAGCCCAGCCCCACGGAAAAAACCCGAGGAAGACTGATGGGTCCGCAAGCCTTCTCCCGTGGCCCTTTGTGAATGGCGCCGGTGGGCGCCCCAAACAAGGAGCAAGAACGATGAAGAACCCAAGCAAGAATGCGATCTCCGGAGCCGCCCACCCGCGGTTCCATCATTGGCTGGCAGCGAGCGTCCTCATGGGCAGCAGCCTTCTGGCCCAGACCCAATACCAGGGCCAGCCCTATGGCCAGCCCTCCGAGTGGCAGCAGGGCACGGAAGCC
>JAJFFD010000078.1 GCA_021776805.1 Planctomycetota bacterium
GTCCGCGCCACGCCGGAAAAGTACGACCTGGTCGCCGAACTCGGAGCCCTGACCAGCCGCGGCAGAAACCAGCTATGGGGCCCGATGGCCATCGCCCAAGGACGACTGATCATGCGCGGCCAGAACGAGATTCTCTGCCTGAAGCTGTGAGGCCCTGGATTATGTGCTTCGAGTTCTCCCTGCAGTAGATCTCTGGCGCTTGGCCCCCAGCTCAGTCAAAGTCTACGGCGCATGCAGACATCTCCCAACGACGAGGTTCGCAAGTTCTACGACGACAGTGCTGAGCAGTACTCGGCGATGATGGATCGGGAAATCGCGCTGCCGATGTACGGCAAGGTCTTGGCGCTGCTGGCCCGCGAGCTCGAGGGCCTGCACGGACCAGTCGTGGACAGCTCCTGCGGCAGCGGGCACATGTTGGCCAGGTATCATGCGGACTACGAGCCGACACGGGAGCTCATCGGAATCGATCTATCACCACAAATGGTCGATCTGGCTCGCACAAGGCTCGGAGCCAGTGCAGAAGTTCAACTCGGCGACATGCGCAAACTGGAACAGGTCGAAACTTCTTCTGCGGCTGCCCTGATCAGCTTCTTCTCCCTCCACCACCTCGATTCCACGGACGCTGCCATGGCCTTCAAGGAGTGGTATCGAGTGCTTGTGCCCGGAGGCAAGATCCTGGTCGCCACCTGGGAAGGACAGGGCCCCATCGACTATGGCGATCACTCGACGGTGGTAGCCCTCAGGTTTCGAGAACAGGAAGTTTCGAGCTGGGCTATCGACGCTGGCTTCAGCATAGATCGCTGCGTCATAGATCCTGTGGACGGTATGCCCATGGACGCTATCTACTTGATAGGAAGCAGGGCCGCGTAACGGGGATCGCCGCGCAGAGGTAAGAAGCGCTGATCCACATTCATCGCACCGCGCCACCAAGCCTTCTCCTCCATGGCTTCATCCAGGTGCCTGAAGGCTGCGTCGTTTTCTCCGAGGGCGACATGGACAGCCGCCATGTGGTACTTCGACAGGTATCTACTCTGAGACAGAATGACCATCTCACTGAGCAAGGCACGTGCATCGTCCTGTCGGCCATCCAATGCATAGGCCCAGGCGAGATTCAGCTGGAAGGTCGGATTGTCCGGAGCGAGCTCGCATAGCTTCTCGGCGTTGGACAGCGCCTCTGCGTACTTCCCCGAAACTCCACATACCCAACTGCGATGCCAGAGAACCGGCACAAAGTTTGGATCCAGCTCCAAGGCCTGATCCATCCATTGCATAGCCTCTTCGTATCTACGAAAGAAGAAGTGGGTGAGACCGAGCCAGGTACTGATGATTGGCGATACTGGATCGAGCTCCCGTGCAACCATCAGCGTCTGGATAGCCTCCTCGTCTCGACCAGCCCAAGATAGTGGGTAGCTGAGCCACTGGTGTGCGGTGGGATAGGGGACTCCAAGACTGCGGCTGAGATCGATCGCCCGGCGAAAGGCGCGCACAGCCTCCTCGGTGTCCAGATAGTAGGGATGCAGCGTGGTTGTCATGACCACCACCTGAGGCAGATCCGGGCCGGCAGCGACAGCCATTTCGGTGGCCTGCTTCGATTGCTCATAGGCAGACGCAGGGTCGAGGAGACCGTACCAGGCCCGCGTGCCTGGAATCGCCGCAAGTCCCGCGTAGGCCAAGGCAAAGCCATCATCGAGTTCCACCGCCTGCTCGTAGTGCTCGGCGGCCTTCTTCAAGCTTGCCTCGTCGCGCTTGCCGTAGAAGTAGTTCCCCTTCAGGTAGTGGTTCAGAGCCTCCGTGTTCTGCGTCGGTGATGCCGCGGCCTCCGCGATTAGCAGTCCGCGCGGTCCAACGCTGAGCCCTTCGAGGATCTGATTCGCCAAGGATCGATGCACCTCAAAGAGCTCGTCGTTATTCGGAATGGCGCGCCGGAGGGTTGAACTTCCCGCTAGGGAGCCATCGATGGCGAGCGTCAATTCAGGCGTGACAATGACTTGGCGACTCTCCCCTTGATCCACGAGAAAAACCTCCGCCCGGAGCACATAGTCGACGCCGATCTCTGTCCTGATCTCCTCGGGGGTCCTCTCCTTCCAGTGCACCGGTGGACGGCGCACAATCAACCCCTCGACGGAACTCAGCCGATCTGCCACCCCCTGGGTAATCGCCGCAGCAAACCAGGCGTCCTCAGAAGCACTCTTGTTGTCGAAAGGCATCACCGCGATTCCAATCCGCTCGCTGGGACTGCCTGCGAACCAAGCCTGCCATACGGAGAGACCAGCAATCAAGGTGAGACCAGCGACTACCAGGAACAACCTCGCTCCCTGCAAGTTCGGTACCTTGCCTCCAACCCGATCGCCGGAATCATTGCGCAGAGTCTGCAAATCACGTTTCAGGTCAAGAGCAGTCTGGTATCGCTCCACCGGCTCCTTCTGCAAACAGGAGCTCAGTATCCTCTCGAGCTCGGGCGGCAGGTCCTTGCGCAGTTGGCGGATCGGCGACGGAGTTTGGCTGAGAATCGCCGACATCACCGCCGCTGAACTCCTGCCGAGAAATGGCCGCTGACCAGAGGCGAGTTCGTAGAGGACGATGCCAGCAGAGAACAGATCGGACCGACCATCCACATCGCCACCCTCGATCTGCTCGGGGGACATGTACGGAGGCGTGCCGATGATCATCTCTTCGCGGGTCAACAGCGAAGCGTCACGGTCAGAAGACGTCCGACTCTGACCTTCGCGTCGAAACTTGGCCAGACCGAAGTCCAACACCTTGAGGCGCCCGTCCTCGGTAAGCATCAGGTTTGCAGGCTTGAGATCGCGGTGAGTGATCCCTTTCTCATGCGCCGCCTCCAAGGCATCGCTCAAGGAGACCGCCATCTCGAGTAGTTGGTCGAGAGGTAATCCCTGCTTAGACAACAACTGCTCCAAACCTCTGCCCTTCACCCACTCCATGGTGAGGATATGCAGGTCGTCGGCCTGCTCGATCGAGTAGATGGTGACGATGTTGGGATGATTGAGCGCCGCCAGGGATTCCGCCTCGCGGCGAAAGCGAGCCAGGCGATCAGGCTCATCGGCAACTTCTCGCGGCAGGATCTTGAGGGCGACCTTGCGCTTGAGATCCAGATCCTCCGCCAAGAAGACTTCCCCCATCCCCCCTTCACCAAGCTTCTCTTGGATCGAGTAGTGCGAAATTTGCTGGCCGATCAATGATCAATCCTGAGTGTGGTCAGGCACCGGCCGCCAAATGGAACGCCGGTGAGCCAGCAGCTTCTAGCCTGGCCCTGGCCGCGTCAAGACGAGCGCCAGGTCCAGGCCTAAATCGCCGAATGAACGGCCGGGCAAGGCCGAAGCAGGATCAATACCCGGTTCCCGTCGGCTCCGCCCAGTAGCGCAGATACTTGAAGCTGTGCTTCCTGCTGCTGTAGCCGCCGGGATTGTTGTCAGCATCAGCGTTGCGCCCGACTGTTTGGATGGAGAAGCCCCAGTTGTAGTTCCATGCTCGATACTCCACCGGATCCTCGATCTTGCCGACGTCAGCTCCGAAGGTGGTTTCTGAGGCGAAGAACACTCCATGGGTAGCGCCTTCCGTATCCTCTCGGTCCGCATCGACACTGATGCCGAAGCTCAGTCCGCCCCCATAGCCCTTGGTGATCGTGCGCTGCTCCTCGGTGGCCTTCTCCACGACGAAGGAGACGAACTGGTAGTCGCTGGCCTTGCCCTGGCCTACTGATTGCGTACCCGGGAAGTCCCAGTGCACATGCCCGTCCAGGATACCGTCGAGATCCTTCTTTCGCGGGTAAGTCTGGATGTCTCCGGGCGTGTGGGTCAGCACGTCCTTGCCGATTTGATCCTCCGGAGCAACCGTGGAGTTGTAGTAATCCACGGTCCAGTTGTAGGTGTTCGCATCGATCGGAATGTCCAAGCTAATGAGGCTGCCGATGGCCGTCGGATCCGAAGACGCGATGATCATGTACTCATAGGTCTCGTATAGAGTCCCCTGGAAGATGATCACGTCCGCGTCATAAGCGCCGCGGTGACCCCGGACGATGGACTCCTGCTGGCTGCTCGTTTCCGTCTTCTCCAATCCCTTCTGCAGGGACGCCCGACCACCGACTCCGATGAGACCGAAGAGGTCGAATCCAGCGCTCGCCGAGTAGGTAACCGCAGAATGCGTGGTCACACCGATGCTCTCGCCCTGGGTCACTCCGGTCTCATAGGAGCTCTCTGTGTCGTCGTAGTTCTGGCTGATCCCATCGACGGTAGGCGGTGCGCTCAACACGGCGATCGGGATGGGATCGCCGACCTTCGGAGAACGCCTGCCCGTGTGCCGGATGGCGAAACCGTCCGCATCGAAGTCACCGGGCACCAGCACGGGCGCGGGATGCGAACTCGAAGCCGTCGGGCTGGTGCCGATGGCAATGCGATCCTGCCAGACCAGCTCCGCCTGATCCCCGTGCTCCATGTAGCCGTAGTCCAGATAGCCGTTGGTCGTCCCGTAGTAGAGCATGCCGATCTGCACCTCTTGACTGCCGTCCGAGTCCACATCGCTGGCGGCCAGGGAGATCGACTGCCCTGATAGGCGCCGGTCAACCGACTTCAACTGATAGCTGAAACGCGACAAGTTCCGATCGTAGTGCAGGGCCGTGTAGTTGTAGTCGCCACCTGAAACATGCATCACCGCCAGATCATCTCTGCCGATCGATGGCGAGAAGGCGGTGATCGCCCAGTTCCAGGGAGCCTGCGCAGTCGAGTAGAAGTCGATGAGGGACCAGTTCGCGTACTGGCTCCAGCTCTTCGTCGGCAGCCACTCGAAGAGCTTGATGGAGAACTCGGAGCGACCCGCGGAACTGTTGAGTTTGTATCCGACCCAGGCCAGGTCCTCGTTGCCGTCCGCATCAAAGTCCCCCACCACGGCGCGGCTGTCCCGGTGGTCGGTGCCCGAGAACAAGTACACCCAACCATGGCGCTGAGTCATGGTCGCCTTGCCTTCTTCCAGGTCGTAGAGACGAATCACGTAGCGACCGGATGAGGTCGTATCGCCGCTCATGCCGATGACCAGTTCCTTGTCACCGTCCCCATCTACATCGATGGGCAGACCGAAGAGGTCGATATGGCCGGCATTCCGCGCATAGCTGAGCAGCTGACCCCCGCCGTCTTCCGGATGATCGAAGGCCCAGACCTGACCGGCAGCGGCTGACTTCTGGAAGGCTCCCGAGCGGGCCACGACGATGATCTCCTGGCGGCCATCTCCATCGAGATCTCCGAGGGACACGCGGGCATCCGCGAAGGCCCAGGCTGCGGAGGGAATCGTCTGCAGCGGGGTTCTTTGGTACTGCCCAGTGGGTAGGCGATCGACCTGAACGACTTGTAGCTTCTTGCCCGCGTCGCTCGTCACAGCGACCAGCAGTTCATCCTCCACGTCCTCGTCCATCTGGCCACTGACGGCCCCGCGGAGTGACTCGGAGGACGAGAACAAGCTGCCGATCTCGTTCACCTTGCCGTAGCCCGCCTCCGGATCCTCGCGCAACTCGAAGAAGTTCCCGCCCCGCGGCTTGGAGAAGATGGTGAAGAGCTCGTCCCGTGCCAAGACTCGGAAGGAGTCGTCTCCCAGGGGGTGGAAGCCTGGAGCATGCTCGTCCTTGTAGTCGAAGTCGCTCACTGACAAGGAGCCTTCGTTCAATGCCTTCCCGCCGCCGATGGAGCCCGTGCCGCCACCACCGCCACCACCACCGCCGCCGCAGGCGCTGAGGGCCAGGCTGAGGAGCCCCAGGCCGAAGGACTTGGAGAGAGCCCAGCTGGCAGTGCTGGCAGGGCGAGATGAATGTGCTGGGTGCTGCTTGGAAGGTTTCATTGTGTGCTCCTGCCGACGAGTCGAAGGACCCGTCTTCGTGGGCTTGCCCGAGAAGCGACGGAACCCGCCGAGCCCTGTAAGGGATTCTGCGGAAAAGACGCCTCTGCCCCCGAACACCCGCTGGGAAGGGCTCTACAGCTGCCTAGAGCGAATCCTCAGCTTTCAGCTGACGAGCCAGCCAGGCCCGTGCGAAGCGCCAGTCACGGGCGACAGTCTCCTCGGAGACCTGGATCAGCTGCGCGACTTCCGGAACCGTGAAGCCAGCGAAGAAGCGCATCTCCACAATCAGGCATTGCCGCTCTGAGCGCTCCTTCAGGGTCTCGAGGGCCTGGTCCAGGGCAATCAAGTCGATGAAATCATGACCCGGGGGACTGACCTCAGGATCGATTTCGACCCGCTGCCATTCGGCGCCGCGCTTCACCCGGCGCTTGCCTCGGGCGTGATCGACCAGCACGTTGCGCATGGCTCGCGCGGCGCTGGCGAAGAAGTGCTTGCGATCAGCAAAGCGCGCATCGCCAGCCAGGCGGATCCAAGCCTCATGCACCAGGGCCGTCGGTTGCAGGGTGTGGTCCCTACGTTCCTGGGCGAGAATGTGCTCGGCAAGGTTGCGTAGCTCCGCGTAGACCAGATCAACCAGCTCCTTCGCATCGACCCCGTCCCGGTCACCCGCCAGGGATTCGAGAATTCGCTGATCTTCGTCACGCTCGGAGTCCTCGCTCACGGCCCGAGTGTATCCACCGGGACCGGTACCCGCATTATCCCTTGCGACTGCGAACGATCTCGGCAAGGCTGCGCAATCGATCCCCGATTCGGTTGCCGGGCGTCTCGACCGCCGCCAATCCCCGGGCCCCCGCCTCATAGCGCGCCCAACCGGCCTCCTGTTCGCCGGCGAGGACTTGGATCAAACCCGCAGCGGCCTCGGCGCGCAAACGCTGGGGATCGTCTTCGGCGAGGGAATCGCGTGCCTGCTGCTCGACTTCTTTCACCAGGCTCGCGGCCCGATCGACTTGATCTCCGAGCGCGAGGGCCAGAGCCTCGCTGCTGCCCGCGTCGACCAGGGCATCGGCAGAATCGGGCGCAGTACGACCCAGGGTCTCGAGCGCCTCCCTTGCCGCCTGCGCCGCCCCCTCCCAATCACCGAGGGCCAGGCGCGCTTCGGCCAGAGAAGCGATGTTCTTGCCCAGCGAGGGATGATCCGGGGCATCCTTGCGCTTGACTTCGACCGCTTCTGCATAGGCGGCCGCGGCCTCTTCCCAGTCCTCGAGTTCGATGAGAACCAAACCGAGACTGGTCAATCCGCCTGCATAGCGAACACTCTCTCGACCGACCGTCTGCGCCAACATGTCGACGGATTGGCGGGCCTTTTCCAAGGCCTCTTCGCTGCGCCCAATTTCTCTCAGCACATCCGCCACGTTGCTGAGGGCGATCGCCTCGCTCCGATCGGGTCCCGGACGGATCTCTCGATTCAAATCCAGAGCTTCCTCGAAGAGCTCGAGAGCGCGTTCATGATTGCCCGCCCTGCCCTCCATGGCGGCAAGGTTCGAGGTCTGCGTCGCGTAGTAGGCGTGCCGCTCCGCACCGAGGGCGCGCATGCGTGGGCGAATCTCCTCCATGAGAGCGATGGCCTCGGAGGTCTCTCCCAGATTCGCATGCGCGATGGCCATGGAGTTCATGGTCAGAATCTCAAAGGCCTCGCCGCTGACGGTAGCGGCCGCCAGTTCGCGGGCTCGCTGCAGGCTGACCCGGCCCTCTGCGAATCTTCCGGATCGAATCTGCAAGTCACCCAGGGCCTTCCAAGACATGAAGGCAGGGCCAGCGTAGGCCGGTTCATCCTTCCCCTCGCAAAGGGCGATGGCCGACTTGGCGTAGACCTCCGCATCGGCGATGCGACCCCTCACTTGCAGGATTTCAGCCAATCGAGCGCCCAGGCGAGCGCGCTCCGCCCCGGGCGCAGCCATCTCCTCCAAGATGGCGTGCATCTCCTCCATGGTGGCGATGGCGCTCGCATCTCCGGATCTCGCCAGGCTGTAGGCGTGTGATGCCCGCGCCAAAACCGCAGACAGGCGATCGTCCCCGGCTTCGCGCAATCTCGCAGCCTCCTCCAAGAGCGGGAGGCCACGATCATTCAGTCCTATCGCGCAGTAAGTGTTTCCGAAGGCGGCCAGCAACTGGGCACGCATGGCCGGTCGGTCGAGGAAGGCATCCTTGGAACGCTCCACCGCCCCGTCGAGCACATCGACCATGAGCACGTCCATCCCGTCCCGCCAGGGATTCGGTGCATGCAGAATCTCGACGAAGCGCTGCATCACCTCCTCCTGCAGCTCGCGAGCATCGTCCGCGACTCGCCGCTCTTCTTCCTTCTCGAAGTACAGCGCCGTGCTCACCACGATCCCGGCGACCAGAGCCACGAACACAGCTGCCAGGCCACCGACGAAGGCGCGATTCCGGCGCGCGAACTTCCGCGCCTGGTACCAGACCGTAGGCCGGCGGGCGATGATCGGTTCATCCCGCAGGAAGCGGCGGATGTCCGAAGCGAACTCGTCGGCGGAGGCGTAGCGATGCTCGCTCTCCTTGGCCATGGCCTTGCCGACGATGGTCTCCACGTCCCCGCGTAGGCTGCGATCGCGCAGACCGAGACTGGTGGGCTCGTCTTCGACCACGACTCGAGCCGCATCCGGCACGCTGCGGCCGATGACGTCATGGGGCAAGACTCCCGCCAGAAGCTCGTAGCCGATCACACCCAGGGCGTACACATCCGCACGGGTGTCCACGGCAGAGGGATCCTTCCCGAACTGCTCCGGACTCATGTACGGCAGGGTGCCGATGAGCGCCCCTTCCATGGTGTGCATGCTCGACAGCATCTCCTCCGCAGAGGTCGCCCGCGCCATGCCGAAGTCCAGGACCTTGGGTTCGCCACGGGCGTCCGCCAGCACGTTGCCTGGCTTGAGATCGCGGTGGATAACGCCCTTCTGGTGCGCGTAGTGCACGGCATCGCAGATCTTGGCGAGCAATTCCAGTCGCGCAGCCAGGTCCAGATCTCGCTGCTTCGCGAAGCGGGTGATCGCTTGCCCCTCGATCAACTCCATGGCCAGGTAGGGCTGGACCCCGTGGCCAGTGTCCGCGGTTCCCGCCTCGAAGATGCGGGCGATATTCGGATGCTCGAGCCAGCCGAGAATCTGGGCCTCATGCTCAAAGCGGCGCAGGGCATCCTCGCTCCCCGTCGCCATGCGCAGAATCTTGAGTGCCACCATGCGGTCCGGTGAATCCTGGCGGGCCTTGTAGACCGTGCTCATCCCGCCGGCGCCGATGCTCTCGACGATGGAGAAGTTGGCGATGCGTTCGGGCAGGGGCATGCCTGCACGCGCAGACAGGGAGCTAGCTGCGATGGGCGGCGAATCCAGTCCCTGCATGCTCACCGCATCCTCGGCCAGAAGCTCGCGCACGAACTGCGCCAGGTCCGGATCGACGGCGGACAAGCGCAGGTTGCACTCGTCGGGGGGCAGATTGCAGACTTGGTCGAAGAGCTCACGGGCAGCGTCGAAGGATTCTGGATCGTCCTGATGGGAGACCATGGCGGGTTATCGTCGGTTGGCTGGCAATTGCTGTCGAGTCACCCTTGAGGCGTTTTCTTGCAGGGGAGGCTGTAAGGGATTCTGGAAAGAATTTGCAGAGATCTGAAAGCATGTCAGGGCCGCGAATTCCTCGCATACAGTCTGGTCATGCGGATCTCCTCCATGACCGGCGCCTTCCTCGCCCTCGCCCTGACAGCAGTCAGCTGCTCAACCGAGACTGCGCACAACATGGATCCGGACTGGACCGGCCTACGACGCGCCGAGCCCTACACGAACTATCTCGTGCTCGGCCAGTACACAGAACGCAACATGCAGATCAGCCAGGAGAGCACCTTCGTCGACGCCCTGGTCGCGCGTGCTGTCGCTGCCCAGCCCGCCAACATGGCCTTTCCCCAGCTGAGGCCCATGGCGAACAAGGCGGAGCTGCGCCGGCAACTGGAGGATCGTGGTTTTGACGCAGTGATCACGCTGACAAGTCCGGACCCTGAGTCAGCCTCGATCTGCGTCAGTGTCCTGGATGCCTCAAGCTTAACCCCGGTCTGGACCAGCACTCGCAGGCTGGAGGATCCGTCGACGAGTTCTCAGCCACGCGCAATCGCCGACGAAATCCTGCGCAAGCTCGCAGCGAGCGGTCTGCTGCGTACTACTGGCTCCCGATGACAGCATTGATCGATCCATGCATAGCATCCTAAGCATCGCTCTCTGCCTCACCCTCCTCGGCTGTTCTGACCGGCAGAACCAGCCCCTCAACTTCATCATCGTCCTCGTCGACGACCTGGGATGGACGGATCTCTCCTGCCAGGGCAGCGAGTACTACGAGACG
>JAJFFD010000079.1 GCA_021776805.1 Planctomycetota bacterium
CGCTTCCGGGTCTCGGTCGTCACGGTAGAGCCAGGGGCGAATGGCTTCGATGGCTTTGGCGAGAGCGCGCGGGCCAAGATCGAAGTCGAGCTGGCTGCGGAAGTCTTGAATCATCGCCTGGTAGATCATCTGCTCGGCTTCGCCGCTCAGCTCATGCATGCGCATGTAGTCGGGATCCAATTCCAGGAAATTCGCCGTGATGATCAGGGCGTCTTCCGGCTGCCGATTCTGGATCAGGTTGTAGGCCAGGTCTGTATTGATCTGCTTGTCTTCAGGTCGGAGTGCGTGGACCTGGCGATAATCCTCGATCGCCAATGGCAGATCATTGATGCGCAAAAAGGCATCCCCTCGGAGGCGGAGAAAATCTGCCCGAAGCTCCGGTGATTCGCCAGGATCGAGTGCTTCGACAGCGTTGTTCAGCAGGCGAATGCTCTCGCTAATGCTGCCCTCAGCATAGGCTTCTCGGGCCTGCTGATAGGTTTCTCTGGGACCGGACATTCCCGAGGCTGCATGGCCGACTACATACAGCAGGCCAAGCAGAGTCAGGGTCGCCAGGGTCTTCCAGATAAGGCGCAGCATTTGCGGATACTAGTATCTTCAGCCTGCAGGTTATCAGAGGAGATCGAACTTGCGCATCTTGTTGAACAGAGTGCTGCGGTTGATTCCGAGGGTTGATGCGGTCGCCTGGCGGTTGCCCCCATGATGTTGTAGAGCTCGCTCTATGAGCAGCTTCTCCGGGGCCTCGAGCGCTTGCTTCAGAGGTAGCAGGTGGCTGTCCCCAGCGACCAGGGATTCCGGCGTGATCTCGTGGGGCAGAGGGCCGCGCAGGTCGGTGGGCAGATCCTCCGAGTCGATGGTGTCGCCTTCGCAAAGGACAACGGCTCGCTCGACGACGTTTTCTAGCTGTCGGACATTGCCCGGCCATGGGCAGGCCATGAGGGAATGCATGGCAGCCTGGGTGAAGCTATGGATCTGCTTACCGGTTTCATCGCAGAAGCGGCGCAGGAAGTGCTCGGCAAGGAGTCCGATATCACCGGTTCGATCGCGGAGTGGGGGCATCTCCAAGGGGACCACATTGATGCGATAGAAGAGGTCTTCTCGAAAACTGCCCTCTTCGACGGCCTTTTGCAGGTCGATGTTGGTGGCCAGGATGACGCGGACATCGATTTCGATGTTCTTGCTATCACCAACTCGCGTAATGATTCGATCCTGCAGAACGCGGAGGAGTTTGACCTGGAAGCCCGGAGAGGATGTGCCGATCTCGTCGAGAAAGATCGTGCCCTTGTCCGCTGCTGCGAATTTTCCTTCTCGATCGCGCACGGCACCGGTGAAGGCACCCTTGGCGTGGCCAAAGAGTTCAGATTCGAGCAAGCTCTCGGGAAGTGCACCACAATTCACTTCGATGAAGGGTTCATCCCTGCGCTGCGAGGCGCTGTGGATGGCCCGTGCCAGGAGGGTCTTGCCGGTACCAGATTCGCCGGTCAGCAGTACCGTCGTTCGCGTCGCTGCGACGGCATTGACGGTTTTGAAGATCGCCTGCATCTTCGCGTTGTTGGCAACCAAGTTGCTGAAGCGGAGGCGATCATCCAAGGCGGCCTTGAGCGCCTTGTTCTCACTCTCGAGCTGCACGCGTTCGAGGCATCTTTCGACGGCGATCTGGACCTGCTCCCAGGAAAATGGCTTGCTCAGATAATCGGAGGCGCCGGAGCGCATGGCCTCGACGGCATCTTCCACGGTTCCGAAGGCCGAGCTCAGAATGACTCTTGTGCCCGCGTTGTTGCTACGCAGTCCCTGTACGAATCCACGCGTGTCTTGCTCGGTGGTAGGTAGCTCGGCGATGACCAGATCGATGTCACCTCGCGTCAGTCGGGTGGCGCCAGCTGCTCGGTCACTCAGGGTCTCCGCCTCGAAGCCAAACTCTTCCAGGGCTCCGCTAAGCCAGCTGGTGGTCTGGGGATCCGAGTCGATGATTAGAATTCTGGGCATGTTGCGGCAGTTGAGCGCGTGGGGCAAAAAGTGGACAAGCCCAGCAGTCTTATCGGGCGCCAAGGACGGTTTAGTGAGCAGGTGAAGTGTCGAATGATTCGACAGCTTCCGCTTAGGCCGGAGGCAAGCCAAGCACGAGACGGAGACAGCGCGCTTCCGGTCGATCCACAAGCGCAAGCCCGCCATGATTGTGGATGATGGCCTCGGCCAGGAAGAGAGCGAGGCCGTGCTTGCTACCGCGCATTGCTCGCGAAGCGTAGTAGGGCTCGTAGGTACGCGGTAGCTGCCAAGCTGGCACGAAGTCACCTCGCATGCGGACCTCAACCTGCAAGCCCTTCTGGTTGGCTCTGATACCAACCTGCAGGGTTTCGCTGAGTTCGCTGCCCAGGGCCAGGCACTCCTTGAAGGCGAGGAGGAGTTGTTCTCGGTCACCCCAGATTGCCGCGTCTTCCAATCCCTCTGCCGTATCGATATCCGGGGAGAGCGAGAGCGCCTGCATGGCCTCCTCCAGGAGATCGCGCAGTAGCAGAACTCGCCTGCCCGTCTGGCCCTGGCTGAGGAAGCTCAGCTTTTCAACCGCTGCGGTGATCTCGGCGAGAGCGGACGCGATGGCCCGAATCTGTTCCAAGTCCTCCGGCTCGGCATGCCGGAGGCTGAGGAGCTGCAGGTGACCGGATGCGAAGAGGAGCGGATTGTTGATGGCATCGGCGAGTCCGCGGGTCAAATCCAGAAAGTACTCCGGGTTGCTGGGGCGCATCTTTTGGCCCGGATCCTGGACCAGGCTCGCCAACTGACGCTCGCTGCAGGGTTCGACCAGGATGGATGCATTGAGTCGGTCCGCAAGGGCCCGGGCCTCGACTTCACCCTCCTCGGACAAGAGCAGGACGAGCTCTAGCTCTTCTACAGCCGAGCGCAGGAGGCGGAGGGCGCCTAGGTCGGATTCATGCAGGTCCCCCGCGCTGAGGAAGAGGATTTCCGGGCGAAAGGCGATGAGTTCGGCGGCGGATTGGTAGAGGTTCTCGAAGCTGCGAACTTCCGGCTGTGGTGAAAGTCGACGCAGCCTGGGCACCAGATCCCCCTCGCGGGCTTGGATGACCGCCACTCTCCGCGCATGCTCCATCGATGTCGTGCCTCAGATGCACTTGCAGGGTAGGTGACAGAATGCTTCCGGGAAAGGGAGCCTGTCTGGAAGCCAAAGCCACCGAGCTGCCGATAAGGACAGGATGGGGGGGCTCTCCAAGGTCTGTGAGGTATGCGGAGCGACGCATGGTGATGGGGATGTCTGCGCCGTTTCCGCGGATTCCACGGCTGAGGTTGCCAATCTCCGACTGCTGCCAGCTGGCTCGAGCGAGACGGCGCCGACCAACCCGCCGGAAGTGCGCTTGATCCGCGAGTTCAAGGGACCGACGGTTGAGGACCTCCTCGAAGACGAAGCGGACAAGACAGCGAAACTCCCTGCACAGGTTCGCGAAGTTCTCCATGCCATCGAGAGCGGCGACTATCGGCGGGCGAGCAGCAGCCTTGATGAGTCCATCGGCGGTCTCCTGCAGGGACCAGGGTTTCGGCGTCGGAGCCGGGACCATATCGGCACTAACCTGCTGCTTCTCGGCTTCATCGCAGTTGCCCTATGGACGGTGGTCACCTGGATATGGATCTAGCCACGGGAAGTCCCCTGCCCTCCTGTCGGTCCGTATCCCGGGCCGGTGAGTCTTGTTCCAGCGAAAGTCTCCGCCGCTGTCCCTGCCCCCGTCTAAGATTTGTCTAGCGCGATGTCTCTAAGCCTCATGCCAAGAATCGACGATGGGCTCGATCTACCCATCGAAGTGAGCGTGGTCGTGCCAGTGTACAACGAGGTTGAGAACCTCACGCCCCTGCACGAGGCATTGACCTATGCCATGCGCAGTTTGGAACGTAGCTACGAGATCATTCTCGTCGACGATGGCAGTACCGATGGCAGTCGCGAGTTGTTGCGCCAGCTCTCGACGAAGGATCCACACCTGCGCGGTCTACAGCTGCGCAGCAATTGTGGGCAGAGTGAGGCAATGGCAGCGGGCTTCGACCATGCTCGGGGATCGGTGGTGGTCACCATGGATGGTGATTTGCAGAACGATCCCGCAGATATCCCTCGTCTGCTCGAGGAGCTGGACCGTGGCTATGACGTGGTTTGTGGTTGGCGACGGAATCGCAAGGACGCATGGTTGACCAGGCTTCTGCCTTCGCAGTTCGCCAACCTGCTGATCCGCTGGACCACCAGGGTGCCGATTCACGACACAGGTTGTTCGCTGAAGGCCTACCGCAGTTGGGTTATCCGTAGCTTGCATCTGTACTCGGACATGCATCGCTTCATCGCAGCTTTGGGTGTCGGGGTCGGTGCACGGATCTCAGAGCTACCCGTCCGCCACCATCCGCGCTGTCATGGTCGGTCGAAGTATGGTCTCACTCGCATCTTCAAAGTCTTGGCGGATCTGTTGGTGATCAAGATGCTGGTGCAGTTCTCGGCGCACCCGATTCGCGCCTTCACGCTCTGCTCCATTCCACTCGCCATCGTCTCTGCCGTGCTCTTCGTACATGCCTTCTTCAAGTTTGAGCGCAGCGGAGCGGTGTCACTCAATGACGTTGTCGTGACTCAGTTCGTAGCGGCGGCAGCGGTGACTCTGCTGGTTTCGGCCAACATCTTTCTGCTCGGCTTCTTGGCCGAACTACAGTTGCGTGTATCCGGCTTCTTCCAAGGCAGGACCAACGTGACCAGCTTGGAGGCGGTGCATTGAGCGGGACTACGAAGGTTGTCTCGGTGGTGATCCCGGTTACCAATCCAGACATCGATGTGGATCGACTGGTGCAAGGCTACCGCAAGCCCTTCGAAGATGAGGGCATGGACTTCGAGTTGGTCTTTGTCCTCGATGGTGTCCGCGGCGCGCTGGCTAGAGAGCTCGATGAGATGCAGAACCACCACCCGATCAAGGTGGTTCATCTCCAAGGCAGCGGTTTGGGTGAATCGATCGCCCTCTCTGCGGGAGTCGCTCGTGCCCGCGGTGAGCTGATCCTCAATGCGCCCCCCTACATTCAGTGTGAGCCCGATGATCTCATCAAGGTGGTGCAGGCCCTGCAGAGCGGAGCGGATTTCGTCACCACCTGGCGGCATCCGCGAGTCGATCCCTGGCTGAACCGTCTGCAGTCACGGGTTTTCAATTGGTGCCTGCGCATCCTCATGGGGATTCGCTTCCACGACCTGAACTCAGGACTCCGGGGCATGCGGCGCCAAGTTGTGCAGGACGTGAGCGTCTACGGCGAAATGTATCGCTTCCTACCGGTGCTGGCAGAGCGCCAGGGCTTCAACGTGGTCGAGGTCAAGGTCCGGCACCGGGAGGAGAAGGGACGCCAGGGTTTCTACGGGGTGGGCGTCTATCTTCGCCGCATCCTCGACATCCTGACCATAACCTTCCTGGCTCGGTTCAGGCAGAAGCCCCTGCGCTTCTTCGGCATGCTCGGGTTCCTGTCGATTCTGGTTGGGATGGCCATGGTTGCCGAACCCCTCTACGACCGCTGGTACGGCGAGTCCCTTCAAGATCGGCCGATCTTCGTTCTTGGCATTATCGCCCTGGCTTTTGGCGTGCAATTGATCGGCTTTGGTCTGGTCGCCGAGATCATCATCTTTACGCAGTCCGGGAGTATCCGCGACTACAAGCTCGAGGACCTTGTGGAGGGTGGCTTACCACCGGTCGAAGAAGCCGACCAGGATGGCCCCAGCGAGTCCTATGGGGATGCTCCCATGCGAGTGCGAGAGCTTCTGCCAGGAGAGGATGCGCGCTGGGACGGCTTCGTGCGCCGGCATCCCCACGGCAGCATTTTCCACCTGTCGGGTTGGCGACGTTGCGTGGAGGAGACCTTCCATCACGTTCCGCACGACCTTGTGGTTGAGCAGGGTCGCCGCTGGCTCGGAGTGTTGCCCTTGATGCACGTGAAGAGCATGTTCGTGGGGGAGCAGTTGATCAGCATCCCCTATGCGGTCTACGGCGGGATCCTTACCGATTCGGAGGAGGCTCAAGAGCTGCTGCTCGAAGCTGCGCAGCGTCAGGGGAAGAAAGCCGGAGCAGGCTACGTTGAGCTACGCCACCTGGAAGAACGTCCAGGCAGGCGGATGAAGAGCGATCTCTACGTGACCTTTCGCAAGGACTTGCCGAGCAAGGTCGAGGAAGTTCTGCCAGGTATTCCCAAGCGTGCTCGCGCGGAGGTTCGTCGCGCGGTTGAGAAGCATCAGATGACCTTCGAGCAGAGCGAGGACTACCAGTCCTTTTATGAACTCTTCTCAGATGACAAGCGCCGCCTGGGCTCGCCACCCTTGCCCTATCGTTGGTTCTGTGCTCTGCGCGAGGAGTTCGGTCGGCAGATCGTCCTGCACATGGTGCGCGATCGCGATGGCAAGCCGGCAGCTGCGGTCATGAGCTTTGCCTTTCAGGGTGTGCTCTATGCGTACTATTCGGGCTCGCGTTTTGACTTGCGTGGATGCGGGGTCAACAATTTCATCTACTGCCGGATGATGGAGTGGGCCGTGAACGAAGGCTTCCAGAGCTTTGACTTCGGTCGGAGCCGCAAGGATACCGGTGCCGCGTCCTTCAAGCAGCACATGGGCTTCGAGGCCGAGAGCCTCTCCTATGAGTACCTGATGCTGCGCGATGATGCCACCATGCCGGACTTCAATCCGAGCAACCCGGCTTTGAGTACCCACCGGCGCATCTGGTCAAACTTGCCGCGCTTTGTCACTCGGCGCCTCGGCGGTCGTCTGTCCCGCTACCTGCCCTAGGCAGAATCACTGCCGCGAGGATCTGGCCGTGCCTCGAGGCTTGGAATCTGTTCTTCGGGAATCTCTCCGCGGATACGCAGGTCGCGTAGTTCGGCGGCGAGTTCTCCGGCCCGAACCTTGGACCAAATCTTGGCGCCGACAATCAAGTCCTCGCGGCACTTGCCATTCTCTTCCGCGAGCAGCAACCATTCCTCGGTTGGTCGACAACGATGCCACGCGCGCAGAGTGGATCCCTCTCGGCTGAGGCGAAACTGTCCGGCCATTCCCTCGGTGGGATGTTGCTCGGAAAGCACTGTGTTCATGGATGCCAGGACGCAATGTGGGTCCTCCGGTCCGCCCGAGGACATGCGTTGACTGTAGTAGCGCGCGGTGGAGGCCTCGTTCTGCAGGAAGAGCGCGATGCATGAGGAATCCGGCCCCGGATCCCAGCTCGTAAGACGATAGGAAAGCTGTAGGTCCAGGTCGCCTCGCAGGAGCGTGGGCAAGTAGAAGCCCGAGGAAGTGACTTCGCCCATCTCCGAGGGTCCGAAGCGGATGACCAGCTTGTCTCCCTCGGCTTCAACCCTGGTATCCGCCATGCGCGGATATCGATAGCGGGCGACACCACGATCGCGAAGCCGTGGATCGCCCCCGGGGAAGACGTAAGGGATGCCGCCGGAGAGATAGGAATTATGCTCGATGAGCAGGGTGCGCATGCGCGCGAGTGCTGCGTCGATGCCGCGGATCGTGGTCGCCAGGACCTCGCCCTGCAGGTCGGCCCAGGGCAGGAGGTCGCCGCCGCTGTTCAAGCCCTGGGCGCGCAGCTCCAGTTGCAGGTGATGGGCAATGAGTGCTGCCTCGGCGTTCTCCTGCCCTTGGCAGACGAAGGACATGGCGGCTGCTGGGCCGGCGAGGGATATGCGCAGGTTTTCGCGAGCGCTCCCAGCCTGGGCAGCGGTCCGTAGGGCTTCGCCAGTTTCCTGCAGGGCCAGATGGATGCTGGCAGTTTCCAGGGCCTGCAAGCTGGCCAAGGCCATGGCCTGGGTCGGGAGAGTGGGTGGTGCCGGGGCAGTCGTCGGCTCCTGCGTATCCGACCCGAAGGCGAGTAGGGCTGCGCAAGGCCAGGCGGAAGCGATGCTCGGGCCGAGAAGGATAAAGTCCGGTTGCTTGGAGCCACCCAGTGACCAGGCTCCTGCAGCGAGGCGGAACGCGCTGCGGCTTTCGTCGATCAAGCAGCCGCGATCGCCGGCACTGGCGATGGCTTCCCAAAGATCCTCGCGACGGCTGCGATAGTCCAGAGCATCCAGCTGCAGGGCAGCTGCGGTGCCGGGCCCGCCGGCGAGCTGCAAGGCCAGAGCCCCTAGTTCCTGCTGATCCCTGGCGAGCATCACCCATCGGGCGCCGGGGAAGTCCCGCAGAAGCCGCGCCTTCAGACTCGAGAGCCAGTCTCGGGAGGGTAGCGTGGCCAGGTTCTGTAGTGCAGCGAGCAAGGACGGATCATCCGTGGCCAGGAGCTGCTGCCCAGCATCCAGCTGACAGAGCTCGGGCTCAGGCAAGGGTGGCGCAGCCGGGGTCTCGAGGCCCTGTTGGGTGAAGATTTCTTTGAGCACCTGCCTGGCGAGAGTCTTGGCCACAGGCAGAGGCTGGCAGGAAGAGAGCCTGCAGGCAAGTGGGGCGATCAATTCCCCCGCTGGACCGCGCTCAGTTCCTTCAAAATCGGCGGTCCGGGATTACTCTCTCGGCTTGGCCGGATCTACCGAGACACCGCAGCGCGAGGGCACCCGTTTGAATGGCGCCTTCCTCGGCTTCTACATCAATTGCACGGTCTTTGGACTGGCGGCGGCACTGGCTACCGCCTGCCTCATCGTCTTTCCCGAGTACGAGTTGGCGAATTGGTTGGCGGTGGTCGGTCTGATCCTCCTACCCATCACCGGCTTTCTGTCCTGGTACTGCCTGAAACTCGCCCGCGGCGAGTAGGGCTCAGGCCCGGGGGGCCAGGATGAAATCACAGGCCTCCGACAGATCCGCTGCGACCAAGTCCGGGCTTCTGTCTGCTGCCCTGAGTTTGGCGAGCTCTTCTTCCCAGGGCTTGCCCGAGCGCAGGAGGATCCCGCCCAGGGGCAGATCGCCGATCATCTGCAGATCGCGGGCACTGTCGCCGACGACGAAGGATCTCTCCAGATCCACCTCGAAGAGTTCGCAGGCTTGGCGGAGGAGCCCGTCTGCCGGCTTGCGACAGGTGCAGGTTCGTCCATAGGGGCTGTTCTCGAGGCCGGGCAAATGCGGGCAGTGAAGATAGGCCCGGGGGAGACCGTCGAGGCGGCCGTGCATCTCCTCGTGGATCCGGGCCAGTTCGCTTTCGTCGTAGTAGCCCCGGGCGATGCCGGATTGATTGGTCAGAACGATGAGCAGAAAGCCTGCCGCATGCAGGCGTTGCAGTGAGTCCAGTACACCTGGGAGGATCTCGAGTTCCGCCACGGAGCGGAGGAAGTCACGCTCCACATTCAGGCTACCGTCACGATCGAGGAAGACCGCCGGGCGCTTCACTGGTTACTATCGTCCGTCTGCCGCAGGGGCGCCTCGCCCTCGGGATAGAGGGTCACGAAGAGCTTTTGCGGGACGTACTGCCAGCGAACGGCGAAGGGCGTCATGAAGTCGCCGATGGTCCAGAAGAGTGGTGCGGAGAGGAAGGTGTCCGTGTCGCCGCCATCCAGCCAGCGAGAGGTGTAGGCCGTGTCGTACTGGTAGACCGTTCTGGTCTCATCCTCGAATCCCCTCTTGCGGAGAGTGATCTCATGGTTGCCACCAAAGAGACCGGCCAGGTCCACATAGTGCGGCGTCCAGTAGCCGGTTGCGGATCCATCGACGAGGATCTGGGCACCGGCTGGGTCGCTGGTCACCAGGACTCGCGAATCACCTGAGAAGTAGGTGCAGGAAGCAAAGTTGAGCAACAGCAGGGCTAGGAAGGCACGTGACATCTGCATGAATGCTATCGGCTGGATGGGGCGTCAGGCAAAACCTCGGTCTGAGGGTCCGCTCCTGAGCTGGCCAATTCTACGACATGTTGTAGGTCAGCGTTGAGCTGGGGCCTTTCCTCGATATATTGTCGGCACAGGTAGGTTGGTCAGCGGCCGATAGGCTGTGCCTGCCAGGGTGAATCAAGTTAGGGAGTGAGAATGAAACCCGTTTGCGGTTCGGGCGTCACTTTTCTCACCGGTCTCCTCATTGGGGGGCTCGGCGCACAGGAACCTACTAAGACAAAGGTTGAGGAGAGCGTGAAGAATACGCCTCCCAAGACCTCGTCGCAGGAGGTAGAGGAGCAGAGCGCAGGTGGAGTCCTGCAGGTGGCCTACGCACAGGCAGCCGAAGACGGGCTCGAGCTGCGCTGCTTTCCCACTGAGCTTTCGCCGACCTTTCAGGACAGCCTGAGTCGCGGCGAAGTGGTGAAGGTTGGCGAGATCGACGGTGACTATCGTCAGGTCATTCTGCCCCTTGGCGTGGTCGGTTATGTGCACCGCAAGTTTGTCAGCCAACTGGACGGGGGCAAACTCATCAGCACCGCCAACAAGCTCGCCTTCCGTCGCCGGGCCGTGTCGGGCGAGGCGCCGGTCGAATTTGTTGCCAAGGGCACCGAGTTCTTGCCCCTCAGTGAAGAGGGCGAGTGGTGGCGAGTGCGCTACCCGGCGGGAAAGGCCTGGCTGGCAAAGGACAAGCTTCAGGTTTTTGGTGAAGACGAAGAAATCGCCACCCTGGAGGCGGCCTATGCGGACATGGGCAAGCGTCACCAGGAAGAGATCGATACGGCCGTGGCCGCAGTGCACCAGCGTTTGGTGGAAGCCGCCGCCAAAGTCGCACGCGAGCAAAAACTCGGCGAGCTGCGTGGTGAATTCCGAGCCGAGCTCAGCAAGCCACGGGGCGAGCGCGAATACGCTGCCATGAAGCTCGAGCTTGATCAGATTTTGACCGAGATCGATGCGGAAGACATTCTCTTCGTCGAGGCGAGTAGCCTGAAGGCTTCCATCGAAAAGGACGAGTTCTACCGCGGGGTGGAAGAGGTGATCGAGGAGCCGGAGATTCCGGCTGAGGTTCCAAAGATCGCCAAGCCGAAGATCAGTGATCCCATGCGTCGATTCGATGCCACCGGTTGGGTGCATTACGACTCGGGTGGCCTGCGCGGCGAGCCAAGTCTGCGCCTGGAGAAGGCCGGCCAGCTCATCCTCATGCTGACCTGCACATCCCAGCGGTACAATCTGCGGATCTTCGATGGCATGGAGGTTGGGCTCAATGGCAAGAGCTTCCGGGCAGATGAGCTGTCCTTCCGCTCCATAGACATCGAGAAGCTCGAGGTTCTGGGCGGGCCCCCGGTCCGCTGAGGCCCCAAATCTCGGGGCTGAGGCCGGGGCCGCCATGGGCGGCCTGACCGGCCCTTCCTAGCTGACTGGGAGCGGCGGCGCGATCCGGGATGGCGTGGTAGAGTTCTCGGTCACGCCTACGGGTCCCTCACGCCCGGGTTGCCTCCTCTCGCCGGGAGTCGATCCAGCCATGGCACGGCCGTTTGAGCCGCAGCAGGGGGAGCCGGTCTTGCCTCCCGAACTTGCGTTGCCTTCTCAAGAGCACCCTGATCTTCCTTTGGCTCAGTCCGAGCCTCTGTGCCCAGGCACCTGGTCCTAGTGCGGACAGGGGGGCTGCCACCGACTTCCTGCGCGAGTCGGGACATGCCCTGCTGGAGGCGGAGGATGCCCTCGGTGCTCAGCAGATCTTCAGGCAAGTATTGGCCGTGGCCAGGGATGATCATTCGGCGCTCCTCGGAATGGGGCGTTCCTATTTGCTCCAGGGTCGCGCCGAGCTGGCCCTGCGCTATGCGGATGCAGCCCTGCGTCTTGCCTTCGATGATCCGAGTGCTCACGCCCTCAGGATTCGCGCCCTCCTGCGTGGACGGCAGTTCACCGCAGCACAGAAGTACTCGGTGCAGATTCTCGAGTTCTTCGAGGACACAGAACGCATGCCAGCGGGAGCCGACCTCCTTGCTGCCCACGCCTCCGCACTCTTTCGTGTGCAGCAGAACGATGCAGCAGCGGAGATCTATCATCGCGTCCTGCTCATCGATCCGCTCAATGAGGAAGCCCACCTGCGACTGGGCTCGGGTCTGACTCCACCCCGAGATGTCCTGCCAGTGGCCAGCTTGCGTTTGGCTGTCAATGCGGCCAGGCGAGGTCGCCATGCAGATGCCATTGCTGCTCTTGCTCGATGCCTGGAAGAAGATCCGGGCAATCCGATCGCCCATCGACTCCTGGGCGAGACTCTCTTCAACATGCGTGCTTCGAGCAGCATGGCGGGCAGCGCCGAGGAGTTCCTGCATCTGCAGGCGGCTTTACCGACTCCAAAGTTGGGTAAGCTGCCGGTGGACGAGTTCATGCCCCAGTTCGAGGGCCTGCGTGGTGACCGGCGGCGTGTGGCTACGCGCGCTCTTGCCCTCTTCGGTTCTCGCCTCGGGCGCATTGTCGCCATGGGTGGGCGGCACGACCTGTTGCTCGAGGATCAGCGCACGACGGATGCGCGGGCTCGTGCATCCCTCCGTGGGAAGCGCACCTTCGACGGCCGGGTCTGGGACGATGTGCGTGGCATTGGTGGTCTACGCGCGGCCACGGGCATAGAAGCTCTGGACGAGGCGGCGCAGCACGGCTTCGACACCCTTGCCCACGAAATCGGTCATCAGGTGCATCTCTACTCCTTCACGCGGAAGCAGCGACGCCAGGTGCGTGAGCTCTACCAGCAGGCCCTGGATGAAGGGCGTTGCCTGGACTACTACGCCGCCAGCAATGATGCGGAGTACTTCGGGCAAGGAGTCGAGGCATTCATCAGTCTCGGCAAGCGTCCGACACCGGAAGCAACCCACGGTCATACCCGTTTTGAGTTGATGCGAGTGGATCCGGCACTGCACGCCTTCATCGCCAGCATGGTCGATCATGATCCCCTGCGCGGGATTCATGCGACGCCCCGTCAGGAGCAGGTGAGCATCCTGCGAGCCGCCGTCGACGTTGCACTTCGCTGCGGGCGTAATCAGGATGCGCTCACCGCCGCAAGTCTCTTGCCTCCGAGCCTCGAGCGTGAGCGCCTGGTGAAGGCGGCGCTGCGTGCGCTGCAGTATTCGCGTTCGCTCTGACTGCTGGCCTGGATAGCATGGGGCTCCTCACCTGCAACGCAGCGGAGCTCGTATGTTCAAATCCCTTCCCAGCCTGGCAATCCTGCTCTGTGTTTCCTTCCCTGCTCTAGCTCAGGAGCGCATGAGTCCCGAGCTGCTCTGGCAGCTCCAACGCATCAGTGATCCCCAACTCTCACCTGATGGCAAGCGCCTGCTATACCATCAGCGGAGTTACGATCTGTCGGGCAACGCCGGCAGGACGCAGATCGTCATCCTCGACTTGGCCAGCGGCGAGAGCAAGACCCTCAGTCGGCCGGGAAGTAGTTTCAATGCGCGCTGGTCCCCGGACGGTACCCAGATCGCTTTTCTCGCATCACGCAATGGCCACCCCCAGATTCACCTCATGGATGCCCAGGGGACCGTGGTCGTGCAAGTCAGCCACCAGCCTGCTGGCGTGGCCAATCTTGCCTGGTCCCCGGATGGAACGCAGTTCTCCTTCACCTCCGAGGTGAAGCTCGATCCGCAGGTTACCGACCTCTATCCGGATCTGCCGCAGGCGAAAGCGCGCCTCTACGACGATCTGCTCGTGCGTCACTGGGACCAGTGGAAGGAGGGGACCTACAGCCACCTCTTTGTCATGTCGGCGGCCGGTGGCGAGGCCCGTGACCTCATGCCTGGCGAGCGAGTAGACACGCCTCTCAAGCCCTTCGGTGGCGGCGAGCAGATTACCTGGTCTCCGGATAGCAAGCAGCTCTGCTACGCGGCCAAGAGGGTAGACAATCCGGAGAGCAGCACTAATTCGGATCTCTTCCTGGTGTCGGTGGCGGGGGGCGAGCATCGCAATCTGACCGAAGGCATGCCGGGCTATGAGATCAACCCGAGCTTCTCCCAAGATGGTGGTCGACTGGCCTTCCAGAGCATGGCCCGTGGCGGCTTCGAAGCGGATCGCAACCGGCTCATGCTCCGGGACATGGCGAGCGCTGAGACCAGCGAGTTGACTGTGGGCTTCGACCAGATGGTGGATGAGTTTGTCTGGGCTCCTGGCGGACAGCACTTGTACTTCTCTTCGGACCGGCATGGAACTCGGCCGCTGTATCGAATCTCCACCGAGGGTGGCAGGGCCATACAGATCACCGAAGGTCGCTATCACTTCGGCAGTCCGCTGCCGAGCCCGGATGGCAAGTCGCTATTCGCTCTGCGCCAGCAGACCGAGAGGCCTTTCGAGATTGTGCAATTGCCGCAGGGTTTTCCGGCCCGTGTTTCTGCCGGTGAGCCTGTTACCGATGTGAATGGTGAGTTTTACGCTCGCCTGGAGCTGCCGAAGGTAGAGGAGCGTTGGTTCGAGGCGAGCGATGGTAAGCGCATCCACTCATGGGTGGTTTATCCTCCAGACTTCGATCCGGCGAAGAAGTGGCCCATGCTGCTCTACTGCCAGGGTGGTCCGCAGGGGCAGGTGGGGCAGTGGTTCAGCTACCGCTGGAACTTCCATTTGATGGCGGCGCAGGGCTACGTAGTTCTGGCAGTAAACCGGCGCGGTCTGCCGGGCTTCGGCCGAGAGTGGAACGACCAGATCAGTGGTGACTGGGGTGGCCAGGCCATGCAGGACCTGATCGCCGCCACTGACGGTATGTTCGAAGAGCCCTTCATCGATCGCCAGCGCACGGCGGCGGTTGGAGCCAGCTTCGGTGGCTACAGCACCTTCTGGCTCATGGGACATGACGAGGAGGATCGCTTCTGCGCCATGGTCTCCCACGCGGGCGTGTTCAATCTAGAGAGCATGTATCTGTCGACGGAGGAGCTCTTCTTCGTCAATTGGGATCTCGGTGGTCCATTCTGGAGCAGCCCGGAGGTGCAAGCTGACTACAGGCGATTCTCGCCGCACCGCTACGTGCAGAACTGGGATACCCCTCTGCTCGTAATCCACGGACAGAAGGACTACCGGGTGCCCCTGCCCCAGGGGCTCGGTGCATTCACCGCCGCCCAGGTTCAGGGAGTCCCATCGCGCTTCTTGTACTTCCCCGAGGAGAGCCACTGGGTGCTCTCACCACAAAACGGTGTCCTCTGGCACCGGGTTTTCTTCGACTGGGTCGACCGCTACTGCAAGACTGACCGTTAGTTCACCGACCTTCAGGACTCGCCATGCGCATTCTCGACCTACGATCCTCCCTTCTCTCGCTCCTCGTCGGCAGCATTCTTGTCGGCTGTCAGAGCCAGGCAGCCGACCCTGCTACAGTCGCCAACGGCAGCGAGGCGGGTCGCCGCCACCTGCTCGAGCGAGTGGATGACACCGCGATCGCTCAGCTCTACGCGGATGGTTTCGAGAATCTGTCCCTGAACGACAAGATCCTCTGCTACTTCCTGAGTGAGGCTGCCATCGCCGGCCGCGACATCTTTCTGGATCAAAAGTTCGAGCACAATCTCGTTATCCGCGAACTGCTCGAGGAGCTGTATGTGAATCGTGCGGTGATGGCGCCGAAGACCGCTCGCGAGATCGAGAGATACACCAAGCTCTTTTGGGTGCATAACGGTATCCACAACAGCATCAGCACGCGGAAGGAGATCCTGCAGTTGACTGGCGGCGAGTTCAATGCGGCTGTCAAGGCAGCCAAGACTCGTGGTGCCAAGATCGGCATCGAGTCCGAGCCTCTCTTCAGGATCATGACCGATGCTGAGAATCAGATCTCGGTAACCAACAAGTCGCCGGGGGAGGGCAGGGATCCTCTGCTGGCCAGCAGCAATAACCTGTATGTGGGAGTCAGCACTGCGGACCTCGCCGGCTTTCAGGAGAAGAACCCTCTCAACAGCCGGCTGACCAAACAGGCGGACGGTGTCTTGGTGGAGGAGGTCTATCGAGCCGGTGACGGTGCGGGAGTCCCCCCTGGGCTCTATGCCAAAGAGATCACCGCGATCATCGCGAACTTGGAGAAGGCCATTCCCCATGCGCCACCAGCTACTGCCAAGGCCCTAGGTCTGCTCATCCGCTTCTACCAGACCGGCGCCGTGGTGGATTGGCGTGCCTTCAACATCGCCTGGGTGGAGGATACGGATTCGGTAGTCGACCAGATCAACGGCTTTATCGAGGTCTACATGGATGCTCGTGGGCAGAAGGGATCCTGGGAGGCCATCGTCAGCTTCATCAACCTTCCCAAGACGGCAGCCATCAAGAAGCTCGCCGAAGAAACCCAGTGGTTTGAAGACCGCATGCCCTGGGAGGATGAGTTCAAGAAGAAGGAAGTCGTGGGCATCGCTGCCCGTGCCATTTCGGTGATCACTGAGACCGGTGACTCTGGCCCGATCACACCAATCGGTATCAATCTCCCCAACGAATCGGACATCCGTGAAAACTTCGGCAGCAAGTCGGTCAATCTGAGCAACGTTGTCGAGGGCTATGCAATGGCAAGCGTCGGTGGCAGTGCGGGAGAATTCTCCTGGTCTCCCGAAGAGGTGGCCCGTGCCAAGAAGTGGAGCGCCCTTTCCAGCGATACCCACACGAACTTGCACGAAGTAGTGGGTCACGCATCGGGCAAGGTTCGCCCGGAAGTCCGCAACCCGGCGGATAGTCTAGGCGTCTACTATTCCACTCTTGAAGAAGGGCGTGCCGACCTCATCGCTCTCTACTGGATTTCTGATCCCAAGATGCAGGAGATGGGCATTCTCCCTGATCCCGAGGCGGCGCTCGCAGAATACGAGTCCTATGCGCGCAACGCTCTAGTGCAGCTGCGGCGGGTCGTGCCTGGCGGTCAGATCGAAGAGGATCACATGCGTAATCGGCAGATGATCGTGCATTGGCTCATCGAGAATTCGGAGGCCATCGCTGTGGAGAAGCGGGATGGCAAGACCTACTACCGAGTGACCAGTGTGGCGGCCTTCCGCGAAGGCAGTGGTCGCCTATTGGCCGAGCACATGCGTATCAAGGCAACCGGCGACTTCGAGGCTGGCAAGGCTTTGGTGGAGACCTACGGGACCAAGGTGGATCCGATCCTGCATGCGGAGGTTCTGGCTCGGATCGCGGACTTGAACCTCCCCTCTGCGACCGGTTTCGTGCAGCCGGAGCTCAAGCTGGTCAGGGACGACAAAGGAGAGATCCGCGACGTGAAGGTGAGCTATCCGCAGGATCTCGCAGCCCAGATGCTGAGTTGGAGCGGCCGTCACTAGTCCGTTGATCAGTTTGTAGTCGGCGGCGCGGCCTTCAGGCGGATCGTGACAAGCACTGGACAATGATCCGAGGCGTCCTCGCCGACCAGCACCTGCTGGTCGATGACTTCCCAGCGGTCCGATGGCAGGTAGAGGACGTAGTCGATACGCCGATCCGGTTCCATCGATGGGAAGGTGGGCGCGGGGGCGGCGGCGAAGGCATCCGACCAGCGCCCCCAGAGCTTCTTCATGGCAAGGCTCTCGGGACGCGCGTTCAGGTCGCCCATCAGCAAAGTCGGCTGTGCATCATCGCTAGCAAGAAAGCGATCGATGTACTCGGTGGAGGCGGCGCGATTCTCGGGAAACTCATGACAGAGATGCGTTGCCAGGACTGTGATGCTGCTCAGTCCATCACCGAGGCGTAGCTTCGCCTCGAGCACCGCGCGCGGTTCGCCGCCCATGGGGACCGGCAGACTGCGCTTCTCTACATTCAGGATTGGTAGTTTCGTCAGCAGGGCTTCGCCGTAGAGCCCGCCCTGATAACGCATGGCCGGCACGAAGAGCTTCTCCATGCCCGTGAGTCGTCCGAGCACTTCGGCCTGATCGACGCCGCTGGATCGTTGCGTGCGCACATCGACTTCCTGCAGGGCGACGATGTCCGGGTCCAACTTCTTGATGACTGCTGCGATACGCGGCAGGTCGAACTCGCCGTCGAGTCCTTCACCGTGATGAATGTTGTAGCTGAGGACCTTGATTGTGTAGGGCTGGGGGGCGCTGCTGCAGGCGCAGATGGACAGCAGGAGGCAACTGAGGAGAGTCTTTCTCATGCAGAGTTTTTCCGGTCAGGCCAAAGCAGAACTGTCATTGACAACAAGTAGGGAAGTACCTTCTCGATCCAGGTGCCTTTGACGGCGATGCCGCCCACATCTGTAATGAAGTAGAAGGCGACTGCGGAGGTGAAGCCCGTCAGTATGGCTGCCAGGCTGCGACGCACAGACACGGGCCCACGCCAGAGAATCACCACTAGAAGTGGCCCGAAGGCGGCGCCGATGGCTATGAAGGCGAAGAGGACCTTCTTGAAGATGGTATCGCTGGCGAAGAGCGCCGAGATGACTGCGACCGCACTCAGGGCGAGAATGACCAGGCGTGATCGTTTCAGATCGTGCCTGTCATCGCTCTTCTTCGAGGGCAGATCGTGGCTCACGGATGAGGCGGCCACCAGCAACTGACTGTCGGCGGTGGACATGATCGCCGAGAGCACCGCGGCGATCATGACCCCAGCGACCACTGGTGAGAAGAGTTGGTTGGTGAGCACGAGGAAAACGCCCTCGTGATCCTCCTGGCTGGGCAAGAGACAGCGGCCGGTCAAGCCGAGGATGAGCATGCCCGCGAAGACGATTACCGCCCAGGTCAGCGCATAAACCCGTGCTCGGCGCAGGGACTGATCATCGCGCAGAGCCATGAAGCGATTGACCACGTGCGGCTGGCCCGGGTAGCCGAGGCCGATACCAAACAGACCGAGAACGAACCCGATGCCTGCGGCCAAGCTGGCGCGATCGCCGATCAGGCTCGTGTAGCCCGGGACGTCTACTGCCTGGATGCCCTGCCAGAGTTCTGCGAAGCCGCCCAACTCGACCATTGCCACAATCGGCAGTAGCAGGGCCGTCGCCGCCATGAGCAGGCCCTGCAGGGTGTCGGTCAGGCTCACCGCCCAGAAACCGCCGAGCAGGGTATAGATCACGACGATGACGCTGCCCAGGAGAATGCTCCAGGTCTTGCTCATGTCGAAGGTCTCGGCGAAGGTCTTGCCCGCGCCTTCGAACTGAGAGGCCACGTAGGTGATCAGACAGGCCAGGATGATCAAGGTGGCCACCCAGCGGATGGCCTGGCTTCCCGGCCGATCACCTTCGCCGGCGAGTACGTCGGTGAGGGTGATCGCCCCGGTTCGCGCCGAGTGCAGGCGCAATCGTGGCCCGATCAAGTACCAGTTGATGAGGAATCCGCCGACACAGGATGGGAAGAGCCAGAGGGCGGAAAGGCCAAACTCGTAGGCGAAGCCGCTCACTCCTAGCAGAGTCCAGACCGAGGAGGAGCTTGCCGATGCGGAGATGGCCGCTACCAGGGGGCCGAGGCCCCGGCCCGCCAAGAAAAAGTCGTCCTCGCTGTGAGTGCGCAGGCTCGAGAAGAAGCCGATGCCCAGGAGCACGACCTTGTAGACAATCAGGGTGATGAGAACTGCGATCTCGGCGTCTGTCATGGACGAGCGT
>JAJFFD010000080.1 GCA_021776805.1 Planctomycetota bacterium
TCCTCGGCGAGAATCCCTCCACCGGAACGCTGTCGCGCTCCCATTGGTCACGCATCGCCTTGGTCTTCGGAACCAGTTCAACTGTGATCGACTGAGCGCCGCGGCGATGCAGACGCCCCTCGGCCTGCCCTGCGTCGTCCAGCATCAGCGTGACCTCAGCGGCGTACACCCGCTTCATGTTCTTCAAGATCGCTGCGTACATCCCCGATTGGTCTGCCCCAGATTCGCTGGGAAGATCCGATCCAGGAGGGACATCCGTTGAGGATTTGAAGCTGATCCGTACCCCCACGTCCGGAGGTATCGCATCCACCCCGAACACGCGAACCGAAAGCTCTGCGCCACTAGGAGTGAGCAAGACCCGTGTATCCTCTGATGGGCCGCGGAGAAGGACCGGATCATGACTTTCGCAGTTGATCCAAAGGTCGGTTTCGCCGGGTACCACACGGACCTGCTTCTTCTCCGGTGACCACATGGCAAAGGTCAAGAACTCACCCTTGTGGAAGACTTGAACGCTCGCTCCCTTCTCTGCCACCGTGTCGTCGGCACTGAGGATGTCGATCTCGATTCCCCGGAGGTGCCGACTCAAATCCAAGTCAGCTTTGGCAACCCGGCCCATGGAACCGGGGACTTGAATGCCGGAGATGACTTCGAGGGGAGAATCTAGACCCTTCAGTCGCAGCTCGAGTTGGTAGACGCCTTCGATCAGGCCGTTCCAGTAGATCTCGAGTGCATCACCTTCGAGTTTCTTCTGACTGCTTAGGGAAATCCCATCGAGGACATCACTGCGTATTCGCTGTAGGGCCGAGCCGCCAGTTGGGCGCAAGAGGGCATAGAGAGGCCTTATCCCAAAGTCGTACTCACTCGCATCCGGGACTCGAGTCGAGACAGTCAGTGTATGTCCGCGTTCCAGGCGGATCTCCAGTCCCTCTTGGCCCGGAGTGAAGACGATTGGGTCGGGAGGCACATGGCAGCGTGCAGCCGGAGAGACCTTGGCTCGATACTCGCCAGCTTGGAGTTCACCACGCACGACAAAGGATTGCTTGTCGATGCGCGCTCTGAGCTTGCTTGCCTGCCACTTCCCTGTGGGTGAGCCCCGATGCTCGATCTCGATGCTGAAGTTCTTGCAGGGAGCGTTTGGGGCCGGAATGACCATTCCACTCAGGATGAGCGCCTCTGCGTCAGGTCGGAAGATCAGATCGCCAAGATTATTGACGCCCTCTCTGAGGGGCAGGCGAGATTCCAGGTCGATGATGATCGAGTTTGCAGTCACGGTCGCACTTTCCAGCTCGACGCGGGCGCATTCGGATGAACTCAGGATATTGAAGCGCCCCTCGGAGTCGGTCCTGGAGTTACTCGTGAGGAACTTGTTTGGATCTTCAGGAGCCTTGCCCGCCTTCTTGAGCTTCAACCAGACGTACGAGCCAGCCAGTGGCTTCAGGTCATGATCGAGTGCGCGACCACGAAACAGGATCAGATCTTCACCTAGCTGGAGTTCTCTGGTGATCTTGGGTTGAAGGCTGGTTGGACCATCGAATTCCCAGGGTTTTGGGGGGAAGAATCCAGGGGGGTAGGCTCTGAATTTGAGGCCTAGAGCGACAGCGGGAATGGTTGCAATGCCGTCTTGCGTTTTCTTGTTGATGCCGTTCTTGCTGAGGGAAGTCCACTCACCGGTCTTTGTATCCAAGACCAGAGGTGAGACCTTGATCGAGAGAGGGCCTGCAAGCGGATCACCCAATGCATCTATGACGCGAAGAGTCATTTCCCCAAGTCGGGTTGGAATCTGCAAATCCACCGTGCTGTTGTGCGGCGGAATCGGGCTGAAGTCCCAGTGAAGCCCTGGCTGTCCAGGGATCAGTGCGTGGAGGCGAAGGGTGTAGAACTCCTTGCCACTTCCTGCCTTTGCTTGCTCTGCCAATGCAAACTCTGGCCAGGTCAGGATTCCATCGGGCTCCCGGGTGAGGCCGATGGATGCTCCAGGTGGCATGACGGAAGATTCCCAGACTGACTTCTGGTTTACCTTGGTATCGAGGATGCGCTGAGAGATGGGAACCTTGGGAATTGGCGTTCCCTGCTGGTCGATCACGCGAATGGAGAGACTGTGCTCCGGGTGCAGCTCCAGGATCAGTTCGCTTCGGCCGTCACGTTTCATGAGCGCTCCGAAGTCGTGCAGGTAGCCGATCAGGGAACCTTGCCTGGCGAAGAAGTTGACGAAGCCTTGTTTGAAGGGGACGCGCAGTTCACCGCCTGCGTCGGTGACCAGGCGCTTGCCCTGGGAGGTCATGATGGCCTCCAATCCTCCGGCCAGTACATGAGCGTCCTCCGTCAGCCAAACCTCGTGGTTCGGTATCGCTTCACCGGTCACGCCGTTGATGAGACGGAGAGTGAAGGGTGGCTCTTCGGGAGGGCTGAGGTAACCAACTTCGCCTGGTTCGCGATCGAGGGAGTCCGGGAAGACGCGCTCTCGATTCAACGGACTCGCTTCATCAAGACCCACCAGCTCCCAGGTCTCTTCAGCGGACTTGCCAGCTTCAGGGGTCGAGAACGCGACCCCCGAAAGCCAGAGGATGCCCATCCCTAGAATCAGCAGAAGTCCGATGCCGATTGCGACCTTCTCTCCGCTCTTCATGCGCCCCATGGGATGAGTATCCGCGCCACTGCAGCAAAGCGTCAAGGAGGATGCTCCATCCTCCCACAAGATGAGCTGATCTCGTCGCTGCAGAAACACCTTGCCCTGGATAATCCCCCCCTTGCACCTCACCCAAGGTCAGGGCGCATCCTCTACTGATGCACTTCCCCAAGCCCCTGCACGCACCAGCACTCTGGCCATTCTCCCTACCCCTAGTACTAGTCCAAGCCTGCACCATGACTCCCCCAATGCCCGCCGGCACCCACAGCGTCACCCAGGACGGCAACAGACTCGTCTTCGAGATTCACGACAGCAACTTCGAGCCCGAAACAAACCTGGCCCCCATCTTATTCATCCACGGTTGGGCCGGCGATCGTCGACACTGGCATCACCAAGTCGAAACCCTCCAGCTAGAACGCAGACTCATCAGCGTCGACCTCCTCGGCCACGGCGACAGTGACAAGCCAGATGGCGAGTACTCCATGGCCCGCCTGGCAGGCGGCATCCTTGCAGTCCTGGAAGCAGCAGCCATCCAACGCGCCGTCATTGTCGGTCACAGCAACGGCGTCCTCGTTGCCCGTGCCTTTGCCCTCGAGCACCCCGAATACACCGCCGCCCTCGTTCTCCTGGACGGCAAGCTGCAGCCGACCCTGCAACCAGCCGTTGCCGAGTGGATGCAGAGCCAGTTCGACGTCGAGGACTTCACCCGAGTCCAAGACATGATGGCCCGCCAACTACCCCGCGGTGGCTTGTCTCTGGAGGACTACGCGCTCTTGCAGGAGGGCACCGCCGCCACCCCGCGGCATGTGCACAAGGCCGGGCTCGAAGCCATGTTGGATCCGGCGACTTTTCCGGAAGACCCAATCACCCAGCCAGTCCTGGTCATCATGGCTTCTAGCGCGAAGGGGAATGATGAGTACGAGGCCTATGTGCGCCGCTTGGCTCCGCAAGTCGAGTACCGGGTGCTCGATGACTGTGGTCACCCCATCCAACTAGAGCAAGCAGAAGAGTTCGCACAGTTGCTAGCGTCGTTTCTGAGCGAGTTTCCGAAGAGGTGATCGCAGCTACTCTTCAGTTGCTCTCGTCTAGCGCACGTCGAACATAGTTACCGATACCCTCGCCGAGCCCCTTGTCCGCGGCCATGCCCGGCTCAGTACGATACATGTTAGACAGTGACTGGCGGATGCCCGCATCGCCAGCGGTGAACATGTCGATGAGTTCTTGCCAGCGCTTTGCGAGGATTTTCACCTCGGGATCCGCGGGATCGATGCCAGCGTCCATCTTCCCTCGCATGTCGGCGATGAGCAGGGGCCATTCGCTTTCCACTGCGCGGATCGCCTCTTCGCCGAGCTCCTGTGCGCGGGACTCGAGCTGCAGCAATTGCTGCTTGTTGTAGTACTTCTCAAACATGCTGATCTCCTCGATCGCTTCCAAGAACTCGCCGACGGGAATGTCACCAGCCTTGTTCAGATGGCTTCGCAGGCGCTCCAGTCGCGCGCGGAGCCGTTCTACTTCGGCAGCTTCTTTGCGCAGGCCATCGATGTGCATATCCAAGACCTGCACGGGAGAGAGATCCGGGTCGTCGAGAAACTCGCGAATCTTCTCCAATCCAAAGCCGAGCATCTGCAGGGAACGGATGCGTTGCAGGCGCGCGATCTCGGCAGCTGCATAGAGTCGATGTCCGGAGGGAGTCCGGCGAGGGGTCAGCAGCCCGATCTCGTCGTAGTGGTGCAGAGCTCGTATGGTCAGACCAGTGCGTCGCGCGAGTTCGCCGACTCTGAGGGCTTCCTGGCCTGGGCTCATGGGGAGAGTTTCCTACCTCACGTGGGGTGAGGTGCAAGGGGGGGGGTGGACTGAGGGCCGGGGGATGTGAGCTAGCGCAACCCGGCATTCCGCAAAGCTTCGTCGATGGCGGATTGGGGGATGCTGAGGCGAAGCGAATTAGAAAGACTCGAAGGATCCAGGTCGATCGATGCGGGCGAGAACCCCTCTATAGGAATCGTCACCTGGTCCATCCGCGCCCGCAGCTCAGGTGTATTCGGCACCAACTCCAATCGCAGCATCTGTTTCCCTGCACGTTTGACACTGACCTGTACCGGCGCTCCGTCGACCAAGACGCACTTACTAGTCACTGGCCAGCCATTCTCCAAGTACGAAGCCGGAGAGATTGGCCCCATTTGAACTGCAAGCTCTTGTTCCTGCGTGTCAGGCAATTCCCAACCAGGGACCATGTCGGCGACTGAATCCAGGAACACCAGCAAGTCAAACCCAGCGGTCATAGAGCTACTCGTTGCCAACTGCACGCTCAGCGAGACTTCGCTGGCTTCGAGCTGGACTATGCGGTCGTCAGCGATCCCCCTTGCAATTCTCGGCGCGTAGCCCGAGGTGAGAATCCAGGCATCGAAGGCTCCAGGAACCAGGGCTAGAACCACCTCACCTTCTCCTCCGGAAGACCAGCGCATCACCCTGCCCTCATGCAGCAGGCGAACCATCGCTGAGATCTTCGTGTCTGGACTCGATTCAGAGCGGAATCCTAATGTGATCCGCTTCAGGGCAGTGCTCAGATCGATCTCTTCATGAGTCGTGCCATTATCACTTCCATCGACTTGGAAGACGGGAGTCACCAGAAAGGGAGACCGTGCACCGCGGATCCAGGCTTCCAACACGTAGCCTCCCCTGGCCAGCCCGTTCCAATGGAGCTCCAAGCTGTTGTCGCTTGTGCCACTGTTGATCGATTTGAAGTAGTCCGTCCCTGAGTGGCGGATTCCAAAGTCTACATCCTCTTCGTACGCGAGCGCGGCCTGTCCGTTGTCCGGACGCAGGAGCAGCTCGTAGAAGCGAAAGCTCTTTGGGAAGAACTCCTCAGCCGAGCAAGGCAGCTTTGCCTTCACTGCGAGTGTCAGGCCTAGCTGCAGTTCAATGCGCATGTCACGCGTTCCTGGCACGAACTCGATTGGATCCACCGGTAGGTGGCAGCGCTTGGAGGGCACGATGGTGATTCGGTAGGTGCCGGAGAGGAGTGGTCCGAAGATCTCGAAGTCACCCCCGTCTTTTTCGATATTGAATGCAAGCTCCCGCCATGGATCTCCAGATTGGGGGCGATGTTCGATCACCGCGTGGAAGTTCTTGCAGGGCGCATTCTCTGCAGGAACTACCAGCCCCCTCAGCAGACTGACGCTTTCGGGGAAGGTCACATCGCCGAGCTCGTGGATCCCAGGACGGATGGGTAGAAGCAAGCTCAGATCAACCGCGGATTGGGTTTTGACGTCTCGGATCGCGTAGCCCTCGAGTTCGAGACCAATGATCTCCTTGGGCAGAGCCAGCAAGAACTGCCCCTGCGAGTCCGTCTTTCCCGAAGTGCCCACGTGATAACCGCTCTGCTGTCCCACCGAGTAGATCTCTCGATCAGTCAGAACTTGGCCCGAAGCATCGACAGCTCGACCACGCAGGAAGGCGGTCTGCGAGTCGCAGACCAGTTTTCGTTCCGCATCCTTTTCTCCGGACCTTGGTCCGATCAGTTGCTCTTGAGTAATGAGCGTTCTGCCTATGTACACTGAGACTTCGTAGATCAGATCCAGAGCGATTGATGGGATCTTGGCTACGCCAGCCTCGAAGTCGGCCCTGACCAGCTTCTTCTCGTACCAGGCGCCCTTCTCTCGATCGAATGCCAGTGGTTTCAAGTTGATTTGACCTGTGCCTGTGAGCGGGCGGTCATGCTTGTCGACGAGCTTGATGGTGAGCTCACCGAGGATTGGAAGCATCAGCTCCACCAGGGATCCATCAGCAGGTGGGGGGCTCAGCACTAGGTCCGGCTTTTCGACTCCTGGGTAGTCCACACGTAGAACGATGCCCGCGACACGCTTGCCTGCACTCTGCAGTTCTCGCAGTTGGTCACCCAGATTCTTCCACTCGATATTGCCGTCTTGGTCGGAGCTGGTACCCAATTCTCGCCAGGACCACTCACTCTTGTGCTTCTCCTTGAACTTCCCTCGGATTCGCTGGCTGAAGGTCGGTTCGATGCCGAAGGAGTACTGCACCTTCATGTCTGGAACCGGGTTCCCTTCCTGGTCCACGACGCGCACGGTGATCGCGCGTTCGGGATGGAGTTTGAGGGTGGCCTCGTATTGACGAGTGTAGTTGAGAGCTGCCTTGTTCCTGCTGAGGCGCCCAACCAAGTTGCCCTTGCGGACGAAGAAGGTCAGTGCCCTTCCCTTGAGAGGCACGGACAAGGTACCCGAGTTGTCTGTGCGTAAGGACCTGCCCTGAGCGCGCATTGTCTCTTCGAAGTTCTTGCTTGGGCCGCGGAGCCAGTTTGCAAACAGGACTTCCTGGTCTGGGACGGCTTTGCCGGTTCTGCCGTCGACTACGTGGACCGTGAAGTGAGTGGGGGGCTCTCGGTCTGGCTCGGGATCAGCTTTGCTCGCGCCTTCGCTTGGAGCGGATTCTCGTTGCAGTGAAATGCGTTCGAGCTCGGGAGGGGAGGGCTCGGAGGTGGGAGTCTCGACCTGGTCGGTCAGTGGCTTTGCGGGGCCATCCTGTTGAAACGCTATGGCGAGGACGAGGGCAATGAGGAGGAGGAAGCCCGCTACCAGTCCTTCTCGCATTCCGATGCGCCCCATGGGTGCAGTATCTGGTATTGCGTACCTGCCTGGCAAGTCGGTTGAGGGGCCGCCTTGCAGTTTGTCTCCTAGCGCAACCCCGCCTTCCGCAGCGCTTCATCAACCGCCGCCTGCGGCACCTGCAACTCCAGACGCTGATTCGGCATACCCGCCTTCACCTCGAAACTCGTCGGCGCAAACCCCTCAACAGGAATCGTCACCTGCTGCATCCGCGCTCGCATTGCTTCGCTCGTAGCTAGCAGCTCCAGTCGAATCACCTGCCTGCCCAATCGGTGCACATCGACAGGGCGGGCGGAGGATGGATCCATCATGATCTGGCTGCGAGCTGGCCACTTCAGATTCAAGTAGTAGAAGGGGGAGAAAGGAAGGTTGCGGCTCCTCGGCTCATCCCCCACGACCTCCGGAATTGAGCCCTCATGAGCAGACTCGCCATCTGATTCAAGCTTCAGCAACAAGCTCATCCCTGGAGGTAGATCGACTGGCTCGGCGAGCGAGACAGCTACAGCAACCTTGCTGGGCTCGAGCTTGACCTGCATATCATCAGAAAGCTTCGGCAGTACCACTGGCTCGTGGCCAGGCGCGAGGATCCACGCATCCATTGCGCCAGGCAAAACCAGGAGCTCTGTGTCTTCGCTGATCATGTCCACGAATCTGAGTAGACGCCTCTGGTGCAATAGATGCACCCTGACTCCGCGGTCGGGGATCGAGCCCTCTGGACCGATCAACTCGAGATTCACTGCCCGTAAGGTCTCCCGCAGATCCAGTTCGATGTTTGCAGCGTTGCTGCGGTCCCCTGGTACCTGGATCCCTGGGATAATCTTAAAGGGCGTCGGCTCATCATGGATCCGCACCTCGAGCTGATAGGTACCTGCAGTTAGACCCATCCACTGGAGTTCGGTTTGCTTCTTCGATTGGGCTCTCAGCCTCGAGCGCCGGTCTTTCAAATCGATCTGCTCTCGCATCGCTGCACCGGCGGTCGGTCTCAACCATACGTCGAAGGAACCAAACGCCCGGGCAAAGTTCTTCGGATCATTCGGCAGGGAGACCGACATCATCAGGAAGTGGCCATGCTCGATGGTGATCTGCAAGTCTTTGGTGCCCGGTGTGAACTCGATGCTGCAGGGTTGCAGGGCTTCGCCAGTTCTCGGATTCACGGTGAGGCGGTAGCTGCCGGGCATGGAAGGACCGGAGACCTGGAAGCGATCGCCCATGATTTCTGGCCGCATCTTGATGAAGCTCCATACATCGCTCTCCTTGGCGCGATACTCGAGTCCCAGCGAACGCTTGCTGTAGGAGGCCTTGCGCGGATTGATGATTGTGCCGCTTACCAGGACCACCGGCTCTGGAACGAAAACGTCGCCTAGTTCCATAACTCCGGGGGAGAGTGCAGGCAGGCTGCTCATGTCCACGGCCCTCGGGAGCGAATCGCTCGCAAGCAGATAGAGAATCTGCAGTTTTCGGTCGAGCACGTGCCTGGGAATCAGAAGCAAGAATCGACCCTCCGAATCCGTTTGTCCGGAAGCATTGGCCCAGTGATAGCCAACTTGGGATTGGACCCCCAGGCGATGATTCGCGAGAGGTTCTCCAGCAGGATTCAGGAGCCGACCGCGAAGGTAGGGAAGGGAGTCATCGAGGACAAATTCTCGTGTTGCATCGCTCTCACCCCGGCGTGGCCCGGCAACATGTCGAAGGACTCTCTCGTAGTTGTCGTGCCGAAACTTGACTTCAAAATCCCGGTCCAAGACTACGCCAGGAATCCGCGCCACACCGGCCCGATAGGCTTGTCGAACCGATCGCCCGTTCTTCCACTTCACGCCATCTGCGTCGAAAGTGAGTTCGCGAATCTGTACTTCCCCGTCGCCAACCGCAAGTTTGCCGGTTGGGTCTATGATCTTGATGGTCAGATCGCCGATCGCAGCGACCTCGAGATCGACGACGCGGGATTCTGGAATCGAACTCAAGACCAGCTGATTGTCAGCCGCGCCAGGGATTTCAGTGCGGAAGCGGACACCGGTTACGGTCTTGGTAGCCGTTTCTGCATCGCTCACACGGCTGACTAGATCCTCCCAGACAAAGATGCCGCTGGGGTCCTCGGTTAGGCCGAGACGGGTCCACTTGCGGTTTCGCTCCTTGTTGCGAGTCAGGCCGAAATCAACCATCCGCTTCAAGCGCTCGCCAAGAGTTGGTGCGTAGTCGAAGGAGAAGCGCAGCGCCACTCCTGGAACTGGAGTGCCTGCCGGGTCGATCACTCGAATCGAGAGCGAAGGTTCCTGGCGTAGTGCCCGCAGCCTGAAGTTGTCACCTTCTCTACTTGCTGCTCTCGCCCTGTCTTCATTGGATCGCGGATGCTCAATAGGAGCCGAAGAAGCGTCCTCGCCGGAAGCCACCTCGCCTACCACCACACCCCCACCCACAAACGGACTCCGCGTCCCCAAGGTCACCACCCCAGCAACCAAGAGAGCCAGCAGCAGCGCCAACCCGACGCCAATCGCGACCCGATCTCTCCCAGGCAGAGTTCCCATCCCCTCACTATCGACTTTCTCGACAGCGACATTCAAGCAGCGCCCGACTATGCCATGGTGAATCTCCCGACAGTGATCACCAATCTTGCGAGAAGAAACTCCAACCCCCTCGGCACCCATCCCAAACCTCCTCGTATCCCCCGCCCTTCCCATGTTCTTCACCAAGAGCCGAACACTCCAGCTGGGGGTCCCTCTCCTTGCCCTCAGCATGGGGTCCCTGCCAGGCCAGGCCGAGATCAAGACCGCTAACTGGTCCGATCTGGTACGCACACGCCAACTGGCGGAGAGCAGTGGCAAATGCATCCTGCTGATCTTCACTGCCAAGGAAGATGCAGCGAGAAGCGACCGTATTGAGAAGCAGCTCCTGTCGCGGCAGAGCTTTCGTGAGTCGATTGCCGAGAGCCTGATCCCCTTGCGAATGGAGTTGTCGACCGTCGGGAGCGAGGGGGCCCAGCATGAGGGCCCCCTCGCCACCCTCCTCAGCGATCTGGGCATGCAGATGTTGCCGAGCATGCATCTGCTCGATGCACAACTTCGGCCCTTTGGCCAGATCGAATACCGCGATCAGGATCAGAGGGTCTACCTCAGCGAGATTCGAACTCGCATGCAGCGACTGGCCCGCCGCGATCGTTATCTGCGCGAGGCGGCGGGGCTCAAATCTGCTGCCCGTGCGCGGCGAATCGATCTGGCTCTGCTCTGCCTGGGGGATGAAGTGCGCATGATTCGCTACATGCCCTTGATCAGGGAGCTCTATGCCCTGGACCAGGGGGGAGAGCTAGGCATTCGGGACCGCTATAGCATGCGGCTGGACTGGGAGGAGCTGAGCGAGCAGGTTCCGGCGCTGCTCCATCGTGGTAACTGGGAGATTGTTCGGCGCAAGGTGGATGCCTTCTGCAAGGCGCACGGTGACTGTGTCAGCGGGCGCCGGCAACAGCAGGCTCTGTACTGGAAGGCAACCGCCATCATGCAGGAGAAGGGTCTCAAGAGCGCCGCTCCGACCCTGGAAGCCGCCTGCAAGGCCTCTCCGGAGAGTGGGCTTGGCCAACGCATTCGGCGCATGCTCGATTCCCTGGCGGCTCCGGGAAAGCAGCCTCTGCCAAAGCCAGGTGGTAGGCGCTGAGCCGCGAGTCTACTCGGCGGCGTGTTTGATCACTTCCACCGGGCAGTCATCGCAGGCCTGACGGATGTCCTCGTCCTTGCTGCGGAAGTGCTGGTGTGCATCCGGCTTGACCACGCAGTCCATGCTCGGTTCGACGAGGAAGACTTCTGGGCAGATCTCCATACAGAGGTCGCAGGAGATGCAGCCCTCTTCGATCCAAACCCGTTTGATCTCTTCGTTGGCCATGTGAAGGGCGGGAGCTTAGCCTAGCTGTGGATCAACAATCGAGAAATGTCAGCAACGAAAGAGCCCCTGGTTGGCTACCGCAGGGATGGAGCGGTGGCGATTCTTACGCTTACGGCGCCGCCGGCGAATACCTACAGCTTCGCGATGATGCAGGACTTGGATGCAGCGATCCTGGAGGCGCGCTTCGATACGGCAGTGCAGGTCATCATGTTGACCGGAGCCGGGGAGAAGTTCTTCTGCGCCGGAGCGGACATCGGGATGCTTCAGGAAGCGGATCCGACGTACAAGTACTACTTCTGCTTGCATGCCAACGAGACCCTCTCGCGTCTGGAGCAGACACCCAAGCTGGTGATCGCGGCATTGAACGGGCACACGGTGGGGGGCGGGCTGGAAGTGGCTCTGGCCTGTGACTTGCGGATTGCCCGCAAGAACGGCGGCAAGATCGGCTTGCCAGAGGTGAAGCTCGGCGTGCTGCCGGGTACGGGCGGCACCCAGCGCCTGGCGCGAATGGTAGGCAAGGCCAAGGCCATCGAGCTCATGTGCACTGGGGATAACTTCTCCTTCGAAGAGGCCCAAGAAATGGGCCTGGTCAACCAAGTGATATCCGGTGAGAGCTTCATGGCGGCAGCCATGGAGTACGCCAACAAGTTCTGTACACCGGGCGCAGCAGCCATGGCTGTGGGGCACATCAAGCGGGCGGTGCAGACCGGTGCTGAGCTGCCCTTGGAGGCTGGTTTGGCCCTCGAGCGGGAACTGCAGGCCAAGCTCTTCGCCAGCGGCGACGCCAAGGAAGGGATCGCTTCTTACAATGAGAAGCGCGCTGCCGCATTCAAAGGCGAGTGATGCGAGCGGTCGTCGTTCAGGGGCATGGAGGCTATGAGCAGCTGAAGTTCGAGGAGCGTCCGCTCCCTGAGCCGGGCCCAGGTGAAGTCCGTGTGGCGCTGCGGGCGGCAGGCTGCAATCAGCTCGATACCTGGCTGCGGCGCGGAGTGCCTGGGCATGATTTCCCCCTGCCGTTAATCCCGGGTTCGGATGGGGCGGGCGTCGTCGATGCCCTCGGCTCGGAGATTCCGGATCTGGCCGTTGGCGACGAAGTGGTGGTTCTGCCTGGCCTGTCCTGCGGTCGTTGCCAGGCTTGCCTGGCGGGCAAAGATCCGCTCTGTCCCCATTACGACATCCTCGGCGAGTCGCGGGATGGCACCAACGCCGAGTACGTTGTCTTGCCCGCAGCCAATGTGGCCCCCAAGCCCCAGAGCCTGGACTTCGAGCAGGCAGCCTCCGTTAGTCTGGTGTTCATGACCGCCTGGTCCATGTTGGTGGACAAGGCAATGCTGCAGGCGGGGGAGACCTTGCTGGTCCAGGCGGGGGCATCCGGTGTGGGCAGCGCGGCAATCCAAATTGGCCGCATGCTGGGGGCGCGGGTCTTCGCCACTGCCGGCAGCAAGGAGAAGTGTCGCCTTGCGGAGGAGCTTGGCGCCGAACATGCCATCGACTATCGGCAGCAGGACTTCGTCCAGGAGATGCGCGGGACTCTCGGCCGCGCCGGCGTGGATGTAGTCTGCGAGCACGTGGGTGCGGCGACCTTTGCCGGCAGCATGCGCTGTCTGGCTCGTGGTGGTCGTTTGGTGACCTGTGGGGCTACTTCGGGAGCGGAAGTGGAGCTCAATCTGCGGCCACTCTTCTTCAAGAATCTGGCGGTCATGGGCAGCACCATGGGGAGTCGTGGCGATCTCCTGCGCCTTCTGCCTCTATTCGACCAGGGCCTGCTGCGGCCGGTTGTGGGCAAGGTTTTGCCCCTGAGCGAGGTGGCCGAGGCGCATCGCCTGCTGGAGGAGCGCCAGGTTCTCGGAAAGTTGGTGCTGCGCATCTGAGCCCTCTGGCAAGATGCCCGGAGATGACTGAGTCCAGTTGCTTGCTCGAACGGGATGCTGCCCTAGCGACCATCACCCTCAATGCGGAGGAAAAGCGCAACGCCATCGATCTCGACATGGTGCAGTCCCTGCATGCGCGACTGGATGAGTTGAGTGGAGACCGAGAACTGGCGGCGATCATCCTCACCGGCGCTGGTGAGAAGGCCTTCGCGGCTGGCGCGGACATCGCCCAGCTGCGGGATCGCCGGGCGGCCGACGCCATGGGCGCCATCAATTCCGGGCTCTTCAAACGCATCGAGGATTTTCCGGTGCCCGTCATCGCTGCTATCAAGGGCTATGCCCTGGGTGGCGGCTGCGAACTGGCCATCGCCTGCGATCTGCGGGTCGCTGGTCGATCGGCAAAGATGGGCCAGCCGGAGGTCAAGCTCGGGATTATTCCGGCGGCTGGAGGCTGCTACCGCCTGCCGCGATTGATCGGTCTCGGGCGCGCGCGGGAGCTGGTCTACACGGGCAAGATCATCGCGGCAGAAGAATGCCTGCGTATCGGGCTCATCGACCGGCTCGTGGATGATGATCAAGTGATTGCCGCGGCCAGGTCCCTGGCGGCCGAGATCGCTGCCAATGGCAGAGCTGCGGTGCGCATGGCCAAGGCGACCATGAATGCACTGGCCCGGCCCAACGAGGGGATGGCCTCGAGTATGGAGAGCATGGCTCAGGCGCAACTCTTCGAGAGCGAGGAGAAGCAGGAGCGAATGACTGCCTTTTTGGAACGCAAGAACAAGAAGAAGGGTTGAGCATGATCGGTGGAGTGGAATTCAGGAAGGTCACGGTGATCGGTGCCGGCACCATGGGTGCGGGCATCGCGCAAGTCTGCGCGCAAGTCGGATCCCAGGTGTCGCTCTGCGATGTTTCTCCGGCGATGCTCGAGCGAGGCATGGCCACCATTGCTCGCTTCTTGAACCGAGCCGTGGAAAAGGGCAAGTTCACCAGGGAAGTGGGCAAGGCCATGCAGGAGCAGATTCAGCTCGGCACGGATCGACAGGCGGCTGTCCGTGAGGCGAACCTGATCATCGAAGCGATCCCCGAGAAGCTCGCACTCAAGCAGGAGCTATTTCAAGAGATCGCCGCCGCTTGCCCAGCCGACGCGGTCTTGGCCAGCAATACTTCTTCACTGGCCTTGGCCAAGATCTTTGCCGGCGTCCCGCAACCGGAGCGCTGCATGGGGACTCACTTTTTCAACCCGGTGCCGGTGATGGCCCTTCTCGAATTGGTGCGCACGGAGGCCACATCACAGCAGGTCATCGACCGGGTCCTCGCCTACGCCAAGCAGTTGGGGAAGGAGCCTATCCTGGTGAAGGACAGCCCGGGCTTCGCCACCAGCCGTCTTGGGGTCTGCCTCGGTCTGGAAGCTATCCGCATGGTGGAGGCGGGAGTTGCCAGCCCGGAGGATATCGACAAGGCAATGGAGCTCGGCTATCGCCATCCCATGGGGCCGCTCAAGCTCACCGATTTGGTGGGTTTGGACGTGCGTATGGCCGTCGGCGATTACCTGCGGCAGGAACTGAACTCCCCGGCCTTCGAGGTCCCTGAGCTCATGCGCTCCATGGTCAAGGCCGGAAAGTTGGGCAAGAAGGCCGGTCAGGGCTTCTACGCCTGGTAGAAGGTACATCCTTGTGCCAGCAGTGAGCGGGTCCTTCCCGTAGCATGCTGGCATGACCTCCCTCCACTCGTCCCGCGGTTGGGGCTCCCTCGCCCTGGCCCTCGCTCTCCTATTCCCTGCGCCTAGCACCGCCCAGAGTGATCTTCCCGGCCCCAAGGAGGCGCTGGATGGACACGAGATTGGCGAAGACTATTTCCTGGCGAACTACACCCAGCTGAAGGCTTGGTGGACCCAGCTCGCTGAGAAGTCGGATCGCATGGAACTCGATGTGATCGGCACTACCTCCTATGGCCAGGAGATGGTTATGGCGGTGATCTCCTCACCGGAGAACCTGGCTCGTCGCGAGGAGATTCGTCAGATCTCCGAACGAATGGCGAGGGGTTGGGATGCGGATCGAGACCTGGCCGAAGAACTGGCCGACAAGGGTCGAGCGGTGATCTGGATCGACGGCGGCCTGCATGCCACTGAGTCCATCGCCGGCCAGAATCCTCTCGAGCTGGTCTGGAACATGGTCAGCGGTGAGAGCAAGGAGATCCATCGCATCCTCGATGAGGTCGTGCTCTTGGTCTGCCCGGCCAATCCGGACGGCATGGAGATGATCGCCAACAACTACATGGCGATCCAGCGCGTCGGCAGTACGCCGGTGCTCTACCAGCGCTACATCGGCCATGACAACAACCGGGACTTCTACGCCAACAACATGCCGGAGGCCCGGGCGATCTCCAGGCAGCTCTATCTGCACTGGTTTCCCCAGGTCATCTACAACCACCACCAGACCGCACCGCGGGGGACGATCATCTTCACGCCACCCTTCCGTGATCCCTTCAATCACAACTTCGATCCCCTCATTGTGCGTGGGATCGACCTGGTCTCGGCGCACATGAACCATCGCTTCACCAAGGAGGGCAAGGCGGGTGTCATCTCCGAGACTGGCGCTTCCTACTCGACCTGGTGGAACGGCGGCCTCCGCACCACGGCCTACTTCCACAACATGGTCGGGATCCTCACCGAGGCCTTCGGTAGCCCGACGCCGTCCACGGTCACCCAGGCCCTGAATCGGCGCGTGCCCTACGGAGACTATCCCCTTCCGATCGAGACCCAGCCCTGGCATGCGCGGGACACCATCGACTACCTGTACTCCTCGGATCTGGCGATCCTCGATCTTGCCTCGCGCTACCGTCGAGACTTTCTCACCAACATGTGGGTGATGGCACGCAACTCAATCGAGCGTGGCAGCAAGGATCACTGGACCATGACCCCCAAGCTCTTGGACATCGCCCGCTCGAAGATGCGCACGCCGGCCAATGCCAGTGGGCGCGGTGGCGGTCGCCGGGGTGGAGGTCGCGGTGGCCGTGGCGGACGCGCAGGTGGCAGCAGCCCGGAAGCGGAGGCGGTCTTCACCGATCCGAGCCTGCGCGATCCCCGTGCCTACATCATGGCGAAGGATCAATTGGATCCGGCATCGGTGACCCGCTACATGCGCGCCTTGCGCCGAAGCGGAGTCGATGTGCACGTGGCCACTGAAGATTTCACGGCCAATGGCAAGAGCTACTCGAAGGGCAGCTACGTGGTGCAGGCTGCACAGGCCTTCCGGCCTCACCTGCGCGATATGTTTGAGCCTCAGTACCACCCGGACGACATCGGCGCGAGTGGTGAGCCGATCCGCCCCTATGACTCGGCGGGCTGGACCCTAGCCATGCAGATGGGTGTCGAGGTCGACAAGAGCCTCGAAGCTGTGGAAGGACCCTTCGCGATGGTCGAAGAGGTGGAGGTCGAGTTTCAGCCAGGCGAGGCCAGTCGCGGCACCGCCGGCTATCTGGTCAGCCACGGCAACTCCAACAGCTACATCGCTGCCAACCGACTCCTCGCCTCGGGTGAGAAGGTCTACTGGTTGAAGCAGGGTATGGAGCACGATGGCCAACGCCATCCGGTTGGAACCATGTTCGTCGCTGAGAGTAGTGGCACCTTCGACAAGGTCGCGGCGATGGCCGCGGAGCTCGGTCTGGACTTCGTCGGCCTGAATGATGCTCCGAAGGGTGCTGCCTTGCAGCTGAAGCCCTTGCGCATCGGCCTCTTCGATTCGTTTGGCGGCAACATGCCCACGGGCTGGACCGAATGGATCCTCAAGGACTACGAGTTCCCGGTCGAGTTGGTCTATGGCAAGCAGATCAACGCGGGCAATCTCAACGAGAAGTTCGACGTCCTCATGTTCCTCACGGGCCTGCCTCGCGCTGGTGGTCGAGATCGCAATGAGCAGGCCTTCCGCCGTGGTGGACAGGGTCGCGCCATGGATCAAGAGACCCTGGACAAGATTGCAGCCGCCATGCCTCCCTGGGAGGACTGGTCAAATCTGGCAGATCGTCGTGTCAGCCTGAATTCAGAGGAGTCGATTCCGAGTCTGAAGGCCTTTGTCGAAGGTGGCGGCACTTTGGTTGCGATTGGCAATCAGACCGCCAACGTGATCGCGCACTTCGATCTACCGATTGGTGTTGGCCCCTTTGTCACCGATGAAGAAGGGAACCAGCGTCCGGCACCGAGCTCCGAGTTCTTCATCCCCGGCTCATTGGTCTGGACTGACGTGGATACGAATCACCCGATTGGCTACGGTGCTCCTGCGCGTTTGGCCACCATGTTCCGCCGCAGCCCGGTGCTTCTCCCCGGTGAGGGGATCAAGGGGCCGGTGACCTATGCGGATCAGGAGCAGCTCGCCAGCGGCTGGGCCATTGGCCAGGAGTTGCTCAAGGGCGGTTCGGTGATGGCGGGGCAGCAGGTCGGCAACGGGCAGGTGCTGCTCTACGGCGCCGACGTTCTCTACCGTGGTCAGCCCACCGCTTCTTACAAGCTGGTCTTCAATGGTCTCTATGCGAGCACCGCAGAAGAGGTCAACCTCTGAGCTAAGCTGAGCGGCTCGCCTGCGACTGCGGGCGAGCGTCGAATGGAGGCCGCAGACTTGCGGCCTCCTGCGTTTAACTCTTCTGCATGAGCTCGCTGATCGCCTTGGCGAAGGCGGCTGGGTCATCAGGCATGGTGCCCTCGGCTAGGAGCGCCTGGTCGAGAACCAACTGGCTCCAGCGCTCCAGTTCACTACCGTCGTCTGCCTCAGACATGCTCTTCAGTCGCTCGACAACCGGGTGCTCCGGATTGAGTTCGAGAATACGCTTCTGCTCGGGAACGTCCTGCCCGTTGGCGCGGAGAATGCGTTCGAGGTGCGGGCTGAGCGCCTGTTCGTCGGAGACCAAGCAGGCAGGTGAGTCGGTGAGGCGTCGGGTCAGGCGCACTTCCTTGACCTTGGACTCCAGACTGCCCTTGACCTTCTCGAGGAGACCGGAGAACTCGCTGCTCTTCTCTTCCTGTTCCTTCTTCTCCGCTTCGCTCTCGGGCAGGTCCAGGCTGCCCTTGGCGGCGGGGATCAACTTCTTGCCCTCGAATTCCATGAGCGAGGGCAGGATCCACTCGTCAACTGGATCCGCCATGAACAGCACCTCGAAGCCGGCCTTCTTCAGCCCTTCGAGCTGCGGGCTGTTGCGCGCCGCATCGATGCTCTCTGCGGTGATGTAGTAGATGCCTGGCTGATTCTCATCCATGCGATCCACGTACTCGGCGAAGGAGCAGAGTCCCTCTTCGCGACTGCTCTCGTAGCGCAAGAGCTTGGCGATTTGGTCCTTGTAGGCCGGATCACTGTGGACGCCTTCCTTGAGCACTCTGCCGAACTGCTGCCAGAACTCCATATAGCGATTGCGCGTGGTCTTGTCTTCGCCTTCCTCGCCCTCGACCTCTGTCTCGCCCTCCTTGGCGAGGTCTTCGATGAGAGCAAGACTCTTGGTCGTGATCTGCTTGCGGATCGCCTTGGTTACCCGGTCCTGCTGCAGGAGCTCGCGAGACACATTGAGTGGCAGGTCTTCCGAATCGACGATGCCGCGCATGAAACGCAGCCAATCCGGCAGCAGCTCCTCGCAGTCGTCCATGATGAAGACCCGCTTGATGAACAGACGCAAGCCATGGTTCTTGCGCTCGAAGAGATCCATGGGCGCAGTCTTCGGCACGAATAGCAAGCCACTCAGCTCCTGGGTGCCCTCGATCCTGAAGTGGTTGTAGGCCAGGGGCTCCTGCCAGTCATGGCTGAGATGCTTGTAGAACTCCTCATACTGTTCTGCGGTGATCTCAGACTTCGAGCGCGTCCAGAGGGCATTGGCTTGATTGACCGTTTCCCATTCCTTGACCTGTTCGGTCTTGGGCTTGCCCTCTTCGTCCTTCTCACCCTCGATCTCCTTGCTCCGCTCGACCTGTAAGCGAATGGGATAGCGAACGTAGTCGGAGTACTTGCGGATCAGTGACTTGAGGCTCCACTCGCTGAGGTACTCGTCCGAGTCTTCCTTCAGGTGCAGGATGATGTTCGTGCCGCGAGTCTCCTTCTCGGATTCTTCGACCCTGAAGTCATCCTTGGCTTCGCTCTGCCACTGCCAGGCCTGATCGGCACCGGCGGCACGGCTGGTGACGGTCACCTTGTCTGCGACCAAGAATGACGAATAGAAGCCAACGCCGAATTGCCCGATCAGAGAGATGTCCTTCTTCTCGTCGCCGGACAAGGCCTCCATCAGCTTCTTGCTGCCTGAGCGCGCGATGGTGCCCAGGTTTTCGATGAGTTCGTCGTGACTCATGCCGATGCCGTTGTCCCGGATGAGCAAGCTGCGGCCATCTGGGTTGGCGATGATCTCGATGCGCAGTTCCTGGTCCTCACCAAGCAACTCGTGCTCGGTCAGGGCCTTGAAGGAAAGTTTGTCGAGGGCGTCGCTGGCGTTGCTGATCAGCTCACGGAGAAAGATCTCCGGGTGGCTGTATAGCGAGTTGACGACGATGGACAGGACCTGATTGACTTCGGCCTGGAAGGAATGGCTCTCGGTATTGCTAGTCATGACAAGGGGGGCGGAATCGGGGAGGGAAGGATTCCGAATCGACCCTCGGGAGTCAAGAGAGCTCGAAGACCATTAAGTCTTCAGCCATCAGGACCTGTCCCGAGAAGCTGGCTTCGGCCTGGGCGATCAGGTCCCGGCCTTCACATTCCGGATAGAAGTGGGTTAGGCAGAGGATCTTGGCGCCGGCATCGCTGGCGGCGCGGCCTGCCTCGCCAGGGGTCATGTGGCCGATTCCCGGCTCCTCGTCCGGGAAGGCTGAGTCGCAAATGAAGAGGTCGACGTCCCTGGCCAGCTCGCGGAGTCCCGGGCAGTCCACCGCATCGCCGCTGAAGGCCACGGTTTCACCGGAGGGGGAGCGAATCCTGTAACCAAGGCTCTCGGCGGTGTGCTCGATGCGGACCGCCTCGATCTCCAGAGGTCCGAGTTGAAAGCTGCCGGGGGCGATCTCATCGACCTGCAAGTCGTAGCCTTTGGCGCTCACCCAAGGCCAGGCTTGGCGCAGATCCTCGAGCAACTTCTTCAGGCCCGCATGACCCAGGATGCGCAGAGCGGGGCGGTTCAAGTAGCGTGGATTGCGCAGGGCGAAGAGCAGGATGGCCAGATCGGCGCAGTGGTCCGTGTGGTAGTGGGTGAGAAGGACCGCGTCCAGGTCGCTCAAGTCCAGGCCTGTGGCAGCATAGCGCCGCAGCACGCCTGAGCCGATGTCGATGAGAGCGTGGAAGTCGCCCTCACTTACCAGGTATCCAGCTGGAAATCGCTCAGGATTGGGGACGGCCGTGCCCGAGCCGAGGACGGTTACGCGCATGCCGTCAGCATGCCTCAGCTGCTCGCTTCTTGCGAGCCTTCGCTATCACTCCTGCCATCGCGTGCATGATGGACGGCCTTTGCCCGCGCGAATTCTTCTGGCGTGTTGTAGTTCTGGAGAAACCGCCCTTCAGGATCGAAGTCGCGAATAGCTGCCTCGCTGATCATCTGCACGCCCTTGATCTCCGTCAGGCAGCTGGCCCGGTCGCCGCCCTTGCGGCGGATCTCTTGCAGGGCCGGCAGGATTCCCGGGCGGTAGATCGCGCAGAGGGGCTGCGGGTGGCCGCCGAATTCTGGCACCAAACCCATGGCCTCGGGAGGCATGCGATCGCACATCCATGCCACAGCCTCACGATCGAGGAAGGGTTGGTCGCAGGAGCTGACCAGGACGAAGTCGCATGATCCGGCCATGGCCAAGAGCCCGGTTTCGATGGCCGCCAGAGGTCCGGCTCCTGGCTCCCGGTCGAGAATCACATCACACTCGGTGGGCAGCGGCGGCAAGACCTGCGTGGCTTCTCTGGCAACGACCAGTACTGGGTAGCTACAGTCGAGGAGGGCATAGACCACATGCGTGAGGAGTGCGCTGCCACGCCAGGGCAGGAACTCCTTTGGCTTACCCATGCGGCGACTTTGACCGCCGGTCAGAACCAAGGATCCCAGGAGCATCCAGCCACTATAGTCCAAGACCCGTGAGTTCTTCCTCCCTCGACAGTCTCCGTCCCCTCATCGAGCAGGTCTACGCCAGGCTCGACCCTGAAAAGATTGGGGAGATCTACTGTGACTACGGTGCCGTGGACTTTTGGCGTGAGCGCCGCGATGCGGTGAGCAGTCTTGGTACCGTCTGGGCTGAAGCTCTCTGTCGTCGCCTGGAAGCCGGAGGCAAAAGCTTCTACGTGGGGGCGGGGATCGCCGAGTTGCCGGCCATGATCGCCGAGATTCGTCTGCTCA
>JAJFFD010000009.1 GCA_021776805.1 Planctomycetota bacterium
TTGGTAGGCTCGGGCCCTCCATTCGACGATCCTTACGGCATCGTCATCGATGGCAGCCGTGCATTGGTAGCCAATCGACCGACTCCGGGGATTGGTGGCAATCCAGCCGTCATCGCAGTGGACCTGGTGACTGGAAATCGAACTGTGGTATCCGATCTCAGCACGGGGATGGGACCCGGGTGGGGAAATCTGGCCGGCATCGCCATTGATGGAAGTCGGGCTATCGTCACTGATGTGACACCGGCAGCAGTGTTCTCCATGGATCTTCTGACCGGTGACCGTGCGATTCTGTCCGACAACAATGTGGGCACAGGTCCTGAACTTCTTGGAGTGAATTTTCCAAGCCTCTCAATTTCAGGTGGAAGGGCCTACACCTTGGGTCAGATCTCCGTTCCGAATCAGTCCCCAACCCCTGCCGTTCTCGCGGTGGATCTAATGACTGGCAATCGAATTGACGTGTCCAGCAGAGTGACCGGAAGTGGGCCAAACATGTTCCTAGGCACGGGAGTGTTGGTCGAGGGATCCCGGGTTCTGGCCACGATGGGTAGCCTCGGGCTCATTTACTCAGTCGACATAGCCACGGGAGTGCGAACTGTATTCTCTGGCCTCGCCAATGCGACGGTTGGTACGGCTCAGGTTGGCAACGGTCTGGGTTTCGATTTTCCCATAGCGATGGCTCTGGACGGAACAAGGGTGTTGGTCACCGATCAGACGACTCCCGGCGTTTGGACCGTCGAGCTTGCCACCGGCGATCGCGCGATCCTCTCCGACAACAACTAGGTCGCCGATCTACTTCCCCAGATACCTCTCCCACCAGTCCAACTCGTTGATGATCCGGTGCACCACATTCCAGTGCCCGCGGATCCCATGCGCCTGGCTCTTGTATTGGATCATCTTCGCCGGCACCCCGTTCTTCTTCAGCGCCGTGTACATCTGCTCCGCCTCTTCATAAGGCACGCGCTGATCCAGCTCCCCATGCACGAACAAGGTCGGCGTCTGCACACGACCCGCATAGATCAGCGGTGATTGCCGCAGCAATCTCCGCTGCCCCTCCTCCTCCCAGGGAGTACCAAAGAACTCGGTCTCCTTCGTGCGCGCGATGTCCGCCGTCCCATAGTCGCTGATCCAGTTCGAGATCCCCGCACCACAGATCGCCGCGGCGAATCGATCCGGATACTGAGTGATCAACCAATTGGTCATGAATCCACCGTACGAGTGCCCCGTGTGCCCGACCCGGGCGGCGTCGATGGGGTATTCCGCGATCGCGTGATCGACTCCAGCCATCACGTCTTCCCCGTCCTTGTCGCCCCAGGCACCCCAGATGGCCCACTTGAAGTCCTCACCGTAGCCGGTCGAACCACGGAAGTTCACCTGCAGCACGAAGTACCCCTGGGCGGCAAAGTACTGCTGCTTGAAGTTGAAGCGGTAGCCAGAAGCCGAGTGTGGACCACCATGGCTGTTGACGATCATCGGATAGGGACCCTTGTCCTCCGCGTAGCCATGGGGATAGAGCAACCAACCCTCGATGGGAGTGCCGTCCTTGCTCTCGAATTGCAGCCGATCCGCCTTGCTCAGGCCGATGGAATTGCGCAACCCACCATTGATGTAGCTGAGCTGCCGTTCCTCGCTGCCATCGATGTTGGCGGCGAAGAGATCCGCGGGCGCGTCGAAGCGATCCACGGTGTAGACCATAGTCAGGAAGTCCTCGCTGATGCTCAGATTGCCGAGGCGCCGCTGGCCCTGGGTGACCTGCTCCACTTCTCCGCCTGCCCTCGGGACGCGGAAGAGGTGCACCGCGCCGCCGATGCCGGCGGTGAAGTAGATGTGCTGGTTGTCCGGTGACCAGCGCGGCTGCCGCGGTTCCAGGTCCCAGTCGAGAGTCAGACAGATCTCCTCGCCGCCATCCACAGGTCGGATGAACAGGTCGCGCGGACCGCCATGGTCGAGCTTTTGCTCGATGACCATGTCGGTGCCGTAGCTGCGGACATAGGACAGGTGCTCGCCATCCGGCGAAAAGCCGAGGCTGCCATAGTTGTAACCGTCGTCGGTGAATCGGTTGACTTCGCCGTCGATGCTCACGGTCCACAAGTCGGAGCGCGCATAAGTCATCTCGTCGCGAAAGTGTTCGTCGGCGACGAAGGCGAGCAGATCGCCTCTTGGGCTCCAGGTGACCTGGCCCGGTCGCAGGCCCAGGTCGGTGAGCTGGATGTCTTCACCACCATCTACCTCGTCGATGAAGATCTCTTGCGCGGGCCGGATGCGTGGATCCGGAACCGGGAAGCGAGCACCATCCCTTTGGAAGTTCATCCAGTCGAAGATCGCACCCTTGAAGCGCTCTTGATGCCTTCGTTCGAACTCGGATGCATCTCTTGTGTTGGTCACTTTCTGCTCCGTGTTGCGAAGCCTTGCAGCCCGACTGCCATCCGGGCTCGGGATCGAAGGATCGTTGCTGTTCCTGTCGAAGCGCCGCGCTTCGCTGCCCGGGCGATCCAGGTCCAAGGCCCAGGTTGCGAAGCCGTGGTCGTACAGAAGATGGCCATCTTCGCTCCAGCTGAGGCGGTCCACATCTTGTCCCTGATGTAGGATGCGCTGCGCTGGCACCGATCCAATGTTCGACGCGACCCACAGAGATGATTGATCGCTATTGTCCGCCTCGACCGGATGGCTGACCGTGAAGGCGACCCAACGACCATCGGGGCGCAGCTGCACCCTGCCGATGCTCTCGAAGTAGTAATAGTCTTCGATCGCCAGGGGACGGCCAGCCTGTCCCTGCGCTGCGGCTCCGATCGAGCTTAAGAGCGCTGCGCTCGAGATGGTGAACAGAAGGCTGCTGAGGGCGAAGCTGTGCATGGTGGACTCCTATTTCTGTGCACCATTGGAGGACTCAGCTCCCTCCGCCGCAACCAGTGTCATGCTGACCCTTCGATCCGAGCGCCCTGCCGCTATCCTTTTGGGGCCATGAAAACTCGCTCACTCGCTATTTGCTTCGCAGCTCTTCTACTCAGCATTCCCGCCTGCCAATCGAATCCGCCGGTCGGCGAGGATGGTTCACGTCTGTACCCGGGGTACGGCGGCTACTCCCGTGCGATTACCTGCGAGAACTCGGAAGCTCAGCGTTGGTTCGACCAGGGCATCCAGCTGGTCTATGGCTTCAACCATGATGAGGGCGTGCGTTCGTTCCAGCGGGCCGCAGAAGTCGATCCGAACTGTGCGATGGCATGGTGGGGGATCGCTTATGGCTATGGGGTCGACGTCAACAATATGGAAGTCAGTGAGGCGGAGGCCAGGGCAGGTGCCGATGCTGCCGATCAGGCCATGCTGCTTCTCGATCATGCTTCACCGGTAGAGCAGGCTCTGATCAAGGCTGTGAGCCGGCGTGCGGTTTGGCCGATGCCTGCGGACCGTCGGGAACTGGATCAAGCATACGCCAAGGCTATGGCGGAGGCCTGGCAGGTTTTTCCAGAGGATCCCGATGTCGGAACGCTGTATGCAGAAGCGCTGATGAACTTGCAGCCCTGGGACTATTGGACGGTCACCGGGGAACCCAAGGCCAGAGCGGAGGAGCTCGTGGCAGTACTCGAAGAGAGCATGCGGCTAGATAGCTCGCACCCTGGCGCCAACCACTTCTATATCCATGCGGTGGAGGCGTCGGCGGATCCGGATCGGGCGACGGCGGCGGCTGACCGGTTGACCAAACTCGTTCCGGGGTCTGGTCATCTGGTGCACATGCCCTCGCACATCTACATCACTACCGGTCGATACGCTGATGCCTTGGCCTCGAATCAGGCAGCGATTGCGGCTGATGAAGCTTACTTCGCGGTGGCTCCTCCGCCGGACTTCTACAGTCTCTACTTCATCCACAACATCCACTTCCTCGCCTACGCGGCAATGATGGAAGGCAACTATCAGATCGCCATCGATGCAACTCGGAAGATGGAGGCAGTGGTACCGCAGGAGTTCATCCAGAATTGGACCGCCTTTGCGGATGGCTTGATGCCAGCCAGTTTCCACGTGATGGTGCGCTTCGGCCGCTGGGAGGAGATTCTTGCGGAGCCGGACTACCCCCGGTATCGCCTGGCGAGCCGTGTAATCCGTCTCTATGCGCGGGCGGTAGCCCTGGCGAACCTTGGTCGAACCGGCGAAGCCCGGGCGGAGATGGTGGATTGTGAAACCTTGTCCACTCAGGTGCCCGAGGATTGGACGGTTGGCACCAACCCGGCAAGTGTGATCCACCGCCTGGCCTTGGGCATGGCGGATGCGGAGATTCTCTGGCATGAGGGGAAGGCTGAGGATGCCTACGCCAAGTTGCGCGCGACTGTGTCTGCGCAGGATGCGCTGGTCTATGATGAGCCTCCGGGTTGGATGCAGCCAGTGCGCCACGCTCTGGGTGCCCTCCTCCTCGCTGGCGGCAAGTCCGAGGAGGCCGAGAAGGTGTATCGGGACGATTTGCGCAAGCACCCGAAGAATGCCTGGGCTCTCTTGGGATTGCAGCAGGCGCTGCGCATGAACGGCAAGAACCGAGCCGCGGATGAGATTGAACCTCAGGTCAAGTTTGCCTGGGCACGAGCGGATGTGCGGCCCCCGGCTTCCTGCTACTGCGCTGTAACCGTGCGCTGAACTCCTAGCCTGCGGCCGCAGATCGCCGCAGGTACTCGGCCAGATCCTTGACCAGGCGGTGCACCGAGGCTTCAGCGATTTTGTGGCCGACAAGGCTATCGATGGCACCGCCGAGAGCACCGAGGGGAGGAGTGTATTCGCCACGAAAGTCCAATTGGGTTTCTGTAGCGGTCAGTGGGTAGATCCAGAGCTCCGCGTTCATGACGGGGAAGAGGCGGGTCGCCTTGCTTGCCTCCCACTCCAATCTGATGCAGGTTCGCGGGTGCGACCTGGCATCCTTGTCCTCCGTCACGCTCTTGATCTCGAGGTCGATCTCCGCCCCGATTTCGATCGCGCCGATGTTGGCGTGCAGCTCAGCGGCCACTGACTTGGCTCGCTTTGCTGCTGATCTGGTGGCGTCCTTGAAGACATCCAGGCTGTTCTCTCCCAGGACTGTTCGCAACTTCTCGTAAGGGTAGTTGACGTAGTCGTAGCAGTGGATTTCGCGAGCTTTGCTCATCTCCGCGGTCCTCTCCTGGGCGATGCTTCTGGCGGCTGGTATGTGGAACTAGGTCCGGGGGAAGCGTGGAATTTCGCTCGGTACCATTACTATTCGGCCATGACTCGAGCGCCGCAGATCGTGCTAACCCTCCTCTGCCTGTTGACCGCCTGTGCCAGCTCTGGACGCAGGACCATGCCGGATGGTGCGGTGGCAATTGTCGAACTGTTGAGCGAGGGCAAGCCGGTCTTCGGCATTTTTTCGGGGGCGAAGACCGGCGAACAGGGGGCCTTCATGGCCATGAACCGGGAACTGGACTTTGTCTTCTACTCTCTGGAGCGAGGGCCCTTCGATCTGGACAGCCTGCGTGCCTATCGGCAGGGGATGATCGATGCGGTAGGAGTGGGGGAGGCTCAACCGATGGCCCTACGTATTCCACCGATTCGAGAAGGGGAAGCGGCGGCCCGAGAGCATGTGCAGCTCGCTATGGCAGCTGGAGTCGATGCCATCGTCTTTCCTCATGCAGAAGATGCAGGCGATGCGAGCATCGCCGCGGATTCCGTGAATGCAGGCCTGCGCATGTTGATCTTGGAGGATCGGATCGCGGTGGAGAATGCGGCGGCGATCGCCAGCACTCCGGGGATCGACGTGGTCTTTGCCGGCCCCGGTGATCTTCGTCGCGCCTACGAGGGAGACATGGCGGCGGTGGAAGCGGCCATCCAGAAGGTGCTCGCCGCGAGCAAGGCTGCTGGAGTTCCCTGCGGGATCACCGCGGGGCCAGATGACATCGCGGCTCGTATCGAGCAGGGCTTTCAGGTCTTTATCGTCAGCGACCCGGTCGCTGTGAGTGTCGGTCGCGCAGCTGCCGGGCGTTAGTGCACTGGCTCCCTGCCTTCACTTCGAAACAGCCTTGTGGTTGTTTATGGCGCCCATGCCTTCCAGGAGTTTGATGGTCTCGGGGAAGGGCTGAAGGCGTTGAATGGGGCCATTGGCCATGTCGACGGTTGTTTGGCCAGAGTGAGCGACAGCCATGACGTCGCCGCCCTTCTCCACGAGATAGAGGATCATCTCGTTGTCACCCCGGAAGGCTGCATTGTGCAGAGGGGTGTAGCCCTTGTAGTCCGGCGCATTCACATCGAACTCGAGCTCCTCGATCATGAACTTGACGGCGGCAAGCCAACCGGCGGGTGAGTTGCGCTGAAAGTTGCCGTCGAAACCGGCGCCACTGGCGACGTGTAGCGCCGAGGTGGCCGGGCTCCCCATCGGTGCTGGCGGCGGCGCCTCGAGGTCCGCGTCCGAATTGGCGCCATTGGGTAGCCGCCGCTCGCGGGTGACTTTGCTCCAGACATTGGGATCCGCGCCGTGTTCGACAAGCAGACGCATAGCTGGTAGATCGCTGGCTTGGGCTGCGCGCCAAAAGGCCGTGCTGCCAGTCTCGTCGACCCCGGACTGGTCGAAGTTATAGCCCGAGTACCAGAGCTTCATCTCTAGCCGGGCGTTCGGATCGGCTCCGGCCTCGAGCAGAGCCGACATGAGATCGGTATGCCTGATCTTTTCCTGCCGTGTGCTCGGCTGTGGGTAGAAGGCATGGGGTGCCCACTCGACCCCTACTGCCGCATAGAGAGGTGTCGCGCCAGCCGCGCTCGCAAGGTTCGGATCCGCACCCTGGTTGAGTAGATAGAGTGCGAGGTCAAAGTGTCCGTTGATGGTCGCGATAAGCAGGGGGCTGGTCTGGTCGCTGCCGCTGCATTGGTTGATGTCGGCTCCTTGGGCGAGAAGAAGCTCAGCGGCTGCCCTGTTGCCTTGGCGACAGGCGTGCAGAAGAGCGGTCATGCCACCGGTTGCGCCGACCAGATCCGTGTAGGAGCGTCGCTTGGGAGCAGCCTTCTTTTCGGCCTTCTCGCCTTCCGCCGCAGCATCACCCTTGCTCTTGTCGCCCTTGGGAGTTGCTTCATCCAAGTCGGCTCCGGCTAACTCGGCAGTTGGGTCAGGGGGAATGATCTTGCTGGTCTCCTCGGGCTTGCCTTCTTCGATCTCTGTGCTCTGTAGCTCAGCCGTCGGGTCGTCGGGTGAATTGGTCTTCTCGCTCTCGGCGGCTGCCTTCTTTGGGGTTTCTTTCTTGCCGCCTTTTTCTGAGTCTGCCTTGGCATCGCCCTCGGCGGTCTTCGCTTCGCTGCGCGGCTTAGGGGGGCGTTCAGGTTTCTCCGCTGCGGCGCGGCGACTGCGCTGACGGCGAGCGAGGCTGGCTTCTTTGGAGACCTCGCTCATGCTGACTACCCGGGTGGCCAGAGAAGGATCTGCGTCTGACTCCAAGAGAACTTGCATGGCCGCCACGCGATTGCGGGCGGCGGCAAACATGAGCGGAGTTTGTTCGGCGGCATTCTCTCGGCTGTCTACCGCAGCGCCACGGGCGATGAGTTCGCGCACCGCATCTGCCTGACCGCTGGCCGCGGCCAGGTGCAAGGCTGAGGTTCCAGTCGCGCTCTTGGTGTTTGGATCTGCGCCGCGATTGATGAGCAGCTCGATCATCTTCTGATCGCCAATACTTGCCGCGACGAGTAGTGCTGTATAGCCACCGAGTCGCGTGGTCGATCGCAGGTTGGCGCCGGCGAAGATCAGCATTTCGGCCATTTCCCGGTCGCCTCGCTTGGCAGCCCAGTGCAGGGCGCTCATGCCATCACCCAGGGCAGCGTTGGCGTCGGCGCCGGATTCTAACAGACGGCGTACTTCGGCTCGATCGCCGCGCATGGCTGCATCGGCTACTGGTGCTTCGCTCTGTTGAAAGCCGAGCAGGACGGTTGTGGCCAGAGCGAGGGTCGAGGACAGAGTCAGCATCAGACCGTGAACTCCCCGCTGCTGTCGCCAAAGCTGTCCATGTCCTGCATGCCTAGCTTATGCATCAGGCTCAGCATCACATCCGCCATGGCTGTGCCATCCGGGGCTTTGATGTGCATGTTGCCAGTCAGTTCACCATTGGCATGTCCCATGAGAAAGAGAGGGCAGCGCTTGTGGTTGTGCAGGTTGGAGTCGCCCATGGAGCTGCCGTAGAGGAGCAAGGTCTTTTCGAGGAGGTTCTTGTCCCCCTCTTGCATGCTCTCCAGCTTCTGTAGGAAGTACGGCAGCATGCTCACGTGATACTTGTTGATGGCGGCGAATTGCTTGACCCGTTGCTCGCGGCCGCCGTGATGTGAGGCGGGGTGGAAGCCACGCTCGACGCCGCTGTCGGGATAGACACGGGAGGAACCGTCACGGCCCATCTTGAAGGAGAAGATGCGCGTCATGTCCGAGGCGAAGGCCAGTGCCTGCAGATCGAACATCAGTTTGACGTGCTCTTCGAAGGATTCGGGGATGCCAGCGGGAGCGGCGGGCAATTGGGCGTTGCCGCCATTGCCGGACTGGGCGTCGCCGGCATTGCGTGCTTCGATCTTCTGGATGCGCTTCTCGATCTCACGGACATCCTCGAGATAGTCATCCAGGCGGTTGCGATCGGTTGGCCCCAGGTCCTTCTTCATGCGGGCTACTTCGCCGGTGATCCAATCGAGGATGCTGCGGTCGCTGCGCATGCGCGCCGCCCGCTGCTCAGGGCTGCCGCCGGCGCCGAAGAGCTGATCAAAGGCCACGCGTGGATCGCGAATCATCGGCAAGGGGTCTGTAGGCGACGCCCAGCTGATGGTGTCCGTGTAGACGCATGCATAGCCATAGGCGCAGCCGCCGGACTGATCCACGTTTTCGATGCATAGCTGCATGGAGGGGATGGGGGTCTCATCGCCAATGCGCTGGGCATAGAGTTGATCCATGGACGGGCCAACCAGAATGTCCGAGCCCTCCGTTTGACGCGGGTGTGCCTGGGTCAGAAAGACCGCCGCTGATCGAAAGTGATCGCCACCGACTTCGCGGGCATTGAAGGCCTCCGCATTGCGCACATCCGTGTTGCTCACGATAGTGAGATACTTGCGGAATGGATCGAGAGGCAGGAGGCTGCTCGGGCTGAGATCATAGTCCGAACCGACCCCCTCGGGTGCCCAGAGGAACTGCTCTTGCCCGAGCTTGTTGCTGCCTGCGGCGCCATGGACCATCTCGATGGTCACCAGGCGTGTGCGGTCCGCAGCTCGACCGGCCGCTGTATGCGACCATCGCTTGGCCGCCGGCAGCATGGCGTCGAGGAATGGCAGGGAGATGCCGGCGCCTAGGCCGCGCAGTACCTGCCTGCGGGAGATGTGTTTGCCTGAGATGATCTGCATCGCCGGTGTTCTCCTAGATCCTGCGTGATTCCTCTATCTACCAGTCTCTCCGTCTTTGCGACTCATCCGAAAGGCGACGCTCTGGGTGACGCCAAGGATGTAGGTGGAGAGGCGATGGTCGTCGTTGGCCGCATCGCGAGTGATCTTGCGCACGGCGGGCATGTCGTAGTATTCGAGTCTGCGACCGAGGGCATAGGTCATCAGATACTCGGTGAAGCTGCGTAGGAAGGCCTCGGGGCGCTTGAGGAGCGCCGCGCGTAGATCTCCCGGCCCGTTCAGTTCGCTGCCGTCGTAAAAGGTCCCGCTCGGGTCAACGGGCGCGCCGCTGTCTTTGATGCGCCAGGCGCCGGTGACGTCAAAGTTCTCCAGGGCCAGGCCGAGGGGATCGATGACCCGGTGGCAGGGGGCGCATGCCGGATTGGAGCGATGCTCTTCGAGACGTTCGCGCACGGAGAGCAGGCGTCCCTCTGCGACAGAAACGGTTTCGTCCAACTCGGGCACATCCGGTGGCGGCGGTGGTGGTGAGGTGCCGAGAAGGACTTCCATGACCCACTTGCCCCGCAAGACCGGTGAGGTGCGGTTGGCATGGGAGGTGAGGGTGAGAATGCTGCCGTGGCCGAGAATGCCGCGGCGTTCCTCACCAGGGAGCTCAACCCGGCGGAACTCACGACCGTTGACCTCGGGGATGCCGTAGTGCCGGGCCAGGCGTTCATCGAGAAAACTGTAGTCCGCGGTGATCAGGTCCAGGACGCTGCGGTCTTCGCGCAGGAGATGGTCGAAGAAGAGTTCGGTTTCCCGGCGCATGGCCCGCCCCAGAGTCTTGTCGAACTGGGGGTACTGCAGGGCATCTGGGTGAATGTTCTCCAGATCCTGCAGGCGCAGCCACTGGCTGGCGAAGCGACTCGCCAATGCCTCAGCGCGGGGATCGGCGAGCATGCGGCGAACTTGCTGCTCGTAGGTTTCGCTCTTGGAGAGCTCTCCTGAGATTGCCAGGTCGAGCAGTTCTTCGTCTGGAATGCTCGTCCATAGAAAGAATGACAGGCGGCTGGCGAGATCGAGATCTCCTAGGGGGTAGGTCTCTCCGGCCGCAGCGCCCTCGGCCGGACTCTCGACTCTGAAGATGAAGTGCGGGCTCGCCAGGATCGCTTGCAGGGCCAGGCGGATGCCGGCTTCAAAATCACCATCTGCGGCGCCCTGCTTGTAGAAGCTCACCAGACCGCGCAGATCTTCCGCGTCGATGGGGCGGCGATAGGCCTGAGTCGCCAGGCGGCTCAAGATCTCTGTGGCGATGGGCAGCTGCTCGTCTGCAGTGAGCGGGCGTCGTGTGAAGATTATGCGGCGGCTCGGGGTGTTCGAGACGCCGGTGACCTGGCGTGGTCCGGAAATGATCAAGTCGCGCAGGTGCGGCCGAGTGGTGATCCCGTAGGCGGCACCGATCATCGTATCCGCCAGGCTGTGTTCGATGGGTGCGAGTAGATCTTCGACCGGGCCTTCGGCTTTGCGGATAAAGGCTGCGGCGATGCGCTGAGGTCCGGCACGCATGAAGACCGCTGGGGTCGAGATGTACATTCCCAGTGGATCGGACTCGCTCATGAAGCGATCGATGTCGAGGAGGGCGACCCTCGCCCCATTCACCGAAACTTCGAGCTGTTCGTCTTTGGCGGTCATCCCGAAGAGAAAGCCCGTGGGGCCGGAGTGAAGCTGGATCTTGAAAACGTATTCGCCGTCAGCAGGAAAGTTGTGTTGCAGGGCGATCCCGCCACGAGTGCCGAAGGGTGCGCCATCTACCTGCTCCAGCTGCGAGGCGGTGCGCGGAACTTTGTAGGTGGCTTCGGCGGCCACCGCTTCTGGATCTCCGAGGGCGAGGCGTGAGATCTCACTGGCCGCCCGTAGATAGCCTTCCATCAGGGTGGGTGAAAGGTTCTGCACATCGGCGATGTTGTCGAAGCCGTTGCTGATCGTGTCCGGCGGCAGGAAGGCAGCGACATCGACTCTGACGCTGAGTAGGTCGCGGATGGCGTTTGCATACTCGGCGCGATTGAGGCGCTGAAAACTGCGTCGACCTGGTTCAGGATTCGCTGCAGCCGCAGCATCGAGTCGTTCCTCGAGATCCACCGCCAGAGCGAGACTCGCCGCGTCTTCTGGTCGACGTTGCCGCGGTGGGGGCATGAGTCCGGACCGCAGCTTGTGGATGACCTTCTCCGCGATCTCCGGATTCTCGACTGCAGCCGCGGGGTCGAAGTCCGCCAGAGACAGCCCGGCTTCCTGCTTGCGTGTGCCGTGGCAGCGTAGGCAGTAGCGACGGAGCAGTTCCCTGTTCGCTGCCAGCTCCCGGTCGAGGGCGGTGGGGACGCTCGGGGACCGTTCCTCTTGATTCAGGCTGACCTGAAGGCTGAGGCCGAGGTAGAGGAGAGCGGTGCCGAGCAGCTTGGACGAGGACTTCATCTTCCGTCGGATCCTTGGACCGCCACGGTAGAATTGCCGGGGGCTGGGCCACTCCCCAGATTAGGTCCGACCCCGTTCCAAGGCCAGCAGGGACGCAGGGATGTGACACTCGGGCGGATTTACGCCCGCCCGAGCTTGGGCCCCTGCTTCCGGTCTAATTCGCGCTGGCGACGTAGCGATGGTGAACCCCGTCCAGCAGGGTCCAAAGGGCGTCCAGGGCTTTGGATGCCGCGGCGACTGCCGCCTTCTCGTCATTCTCGTCCCGAACCATGCCCCGGATCATGTCCCGGTCCCATTCCCGGTGCTCCCGGTCCGCCTGTTCGTGGACTACGAAGAACTTCAGGGTCCGGGGATCATCGATGCCATAGAAGCGCTGCAGGCCTTCGATCTTGGTCTCAGCCACCTCGGGCACCATGGCCTCATAGGCGTAGATCGAGGCCATGGCTGCAGCGCAGGACTCGGAGCGCGCCAGGCCCTCGAGATTGTCCACAGCTCTTCTGGTCTCCGGCAGGACTTCGGTCTCTTGCACGGATTCGCGGCTGATGCCGAGCCCTTCGGCGAAGCGTAGCCAGAGCTCAGGGTGGTTTTCCTCACCCATGTCCTCTTCCACGATGTTCTCCAGGACCTTGCGACGCATGTCCATGTCCTGGCAGTTGCTGTAGATGGCTCCCAGGTAGCGGGGGAAGGCCTTCACCTGCTGGTAGTACTGGCGCGAGTATTCCTGCAGGGCCTCGAGACTGAGCTCGCCGCGGTTCCAGGCCTGGTAGAAGGGGTGCTTGAGGAGATTACGCTCTTCGATGAGAGCGTCGATGCTCTGGAGGAAGTCGGTCATGTTCGTGATTGCCTGCGCGATCGAGCGCGGTGATTGCCTAGGAAGGGCAATCTAGCCGCGGCTCGTCGCGAGAAAAGAGCGCAATCCAGAAAGCTCAGTTGCTCTTCTTGGCCGGCGCTGGTCCTACGGGCCTCATGCGCAGGACTGCGAAGACCGGGGCCCCTCCAGAGACACCGAGCACAGCGTATTCGCCGCCGAAGATGGTGGTGCTGGTATTGAATAGTTGCCCATTCAGGTTCGGTCCACTGCCCGAGAAATTGAGATTGTCAAAGGTCAGGGACTGCTGATCTTGATCGAAGGCAGTGATGCTTGCCTGAATCTGGTAGGTGGTGGTGGTGTTGGTGGCCACGTTCCCGCTGTTGCCACGCATGCTCAAATTGAAATGGTTCTGTGGTGATGTCGCCGTGCGCAGAACGCCGGCGGCTTCTATTTGGTATGAGCTGTACGGGAGCAGCTCGCGAAGCGCGGCGGCGAGTTCCGCCGGCGCGTTCCCCTCCTCGGTGTTCTTGCCCGTGAGCACATAGGCGGAAATCATTACCTGTGGGGCTGGCTTGTCGATGCGAGCCAGCAGATTCTCGATGGCGGCGATCTGTTCGGGAGTGTCGCGCACGACCAGCTGCCCCTGTTCCTGGATCAGGGCGATGTTCTGCACCTGGCCCATGTGGCCGCCGAAGGGTCCTGTGGCTGGGTTGATCGTGCGGTAGAAGGGTTGCAGGGCACTGTTGATTGAGTTCAGGCTGAGCGCGCGCGGGCGGTACTCGAGGGTTTGGTAGTCGATCACCGGGCTGGACGCGCTGCTCTTGGCGAAGGCATCGTCCAGGGCTTCGAGCTTGGTCAAGATAATCCCGGCGGCCTCGGGGAGGTCGTCGACCACGATGCTGGTGCCGGCGAGGGAGATGTTGCTCTTCCAATTGCCGTTACCTCTTTGGATCTGTCGCCCCATGATCTGGTTAGCGAGTTGTGAGAGGGTGTGTGAGTCCACATGTTTTGGTTCGTAGACTGACACGATCGAATCCCCTGCCACCGATTCTACTTTGACGTCGAGAGTCGCCACAGTCTCCGTGATCTTCTCAAAGCGATCCTTCTCCTCGTAGACGATGATGGAGTCGGTGCTGAGGATGATGTTCTGAGTGCGCCGACCGTCGGCGAATATGAGCTGGCGACCGTAGAGCTGGTTCAAGAGGTTGTGGGCCTCGGTCAGGGTGATGTGCTGTGGGCGAATGTGATACAGGGCCACCTGTTCTTCTTCCAAGCCTGACTGAGCTGTGATCGGGTTCAGATAACAGAGGCTTGCCAAGAGCAAGGTGGCGCTCTTCCTTCGATTCAATTTGGACATCATCGGTTTTCTCTCGCTTCAGGATTGGGGCTGTCGGTTTCTTGTTGAAGAGTCTCTTTGTGAACCAGGGTCAGCCGTACTCGGCCGGCAAGCAGTTCGCTGCGCTCGTCGTTCGAATGGATGATTCTTGCCTTGAGGCTGGGGCTCGGTCGCTCCAGATCTCCGCCTGCGGAGTCGAAGGGCCTCTGGGTGAAGAGGATCAGTCCGCTGACCAGAAGAGCGGCCGCTATGGCCACGCGCATGAGGAGGGGCCGGCCTGGGATCCGGCGAATCGGCATCGCAGCCGGTGCTTGGGAAAGATAGGCCCGACGGAGCCAATCGATGCTGCGTCGGGTCTCTGCATCCTCCTGATCGAGTTCGCGAGCAGGAGCGACTTGACCGAGATCGGTCCATGCCTGCTGCAAATCGCGCATCAAATCCCTGTCGTTCGGCGATGGATTGAAGTCAGTCATGGCCGCCTCCAGAAAGATCCTCGTGGCCGAGGCTCTTGGCGAGAAGACCGCGCAGTCGGCGACGGGCGAGGGTCGTGAGGGAGCGCACGGTGCTTTCGGAAACCTGCATGGCCTGAGCTACTTCGGCTGTGGCGCTGCCCTCGAGATCACGGAGGACGAAGGCTTCACGCTCTCGCGGTGGGAGGCTGCGGAGGGCGACCTGCAAGACCTCCTGCACTTCGCGGCGCGCCAGGCCGTCTTCCGGTGCGGGGTCAGGATTCGGCAGATGCAGAGGGGCTGCGCCGAGTTCGGCTCGTTCTCGCCGACGCAGTTTTCGGAGCCGATCTCGGCAGAGATTGAGCACGATGCTGTTTCGCCAAGCGGAAAAACTCCGTGCTGGATCCCAGTGCTGGAGTCGATCGAGCAGGTGCAGCATGGCATCCTGGCTGAGATCCTCCGCTTCCACAGCATCGGCCAGAAAGCCCAGGCAGAGCCGGTAAACCGCCGGATGGTGCTCCTGGAACCAGCTATCCAGGGCGCTTGGGTCACCGGCCTGTGCGGCCGCGATCCGTTCTTGCTCAGTGCTCGCCTTGGATCCGGAGGGGAAGTCCATTCGACGAGGCTACGCCTGCGGACCCAGGAGCGCTGAAGTTATTCGTCCTGGCTCCGTACCTGCTAGTACAGCCGCGTGGATTCTGGATCCCGAAACTCGCGGGTCCAGAAGGGGCAGTCGTTGAATTCGCCGTGCTTCTGGGGCATGGAGCCGCCGTCGACGCCGAAGGCCTTGATGCTGACCTGATCTTGCACGGGGTTGAAGATGGCCAGGGCCTGCAAGGCGCTCTCCCATGTACCCAGGCGGCGGTCGCCCTGATTGGATGGCGGCGCGTACCAGCGGTGGATCCACTCGAGCAGGGAACCCCGCGGCACCAGATCCAAGAAATTCGACTCATCGACCTCGGCGATGGGGTGCAGGGTCAGCAGGGAGAATTCACAGTCTGGGTTCTTCTGCAGATAGGGAACCAGCATCTCCTCGGCTTCGACGATCGAGCAGGCCGGCGCCATGTAGATGATGTCCTTGATGGGCAGTCCAGCATCCGCATAGGCCCAGAGGGCGCGGTTGGCGATAATGGCGCCCATGCTGTGTGCTACCAGGGTGATCTCGTATTCCCCAGGTGCCTTGGCGATCCGATCCGCCAGCTGCCGCATGAAGACCGCCATTGCGCCGTCAGATTCTCGCTGCAGATTCGCGCGGAGGGCTTGCGGGTCATCGCGAAACTGCGAGGCATCGTAAGTGGATGGTGGCCTGTACATGTTGTGCGTTCTGCGCAGCATGATCTCCCAGGCAGCGGAGCCCATGCCATCGAGCACCACCGCCGCCGTCACTGCCTTGACTGGCAGAAAGCCCAGGTACATGAGCAGCCGCCCTGCCTGGGTGAAGAAACCACGGCTGTAGTCCCCTTCGGCGACGCGCACTCGTGATGGTGGAGAATCGCTACGCATCAGCGCCTGGATGGCCTTCACGTTGAGAGTCTCGTCGGCGAGTTGCCAATCAAAGGCGATGTTTGCGCCGGCAAAGATGTCGACGATGAACTGTAAGGTAAGGGTGTATGGACTCCTCACCAGACCGCTGGCGATATCGGTGCCCACCATGATCGGAGCAGTCGGCCAGCCCCACCATTCATCGCGACCCACCCGAATATCCACCGCATGCTCGGCGTAGCTGTCGAGGCCCCCGGAGGGCCAGGCTACGAAGATCGGATAGTGCCATTCTGCTGGGATCTCGCGATCCATCTCGCCAGCGATGGTCTGGGCACGAGCGAGGGCGCTGCCATAGCTATTGAGACCACCATGAATGTGCACCAGTAGCTTCTTCACTTGCGGCGCAGCAGGGTTCTCCACGCAGTGAGTTTCGCATTCCGTAGCAGCAGCGCCGAGAATGTTGTTCACGTAGGCA
>JAJFFD010000081.1 GCA_021776805.1 Planctomycetota bacterium
AGAATCCAGAGTAGTTTATCGGAGACCGTGCGCATGAAGCGGTTCGGATCACCACAGCGTAGTGAGCGTCACCGATAAACTCGGTTGGACTAGACCGCGGGCCGAAGGCTATGGGGTTTGGATGGCAGGAGGATGGAGGGACGAGCGTAGACGGCAGTAGCAAAGGCGCCAGCAGTGGTCCCAGCGGCACCGTAGGAGCGATCAGGAACCGCCGAAAGACGCCCGAGTCGTCGCGCTGACAGCGAGATTGGGGCTTCGCGCGGACTGAGCGCACACCTCTCCCTTGCATCACCGAGCGATGCTGGCAGGTGTAAGGTTGGGGACTGATCGTGTCGACAGATGCGACTCATGATGAGTCAATTCCTTCGATATGAGAGGGTATTCTGGACGCTGGCGTGAAGGTCCCGATGCGGATGAGCCTCCCCTCGTGGCACTCTGGGCAGAACCGGAGATCGTCTTGGTCGGTCTCAGTGCACGTTGCTTCGCCGTCGGGATCCGGATTCCTGACGAGGATCTCCTCCAACGGGGTTAGTAGCTGTCGGGCACGTTCGATCTTCTCGGCTCGATGACAGTTTGCGAGAAGACCAAAGTGGCGGATACGCACAAACCGATCGGGCAGGACGTGGAGGAGGAACCGACGAATGAATTCCCCCGCCGCGAGGGTCATTGTTTGAGATCGGTTGCCGTGGCGATAGTCGCGCCACTGGAAAGTGACGTTGCCATCAGCGATGTCGAGGAGCCGATGATTAGAAATGGCGACGCGGTGAGTGTATCGACCGAGGTACTCGAGCACTTTCTCGGGACCACCGAAGGGCGGTTTGGCGTAAACGATCCATTCACGTCGCCGTGCAGACTCCAGCCATTGCTGGAAACACGCGGGGTCCTGAAGCCCGACAAGCCTGCCGTGGAGACTCAACTCGCCTTTCTCATAGGCTGAGCGGAGGGCTTCGAGAAAGAGTCTCCGAAAGAGACGCGAGAGCACACGGACCGGCAGGAAGAAGCCGGGGCGACAGGAGACCCACCGTTGACCGGAAGGGTCGAAGCCACCGCCTGGGATGATGCAGTGGAGGTGGGGGTGAAAGGTGAGAGTCTGTCCCCAAGTGTGCAGCACGGCCATAAAGCCGATTTCTGCGCCGAGGTGCTTAGGATCCGCAGCGATCGTTCGCAGAGTCTCGGCGGTGGCCCGGAAGAGGAGATTGTAGATGTGGCGTTTGTTCTGCAGGCCAATCTTGGCGATCTCCTGAGGGAGAGTAAAGACAACGTGGAAGTACTCGACGGGTAAGAGCTCGTCGAGACGCGCCTCCAACCAGCGAGCCCTGGCCAGGGATTGGCACTTCGGGCAGTGCCGATTGCGGCAAGAGTTGTAGGACACCTGAGAGACTCCGCACTGATCACAAACGTCAACGTGCCCGCCGAGCAGTTCCGTACGACAGATCTCGATCGCCCGCATCACCCGCTGATGGCTCTGGGGAATGGGCGAGCCCTGAGCTTGGCGATATTGCTCGCCGTAGAGGCGAAATATGTCAGCCACCTCCCAGAGTGGTCGCGCCATCAGACGCTCACATCGGGTAATAATTCCAAAGGGCTCGGCGCTTCGCGTAGCTTGCTTTCCGAGACGTGGGTGTAGATGGCTGTGGTGGAGACGCTGCTGTGGCCGAGCATGACTTGGATGGTGCGCAAGTCGGTGCCGGCGTCGAGTAAGTGGGTGGCATAGCTGTGACGCAAACAGTGCGGCGTGATGCGTTGTTTTGTCGAGACTTGGTCCGAGACCTTCCGGCAAGCCCAGCGCACGGAAGCCGTTTGCATCGGCTGATCCGGAGATTTCCCGGGAAACAACCACGGATTCGGACGATAATGTTTCCAATACTGACGAAGTACCTCGAGTAGCTTCGGCGCCAGCGGGACTTGCCTCTGCTTGCCGCCTTTGCCGTAATGTACTTGCAGAATCATCCGCTGGCTGTCGATGTCCTCGACTCGCAAGTGAGTCGTTTCCCCAGCCCGCAGTCCGCAGCCGTAGATCGTCATTAACAGAGTCCGGTGCTTGAGGTTCTTCACCGCGCCGAGAAAGATGGCGACCTCCTCGCGACTCAGAATCGGCGGCAATTTCTTCGGTCTCTTCGGGTAAGGAATGGCCTCGACTACCCACGGTCGGGCCAAGGTCGTGCCATAGAGAAACCTCAGAGCCGCAACCACCTGGACCATCACACTCGGCGCGGCCCGTCGCTCTTTGGCGAGGTGGATTTGGTAGTCACGGATCTCCTCAGGCCCCAACTCCGAGGGACACTTGCTGAAGTGCCGCGCAAACCGCGCGACCTGACGGACGTAGGTTTCCTGGGTTGAGGATGCGAGATTGCGAATCTGCATATCCTCGAGCATGCGTTGGCGCAGAGGTGTCATGAAGGGCTCCTTTCCTGGAGGTTGACGTGGATTGGTGAAACCACATCCTCCTCCAGGGAGGGAGCACCGTTCTTGCGATTCGACAAGATCGTCGACACAGCGCGGAGCGAAGCGACCGCGGACACTTTCTTCAGGGAGCGGAGCGAAGCGACGCGCAGGTCTCAACGCGCGAAGCGCGGAAACCAGAACCCCCCGCGATCGAGGCAGCTCAACTCAGGCAGGATCCTCAGCGGGGTTACCGCGGAGCGGTTTAGTCCAA
>JAJFFD010000082.1 GCA_021776805.1 Planctomycetota bacterium
CTGGACGGGGTCGTGATCGTCCTGGCAGCGGATCTGAAGAGCGCCTCCTATAGCACCTACATGGGCGGCTCGAACTGGGAGAAGCTTCGCGCCGCGACCTTCGACGGGCGAGATCTGGTCGTCGCCGGCCTGAACAACGGGGTTGGCTGGCCTACCCTCAATGCCTACCAGCCCGATTTTGGCGGCGGCAGAGGTGACCACATCCTGGCGAAGTTCCGCCGCGACTGAGTTCGAAGTCAGGTGCTTCGATTCAGCGAAGCAGCTGGGCTCGAGTCCCCAGCTTCAACTCAGGTCGACACGGTACATGCTGGCCTCTGAGTCAGGGTAAAACTGGTACTGACCAAGGTACTCAGCACCCAGATTACGATAGAATCTGTTGGCCGACCCATCAGCAGAACCATCGGTAAGGAATGCAAAGGTCTTGGCACCTCTCTCCCGAAACTCCTCCATGAGCTTCATGAAGACCTCGGTCCCCACGCCCATCCGCTTGGATTCCTTGCTCACCCCAAAGGTGAGTCCGCTCTCCTTTTGATCACCGAATGGTGTTTTGCCGAAGTGGGTGAGGCAATGGTACAGCGTCTTGATGTGTTCGACTCTCAGCAACCGAGGAAGGATCATCAACCCGGCGAGAAAACCATACTTGAAGATGAACGAACGTGTGAATCGGGCACCGTCGAAGGCACCTGTGATGTAACCGTGAATGGTACCGTCGTCACTCTCGGCCACGATGCAGGTCGCGTGCGGAGACTTGATAATGTGGCGGTGCATCAACCGAACGAATCCGGGCCCGAACCCGTGCAGGCGACTGAATCCCATTTCCCTGAAGAGTTCGACCAGTCGGGGTGTGTCTTCCACCCTTCCGTGGCGAATCATGAAGGTCGCCGGGGTATTGGCGCGATTCTCTGCAGTCATGGATAATCTGTTCGACTCCTGTGGGACCATGTATATACCAGGGAGCAGCAACGTTTGACGCGATCGAAAGCAGCCGCGGTGCCGCCAACAGCCCCGACGAAGAGTACAACATCCAATCCGCCTGGTGATTACGAGCGGCGATTTGCGGAAGAGGTAGGAGTCCGCCATGGCGTGGGCATGTCCTACGCGCGGACCGGCCTGCGAATGATTCTGCAGGCCTTGGGACTCAAACCAGGTGACGAGGTAGTGCTCTCGCCGCTGACCTGCAAGGTCGTACCCCTGGCATTGCTATCGCTCGATGTAAGGCCCGTGTACGCCGATATCTCGCGTGAGACTCTCAACCTGGATCCCGAATCCGTTGAGGAGGCGATCTGCGCGAGGACGAAGGCTATCCTCTTTCAGCACACATACGGGAGTTCGACCGGGATCGAGGCCGTAGCCAACCTCGCAAGCCGTCATGGAATTCCACTGATCGAAGACTGCGCACAATGCCTCCCCTCGGGATCTGGCGGTCCTGGAACTCACGGAATCGCCGCTGTCTTCAGCAACAATCTGCGCAAGCCATTGCCTGCCGGGGCGGGGGGAATCGCGGTCGTGAGCGAGGACTGGCTGGCGGCGGAGCTTGTCAAAGCGCGCGATACCCTGCGAGTGCGCGGCGGCCTCTCCCGGCTATTCCTACGCGTCGAAGCGGCCGCGCACAAGTACCTGCTCAAACCCGAAACTTACTGGTCCCTGCTCGGCTTGAAAAAGCGATTCGGCGTCTTCTATCGATCCTGTCCACTGGAGGCGGAGATTCGCAAGGAGATCATGGATTCTGCATTTCAGATCAGCAGACACCAGGTTCGCGCGGGCTTGATGTGGATCGACGCGTTGGACGAGCTCAGAAGTGTACGCCGCCAACACGTACGGACCCTCGCCATAGAACTCTCGCACATGCCCTCGTACGAGATCCCGGAGATCGACTCAGACGCAGCCTTGTACTACTTCCCAATTCTCAGTAAATCGAAGGAGAGATTGCTGCGTGCGGCAGAAGCGAAACGGATCGAGCTGATTGCATGGCCAGTCGATCTTCCCATCTATCCCGTGGAAGACCCGAAAGACCTGGAAAGGTACGCCTACAAGAGTGGTTGTTGTCCACAAGCTGAAGAAGTTGCGCGCAGCCTCATTGGCATTCCTACGGATCAGCTAACAACTGCCAGGCATCGAGAGCGCGCGCTTGCGCTGCTCCGAGAGCATGAAACTGTCTGTCAGGATTCGGTCGACTGATTGCCTTGATTCCGCCGCTCGCGCTGAAGCAACCAGATCTCCTTCTGGATCATGTTCCCCTGCTGCATGACCACCCCCATCATGAAGAGGACGATGGCCAGGATGACCAATAGCACACCCATCAGTGCAGTAAACACGGCGACTTCACCCAGGGCGTACAACACGATTGAAGTCACACAGGCGATGAGTCCGAGTACGAATGACAAAGTGGCAAAAGACCAGGCATAACGGACTGGAGTCGCAAAGATGCTGAACAGAGTATGTGTGACGATCAGCCGGTTGACGACGGATGAGCTCTTGCGAACAACCCGTTTCCCCTGATGCTTATAGTCCTTCCACTCGAGGATCGCCGGAATCTCAGTGAACCGGTAGCCAAGCGGGCCAGCCTTCAACATTACTTCGAGGTGAAACTCCTTGCCGTCCTCGTGCAACGGCATGGATTTGATCATCGCGCAACGATAGGCCCGGGTCATCCCGGTGTTCATCGTCGCCGCGTGTGACATCAAGGTTCGGATAACTCGATTACCGAACCTGCTGTAGAAGACTCTCTTGGCCGGAACATTGCGGTACGCACCATCGGGCAAGTGTGGGCTCGCGACGACGAAATCCACACCGGGATTCTCCCGCAGGGCCTCGACCAGGTCATGGACGATTCGCTCACCCCAGGAAAGATCGATTTCCGTAGTGACGATCAGCTTTCCCCTCGCCGCGTCGATGCCCGTCCGGAGGGCATAGCCGCGCCCTCGGTTGTTGGGGTACTCGATCAGGCGTAGGCGGGGATGCTCAATCCCCCGCGCAATCTCGATAGACCCATCGGTGGGACCATCGGCTACGGCAACCATCTCCCACTCCGCATCCAGAGTTTCGAGTTGCTCGAGCATCGTCCGGATCGCCTTGTCGAGGATTCCCGCCTCGTTGTAAAAGGGCGCTACCACTGAGATCTCGACTACGTTGTCCATTCAATTCATCCTACTCGTTGTGTGGCGCCACAATTCTCACAAGCAACCTCTTCGGTCGACCATGATTCGAAACCAGAGCTCTAGGACAACAAGGCTGAAAACCTGCTTCACATACAGAAACTCGCCTCGGTCCATCGAGGCGAGAAGCTTCGCGACCGCCTCGGGGCGAACGATACCGCGTTCTCGTACCGACTTCTCTGACAAGGTGTCGCGGAGGAGATCCTGGAAGTCCGGGTGCTCGAAGTAGTGCTCCAAGGGCACGTAGAACGGCTGTTTGCGCCGGGACGTGACCTCTCGGGGAAGCACTCCTTCGGCGTATTTTCTCAGCAGGTACTTACTCACCCCGGAGCGGATCTTCAGCTGCGGAGGAACTCGCAGCACGTACTCAACCAGCTCATGATCCAGGAAGGGTACCCGACCCTCGATCGAACTAGCCATCGACATCTTGTCCTGCTTCATCAGGATGTCGTCCGGCAACCAATGATCAAATTGCAGATCGATGATCTTGTTGAGATACGGGGCAGTAGTCCTGCTAATAGGAGCTGCCGAAGGAGCAGAGCTGCCTGCGAGCGCAGCCCGGAATTCGTCGGTGTAGAGCTCGGCGGTGTCCCGCTCATCAAAGAGGGAAATCAGGTGGCGGTAGGCATCAGGCAGACGCGCGGGTCCCAGGAGTCTGATGAAATCAACGACCTTCTGTTTACCACGCTTGCCCAGCGCCGCTGGGTAGTCGAATGCGAAGTTGATCAAACGATCCGGGGTCAGCGAAACCGCTCCCGCAAGCAGGTGATCGCGAACGACCCGCGGTAGAACTTTCGCCAGCTTGTTGCCCATCAACAAAGCTCGATGGAAGAGGTAGCCTCCCAAGACCTCGTCCGCGCCTTCACCAGTCAGAACAACTTTGACCTGTTTGCTCGCTTCCCGTGCCAACTGGAACATAGGGATCACGATCGCGTCACCGACTGGTTCGTCCAGATGATGGACCACTTGCGGCAGCAGGGAGATGTCCTCGGCACGACAGTTGATTTCCGTGTGGCGACAGCCAAGCCGCTCCGCCGTGGCCGCCGCCTGCGCCAACTCGTCGTGTTCGTAGTCGAAGCCCACCGAAAAGGTCCGAACCGGATCGGTTACGAGCCGCGAAAAAGCTGCCACGATCACGCTCGAGTCCAGTCCGCCGCTGAGATAGGCGCCGACGGGGACCTCGGACAGCAGCCGGCGCTGGACACTCCGCTCGAATCGTTCCGCGAATCCCTCGATGTACTGCTGCTCGCTGTCAGAGAAGGGCCCGGAGAAAAGCTCGGGCTCCCAGTAGCGATGCAATGCTAGCTTGCCGTTCTCGAACTCTGCATAGTGGCCGGCCGGTAGCTTCTGCAGCTCATTAAACATGCCACCGGGGCCAGGCACATAGCGCAAGGCCAAGTAGTCGTGAACAGCAGCGTGGTTGATCGTTGGCTGGAAGCCAGAATGACGCAGAATCGCCTTGAGTTCCGAAGCGAAGAGTAGGCTACCGTCCGGCTGGGCGGTGTAGTAGAGCGGTTTGATCCCAAGCCGGTCACGTGCAAGAAAGAGGCTACGCCGCTTCCGATCGTAGATTGCAATTGCAAACTGGCCGTTGAGCTTCTTCAGGCAATCAGGTCCGTGTTCCTCGTACAGATGCAGGATGACCTCGGTGTCTGATTGCGTACGGAACTTGTGACCGGCCCGAAGGAGTTCCTCTCTCAGCGCCTGGAAGTTGAAGATCTCGCCGTTGTAAATAATGACCTTGGATTCATCCTGGCTGTAGATGGGTTGGTGCCCCGTGGCAACGTCAATGATGCTGAGGCGCCGATGCCCAAGCCCCACATCACCCTCGCGAAAGTATCCCGAATCATCGGGTCCGCGATGGGTCAGGGATGCGGTCATGCGGTCGAGCAGACCGTCATCTTCCAAGCCCACGAATCCACAGATGCCACACATGAGCTAACGGACCATGGAGAACACGCGGATAGGTGGGTTTACCGTCGGATAATCCAGCGCCGGCGGTGGTAACCAGGGAAGCAAGGGTGGCGTCCGAAACTCGGCTTCCAGAGTGAACCCCTGCGAGGGATCCTGCAGGATCTCGAACGCGCCCCGGGGACAGGAGTTGCTGTGCTCGATTCCAGGAGGACTGGAAACATCCGGCATGATGATGATGAACCGTGGCCGCCGCTCCTCCCAACCCTCGACGATCTCCTTGATGGTCGCATCATCGTTCGAGGGTTGACTGTAAATGCCCTTCCACTCGATCGATTCCCGCATGAGGACCTCGGCTTCCAGGGCGGGCAGCTTGTCCCTCGGACCGAAGTATTCCACCGTATCCCCAGGAACAAGACGCTCGGTCAACCAACTTGCGGCCTGGTAGCGTGAATCCTCGATCATCTCGTACGTGAGTCCGGCACCCCTGAGCAGGTTGACTGCAATCACTGCAACCGCGACCAACATGAAACCCCAGCGAACCGCCGGATTCCGGTGAGCCCAGGCCGCTTCGACGAGTGATGCCGCGGGGAGCGCCAGAAGGAAGGTCAAGGGTATGAAGTACCGCATTTGAGGTGACCTGAACGAGTAAAAGGCAAACAGGAAATAAGCGGCAGCAATGATCGCGAACCAGACCGCACTCGATCGACGCAGAAACAGAAAGGCGACACCTCCGACTCCCAAAAGAAGGCCTGGGAGGGTGATCATGCTCTGTAGGAGACCTACCAGGTGGTAGAGATAGTCCGCGTTCTCTGCCCAGCCGAAGGGGAAAACGAAGGGAAGGTAAACCTCTCCTTTCGCGATGACGTCCATTCTGTCACGGAGAAACTCGACGTGCGCGAAGTATCGCGAAGGATCCACGAACATCCCACTTCCGAGCCCGAGCGCGATGAACGAAGAAAGACCGGCGACCATGGGAAACTTCCAGAATCCGAGGCTCTTCCACCTGCCTTCATATTCCCGCCAACATGCCATCAAGAACACGATCGGGATGACCAGGAACATCCCGAGAACCTGCTCCTTGGTGCCGAGAGCGAATCCACCGAACGCTCCCATCCAGATGGAGCGGTGTACTGTAAATCCCAAGGCCACGCAGCGCGCCAACATCATGAGTGTGAGGGCAGCGAAGAAGAGCATGGGAACATCCACGTTGCCGGTACGCGCATAATAGAACATCGGAAACGAGGTCATTGCGAACAGTGCCGCCAACACTCCCGTACGTCGGTTCTTCAACACCAACCCTGTTCCAAACATGGCGAGCACGATGCCGACTGCCATCAACACGGTCACGAAATGTGCAATCCAGGTCATGACCTTGAGGGCAGTCACCGGATCGGAAAGCCCAAACGGATACTCGCCGCTGATGCGACTCCATTGACCGGTGATCTTGAGATACCCGAGATACGGAGCGTAGGCAGCGACCACCACGAACGAGTACATCAGCGGATACCCAAGGTTCCGGTCCGGCTTTGGATCGATGATATTGTGCAGTTCCGCAAGCGGACCAAGCGGTGTCTCGTCGTCCACACCCCAGGACTGCTTTCGTTCCGCGTTTGTGGCGTGGGGCGCCCCCCACCAAAACCCCGGCGCGAAGACAAGAAAGGCGAAGAGGCCCAGCAACAGGCAGTCCAATCGAATCTTCAATGACGGAAGCTTCATGCCTGCTTCTCTGCTCCGATCGACAGCACTCTCGACCTAGTGATGCCGGCAACGATTTCATCGGCGCGGATTGCAGGGTCCTCTGCAGTCTCGGACTGATTCAGCTCATTGTTGATGAAGTAACGCGAGGACCCCATGTGAATCGTGGTGAAGACCTCGGCATGCTCCAAACTGACCACACGGCCACCGTCCGGCCCGACGATGCTATCTTGAACCGAAATTGAGTCTTCGCCAAAACTGATGACCCTCTCGAACTCGATGGCCAACTTTCGCTTGCGATGAATCAGAACCTTGACCAGGTATCCCTTCAGCCATCTGGCGAGCGCCGGGAACCTGCCGATCGACAAGAGGAAGAGGCGAAAGGCACTGAATCGTACCGGCGTCATGGTTGGCTTGGATGTTTCAGCGAAGCCTCCCTGTACGATCACCTTGTCCTTCTGAACATCTACGGCACGCTCGAGATCGTGATACTGCGAAGCGATGACCCGACCGCTTTGCAACTTACCTACATAACCACAGTCATTGCAGATCAGCCTTCCGCTGCCTCTGTCAAAGACCTTGAGGACTCCACCCTTCGCGGTGCCCACGTAGGCTACATACCGAGATCGGAGCATCCGTACCAGCCCCGCTTCTGGGAAGTACGTAAGCGCCTCACCAGTCCTAGGCTCGACTGCTTCGACAGCTGGTCCAGTTCCAGGTTCTTCCCGGGTCTGGCACGCAAGGTAGGCGAAGACCGTGTTGTTCAGAAAGGGGAAGAAGTTGTACGAATCCACACCACGCAGATCAGCCGCAGCGCCACTCATCACGGTAGGGCGCATGTGGCCCGCGATCCAAGCAGCCGCCGGGTGCCGATCAGCAAACATCTCAAACGCCGCGGGGTAGTACGTCTGCGTGTTACGGCTCGCATACTCGCCACCAATGCTCCCATCCGGATGGACAAAGAGAGCGAGCCAATCCATCGAACGGCGCAAGGAGAGTTCGAGCTCTTCGTCCTCCCGCATCTGCCAACATCGAGCGAGGTAGAAGCTGCCATGGGTTTGGTAACCGGGATCAGCACCGCCGTACTCATCGTACCAGCCCTCGCTCGACTGCCGGCCAAGGATGCGGTGCAGAAAATAGCGACTGCGTTCCGCGCAGGCCTCGTCACCGGTGATGCGGTAGACATGCTGCAGGGCTCCCGCGGCGGCGGCCAGGTGGTTGGACAAGAATCCGTGAGTCTCATCGTTTCGACAGAGCCAGGATCCGGCTTTGGTCATTGCCTCCCGGACCTCGACTCTGAGGTCCTCAGGCAAGGAAGTCTCCACAAAGTTCATGGCTTCGCCGACATAGAATGTCGTGAACGCCGTCGCAGCGAGAGATCGCTCAAATGGATAAGCCTCGTCAAAGCTGCCGTCGCCGTACTGGATAGAGATCCAGAATCGCAATCCCTTGCCAATCCACCCGAGCAATCGTGGATTGCCGAAGTAGACGTTCCCCTGGAACTCCGTGGAGTAGAGAAATGCCAGCACGCAGAGGGACTCTTGAAAACGCGCGCCGGGGAAATCTACGAACTTCCAAGCCCAGAAGACCCGATCGCCACAACCGATGGTCGGACTTCCCGGCTCGCGATCCATGAGACTGAGTACACGAGGAGCCTCTGCCAAGATGGCCTCGCGATAGACTTCTGATGCAGGCCTCCGTGTTCCCATCGATCACTCTTGCGGCGACTCGAATGGGAACTCGCGCTCGACGGCCTGACCAGTATCAAGACTACGATGCATCAGCAAGGTCGACCGCGTCACAGCGACGAGTGACTCCCAGGAGATCGGCATGGGCCCGCCGGTCCGAATCGCCTCGACGAAGGCAGAGACTTCCTCGTTGAAACCCTTGGCCTGATTGAGCAAGCGCTTGCGGCGACGCTTGTTGTCATGATGCAGGGAGAGGGATCGGAAGTTGTCGAGGATGGCCGTCTTCTTGCCGCCAAAGACCTCAACGTATTCCTTCGGCACGCTGGTGTCCCCGTTTGCCAGGTAGTGGATCGTGCCCAGCGAGCCGTCGCTCATATGCATCGTTATGGTGACGTTGTCCCGTGCGACGGCGCGCTCACCTGGCTGCTGCAGCTCTTCGGCAAAGATGCGCTCCGGCAATGCACCGGTCAGAAAACAGATGAAATCGACGAAGTGGCAGACCTCGCCGATAATTCGACCGCCGCCCTGAACCGGATCGAAAACCCAGCTGTCCGGAGGGAATGAGCCCGCATTCACTCGGTAGCTGACGAAGAGCGGCTCCTCACGTTCGGCGAAGAACTCGCGGCAGCGCAGGGCCAGGGGAGCAAAGCGACGATTGAACCCGACCATGATCCGAGCGCCCTCGTGCTGGCCGACGGTCTTGCAGAGCTCATCAAGCGACTCGGAATTGATCGCCAGGGGTTTCTCTACGAACACGGCCTTGCCGGCCGTCAATGCCTTGATTGCCAGGGGCGCGTGTTCGCCGTGCCTGGTTGCGATCAGGACTGCATCGAGAGACTCATCGCCAAGGATGTCTTCGGGATCACCGGTGCAGTACTCGGCCCCATAGCGCTCAGCGACGTTCTTGCTGGTCAACCCGGACGAGGTGCAGAAGGCTGACAAGCGAACGGAGGATTGGCGGGCAAAGGCCGGCAGCAGGACACCCTTGGCGAACTGTCCCGCACCGATCACACCAAACCGGACCGTCGCATCCTTCGTCTTCGCCGGTGTCTTCGCAGCAGCCAACGAGACTCGTGACTTGGGCAAAGTATCGCCCTCGTCATACTTGAGGATCATCGCGACGACCGGCTCCTGGCGCTTGCCCGTGACGATCTCGTAAGCGGATTCTGCATCATCGATGGAGAAGCGATGGGTGATGAGTGGCTCCAATCGGATGTCTTGTCGCGACGCAAACTCGACGAAGGACGACATGTTGCGCCCTTCCGTCCAGCGCACGTAGGGCAGAGGATAGTCGATGCCGTGCTCCTCGTACGCGGGATCGTACCGACCAGGGCCGTAGGAGCGGCTGACGATCAGAGAGATCTCTTTGTCGTAGTAGCCGCGCCTTTCGATGTTCATGCCCACGTCCCCGACCACAACGACGCGCCCCTTTAGACGGGCCAATTCTGGTGCCTGGCGAATAGGCCCGTCGGACTTTGTAGCCGCACAGATCAAAACGACGTCGGCACCCTGGCCTTCGGAAAACTCGGCCACCGCTGCAGCGAGAGTATCCGGCTGGTCAACAGTCCGATGCGCCCCGAGCTCAGCAGCAAGTTTCACCTTGGCAGGATCCAGGTCCGTCGCGAGAACTGTTGCACCAGCACACCTGGCGAGCTGAGCGGCAATCTGACCAACTAGCCCCAGCCCCATGACCACGACTCGTTCCCCGAGCTCGATCTTCGCGAGACGAACTCCTTGTATCGCAATCGCGCCAACGGTCACGAAACAGGCCGCGTCGTGCGAGATTGGATCGGGGAGCTTCACCGCCAGGTTGCGCGGCACGTAGTTGAATTCCGCGTGGTTGGCATGGTTGAGGCCGGCGCAAGCGACTCGATCTCCGGCGCGGAACTCCGTTACCTCGCTGCCGACTTCGACAACCTCACCGGCGCAGGAGTAGCCCAAGGGGATCGGGGAGCTGATCAGATTCTTGACGACCTTGTACGTGTTCCAAAACCCCTCCTGCTTTGCCTTGTTGATGACCTTGCGTGCCAGATCAGGACGATCCTTGGCCTTACCGAGGTGACCTTTCTTGGCCAGGGCGATGATCGACCGCTCCGTTCCGAGGCTAATCAGAGAGCGTCTGACGCGTACCAGAATCCCACCCGGTTTCAGCGAAGGCGGGGGCACGTCGTCCACCCGCAACTCACCCGTCTTCATGTTCTGAACAATCGCTTTCATTGGTCCCGTTGAGTGATCGTTGCCGCAAGAGTTCGTGAGTCAACCAATCTGTACTCTTTCGTTATGGTCTGGAGCATGCCTTGGCAGCGGATCTGCTTCTTCCGCCCATCGAGATGGGAGAGAGTAAACAGCTTCGCCTGCAGTCCCCGTAGCATCGATGCAGGCATCGGGTCTGCCAGATCTGTGAGATGCAAGAGCCACACGAGGGGCGCACCGGACTTACGAAACCTTCTCAGACCCTGGCGGAAATACCAGTCCCCCAGCATGAGGCCGTAGGACGCGTGAAAGGGAAAGGGCAGGGGACGATGCGCTGGCATGGGGATCTCGACGAGACTTGATCCGGGCCAGTAGAACGGACTGGATTGGGTGATGACCTCTTGGCCAGTGAACGCGACGCGGCGGCGCGGGAAACAAGAAGCGTCGTAGGAGTACCCGGCATCCGCGATCAATTCGAGAAGCGGTCCATCGATGTCAAAATACGGCGCGCGAAAGCCATCCACCGCGACGCCAAGTGTCCCGGCGATCTTCTCGCGGCTCTCGACCACCTCCCGCAGCTGATCGCCGCGCGCAAGCTTCGTTAGCTTCTTATGAGTGTAGCTGTGACAGGCGATCTCATGTCCCTTGGCCACGGCCAATTCGAGCAAGGGACGCTTTCTGTCATCGTCCAGATCCTGGGCGATCACAAAGAGGGTTGCCTTGACTTCGGCACCCTCGAGGAAGGCCAGGGTGTTGCGGAGACCACTCTCGAAGAGAGGGTCCTCGGCGTGGGGATAGGGCCAGCCATGCGCGGCGTGGATGGCTGATGCACCATCGAGGTCGACATGAACGATGGCAAGCGGTTCGGTTGTACTCATTTCTTCGATGCTGCCGTTCCGCTTGCAGCTGTAGCCTGATCCCGTTGTTTAACGCCAACCATGGAGAGCATCGCGCCGATCACGCACACCGGCAAGGTGCTCATTCGCCAGGCCACGATCAAGGCCGCGCCGCCGCTCAGTCCCTGCAAACCGAACAGGTGCTCGGTCGCAGCCTCGCCGACACCTAGGCCGCCCGGAGTGATCGGCAAGGCGTTGGCAAGCGAGCCCAAGAGGCTCAGAAACGGCAAGATTCGGCCAGGAGCATCGGGCATGAGGGTGGATCCGACGGCTGTAAGAACGACTGCGAGACTAACGTGGCCGCAAAGCGACCAAGCGAGGGCGAGTAACAGCTCTCGTTTGTGTTCCCGAAACGAGTAGAGCGCATCCGAAACTCGCTGCAGCAGCCCTCTCAGAGGCAGCTTGCGCATCGCGAACAAGTACAGCCAGCTTGCTCTCAGCTTGGTTGAGAGCGACAGCATCATGAACATCAACAATGCCGCAGCAACTGAGGCGGCGATGAGAACCAGCCAGCCTATCAAGGCTTGGTTGACTACCATCTCGAAGTTCAAAGCTGCCAGCGCAAGAATCAGCAACAACAGCCCAAAAAGGGACACCGCCCGGTCAACCAGCAGTGCGAGTCCGGTTTCGACAACCCGACCTCGATTGTCCCTCGCCATGTAGTACAGCTTCATGACGTCCCCACCCGTGCCTCCGGGAAAGACGAAGTTGTACGTGGCTCCGATTGCCGACAACTGAAAACCGCGACCGAAGGTGACGTGGATACGCTGGGCGCGACAGAGCAATTTCAGCCGCACGGCTTCCACCGCCGTACCCAGGAATGCCATGGTCAGCAAGGCTAAGATCAGCCAAGGCGCCTGTCCCAGTTCGGCGACTCTTTGCCAACCATCGGTCACCGTCAGGACGTAGAGGAGCAACCCAACCCCGAAGATGATCCTCAGGATGGTCAGGACTCTCCTCATTACTGGGCTCATGGTTGGCGGAAGCTCCGATCAGTGGGTCTGTCACGATCAGCTGTCGGAAGAAGTGCTGCCAGAAGACGACCGGTCACATGAGTCTATCTCAGCACTAGCGGGATGCGGGTAGCCTATTCCCGGCAGCGATTGAGCACTGCCACGATTCGATGCGCCGTCTTGCCGTCCCAGAGCTCCGGAATGCAGCCGGTCTTGCCTCCCTCGCGAAGGACCTTGTGGCCTTCCTCCAGGATCCGACTTGGGTCCGGGCCCACCAAAATGTTGGTGCCTTCGGTGATCGTAATCGGGCGCTCGGTGTTGGCACGGATCGTCAGGCAGGGAATCTGCAAGAAGGTCGTTTCCTCCTGCAGTCCGCCGGAGTCGGTCAACACCAGGCGGCTGTGCGAGGTCAAGTGCAGAAAGTCCAGGTATCCCATCGACGGAACCCGTCGCAGGTCGCCCTTGCCAGCCATGCCCCCATAGGCCTGGCTCTGCTCCAAGCGCTGCGCTGTTCGCGGATGGCATGAGAACACGACGGGAATTTCTTCAGCCAGCTGGTGAACTGCTCCCATGATCGGCAACAAGTCTTCGTCGCGGTCGACGTTGGATGGGCGATGTAGGGTGAGTATCGCATAGCCCTGATCTCTGAGATCCAACTCCGACAGCACCCGAGACCGCCGCGCCTTCTCCAGGTTGTCCACCAGCGAGTCGATCATGATGTTGCCAACTCGATGGATCTTGTGCTCCGGGACACCTTCCTTCCGCAGGTTTTCGTCGCCATCAGCGGAGGGCGTAAACATCAGATCGGACAGGCGATCCGTGACAACTCGGTTGATTTCCTCTGGCATCGTCCAGTCGCCGCTTCTCAGACCGGCCTCGACATGGGCCAGAGCAATCCCCGATTTGGCAGCTACAAGTGCCACGGCAACGGTTGAGTTGACATCACCGACAACGACAGCCATGTCCGGCGGCGTCGTTTCGCGAATCAACTTCTCGAAGCCAACCATCACCGCCGCAGTCTGTTCGGCGTGAGTGCCAGATCCGACGCCGAGGTAGAGATCAGGCTTGGGCATTCCCAGGTCGTCGAAGAACACTTTCGACATGTTGTCGTCGTAGTGCTGGCCCGTGTGCAACAGCATCACGTCATGGGAGCTGCCCTCGAGAGCACGTAGCAAGGGCGCTGCCTTCATGAAGTTTGGTCGTGCACCAACGACGATGAGAATCCGCAATGTACTCTGCTCGCTTGTTGAGTTGATCGAATCGTCGTGGACAGGACCGCGAAGGCGGCTTGCCGATTCAGACCAGAGTCTAGGCTCTCCTCAACCAAGCACCAGTCCTCGATTATCCGAACGCGATGTCAAGGGCGCTTCAGCGCGCCAAGCCGGTCCGCGAGCCACTCACCGGTCAGCAGGTCGATGCGGGTAACGTCCTCCCCACGCCCCAGGTCGTCGAGAAGCTCAGCGACCTTGTCTCGCTTGCCGATACGATAGTCGATCCCGATCACCTGCGCGGCCTGGGACAATGCGAAGATTGTCGCATGAAAGCGCATCGTAATTGCGACATCGACTCGACGCAGGAAGGTGACGATGCCGTCGAGGCTCACGTCGCGCTGCCACACACGGAAATCTACGTCGTGACCAAGCAAACGCTGGATGCGGTAGGCGCTGAGGAGATCGGACATGCCGAACTGAATCGCATTCATCGGGAAGAGCACGAAGCAGGGCTTGCGATCTCCGGAGCACATTGCGTGGTAGATCCGCAAACCGTCGGCGAGGCGCTCCTCGAAGCGCGCTTCGATCCGACGCGTGTACTCGGCGGGATCCTCGCCGTCCGCACCCACTGTGAAGAGGTGACCGACAGGGCGGAGGTTGAGACCGATGACCGGGCGCCCTGCGCTGGCTTCTAGAAGGGAATCGATATCCGCCTGCTCAGATTCGAATAGACGATTCGGCGCAGCACCACGAGTCTCCAGATAGTCAAAAGACGGGCAAGGCCCCACCTCGACCTCGAGCTTCTCGACCAGTTCATGGCCGGCACAGTCCGAACTGCGCACCGAGATACGACTCGCCATCCGGATCATACGCGCCGCGGTCCACTTCGAAGGCCACCTAGCAAAAGGGCCGGGACCGATTCCCTCCGCGATGAAGGGCTTGCGCTGGCGGCGGGCGAGCGAAACCGCGTAGAGGTGGCGGACCAGCTGCTTCGGCAGATCGATCAAGGGACCGCCGGCGAAAACCACGGCATCAACTTCGTCGATAGCCCCTCGAATCTGCGGCCAGTCGTACTCTTCGACGCTGAGTTTGACCGGCACATCGAGCATGGGAACCAAGTGGCGGGTGTGCGCCGGTCGCTGCGACATCAGCACCGCTTGAGTCGTCCCGTAGCGCGCATGGAGACGGCACAGCACGCCGCCCAAGATCGCGATGTCGCCAATATGTTCACCGCCGTAGGCCCCGATAAGCAACACCCGATCCATTGCTCGCCCAGCCTTGATCGGCACTGGCCGGCTCCCGGCCATCAGCCGAGAGGCATGTGCCCGAATACCGTCGCGGACCACTTCGAGGATATCTCGGATCCCGGCAAGGCCGCCGCAGTCGCCCGGAGAGAAGTGTTGTCGCAATTCCTCGTAGTAAGCGATCTGCTCGCCGGACAAGGAAGCTCGCTTGCTGCCGAGCAGGCCGTAATGGATGAAGTCCCAGACGAACAAGCGCTCATCCGGGGAAAGCTCCTGCTCGGTACGAAAGCAGCACAGATCGACACCTTCGTCTGCCGCCAGCAGATGAAGACCTTCGATCCGGTAAACGAGCTCGCTGACCAAGGGCACGAGCCAACGCACTTTGAACTCAGCAGCGCACAGGTGGCGCCCGAATTCAACAAACCGGGACAAGGCAGAATCCCGACCCGCGAGGACGGAGAATGCGTCCGACTCTGGACCGAGGGCAAGCTCGACCCACAACTCGACGGCATGCTGTGCACAGTGGGACTGGAGGGCAGCCATCCCTTCGCTCAATTCTCCGGTCCACGGCGCCTCGAAGCGGAGCCCGAGCCGGCGGAGATTCGGCCTGTCCGGAAGGGCGCGGGCAATCGCCTGGATCGATGCCTCGTCTGCAACGCGCAGGCTCAGGCTCTGAACCGCGCCACCAATATGCTCGAGCTCGGACGCCCGGACGCTCTTTGGGATCAGGGTCTTGTCAGTCAAGAAAAGCGGCTCCGCGAAAACACTAGGCGAGCTCCGTCTCCCCTGCATTGCCCGCGTCCTTGACTGTGTCGAGGTAGAGTCGATCACCCCGGACCTCGCAGGAGAAGGTCCTGAGCTCTTTCAGTGAGGAGCAGTGGCTAGCACCAGTCTTCGGATCGAAGCTGACGTTGTGCAGAGGGCAAACCGGCCTGCCGTCGGCAACCCACCCGGCGGCCAGGTCACCGCCCGCATGCGGGCAACGCCGACTCAGCGCTGCGAACTCGTTCTCGGCGAAGCGAGCCACGCAGACCGACTTGGAAACCGCCCGGATCGAATGCACCGGGAGATCCGCAAGCGCAATCGAGCCGTCGTCTGAATACGCTTCCGAGACCTCACTCGCCGGCACGCCGCCAGCCTCGTTGCCGCTGCTGGCCTGCTCGGATCCAGACGCATTCCACAGACCGAGCTTGCGCCCCACCCTCCGGAAGCGATCGAAGAACCAGCTCATCTGCATCTTGGCGGGCCACTCCGCCAGGCTACCCATGGGACCGCGCGCCCAGTTGGCGTTGACGTAGTGGTGATGATGGCCGTACAGAAACTTCGGCTTGTCGAGGGTAATGCGATTGCTGACCACGTACCGGGTCGAGTCAGTCACGTTGAGCTCGGAACCATGCACCTGATCACTGTGGAACAGAATGGCATCCCCGGGCTCAAGGGCGAAGGTCATCGGCTCATGTAGGGGCTGAGAGTCCGCAACATAGCCATTCTTGAAGGCGAGCTTCGACTTGTAGTCCCGCGCATAGATCGTCAACCCATTGCCGCGCTTCACCGGGCCGATCGCAATCCAAAGATTGACTACGTTTGCCGGGCAGTCGACCCAGGAGTCCCGATGTGGGCCATGCGCCGTGATCTTCCCGTCGCCGTGGCTACCGGCAAACTCACCGAAAGACTTACGATGCGAAGCTGCTAGCGCATAGGGGATGTGGAATCGGACGTTAGGCGAACGCTCATAATAGTAGTTCAGCGTTCCCGGAAAGACCTGGCGAACAAACTTGTCCATCATCGTCTGCACGCGGGCCGCCATCTCGCCATACACTGCGTCGGTCATCTTTGGCACGTCGGCGGCATCGACCCACTCGTGAATCCGTTCGAAGCCTGCTTTGCTCACGCGCTCTGCGGTTTCGTCACCGACGCTCTTCCGGATGCCAACCAACGAGGCTTCGACCAGCTCGTCGAAGAGCCCGACCTTCTGCAGTCCGCCTCGCATGATGAAGACCTCTCCTGCGAGAATTCGGGTTGCGAGGTCGTCGACAGCCCCGAGTTCTTGCATCTCAATCGGTTCGAAGGGAACGGTCCTCATCATCGGTCTTCTCGCTTCTGCTGCAGTTAGTACTCGGCGACGGGAACTCTGACCCCGGCTCCCGCCCAGGGGAGAGCGCCTTGTCGCCGAAGAAACCATACCGCGCCATCCTTGGGAGCGCTGCGGAATCGCGGGCATCGCTGGCGGGGAATCTTCACCAAGGGCAATTCCTGCGCAGAATCCTGATGCCAGCTCTGAGACCGATGGGATCGTGTCGTAGGATTCCAGGTCACTGAACTGCCGCCATCCATGACAAGTTCGCAACCAAAAGAGGAGTGGCGCGCGCAGCCATCGTCGGGACGATCTACCTCCAAAACTGTGGCGCCCGAGGCCGCGTCGGAAGCTCGCGAAACCCTGGCCCTCTGTGCAGTCCTGGTTGTCGCCGCGATCCTTCGGGCGATCCACCTGGATGCCGGCCTCTGGTACGACGAGATCATGACCCTGGTGAACTCGATACGGCTCCCAGTCTGGACGCTGCTAACCGAGTACACGACCCTCAACAACCACATCCTGTACACGCTCTCTGCCAAGCTCGCGGTCGCATGCTTTGGTGAGGCCCCCTGGGCACTGCGACTACCAGCCATGCTCTTCGGAGTCGCCAGCGTCTGGGCCCTCTGGTGGCTGGCCCGAATGCTCATAGGGCGCAGGGAAGCACTCCTTGCTGCAATCCTTCTCGCCTGCTCATACCACCACATCTGGTTCTCCCAGAACGCCCGTGGCTATACCGGACTCCTGTTCTTCGGGCTCGTCGCGACCGCGCTATTCGTCCGCGGCCTGCGGGAGCACGCAGTACGAGATTGGGTCCTCTACGGCATCGTCGTCGTGCTCGCGATGTACATGCACCTCTCGGCAGCCTTCCTGTTTGCCACCCACGCAGTGGTGTTCGCATCCCTGAGGCTCCGTGAGTTTCGCAGCGACGGATCCACGCTGATCGGCTGGCTCCCCCTCTTGGGCTTCGGCCTTGGCGGCTTACTCACACTGCTGGTCTACGCTCCCCTTATTCCACAGATGGTCGGAGTGTTCACCGAGGTCGCCCATGATGGGCCTGCGAATACGGCGATGGACTTGCCAAGACCCGAAGGGGTCACCGAGTGGAAGAATCCTCTCTGGACGGCATTCGAGACTATTCAACAGCTGACTCAGGGCAACGTCCTCATGATGATCGGATTGGCCTTGGGCGGACTCCTCGGACTCCTCGGTGCAGCCGAGCTCTGCCGACGGGTACCGGTCTTCGGCGCGATACCGATCCTTCACGTCCCCCTAACGGCTGCCATCCTCTTCGTCGGCGGGTTCCGAATCTGGCCACGCTACCTCTTCATCGATGCTGGCTTCGCTCTGATCTTCGTAGTTCACGGAGCCTTCGTGGCCGGGAACCTCGTGTTGCGCCGCCGCAAGGCGACTACCCCCAACCCAATCGGCTTGCTAGTCACTCTGCTCATGATCGCCACTGGGCTATTCCTTCTGGGAAAAGCATATGAACCCAAACAGGACCTGCTCGGTGCCCGGAACTTCGTGGAGGACAAGCGGCTGCCCGGCGATGCGGTGGTCTCGATCGGACTCGCCGGCCGAGTCTATGCCAACTACTACGCCCCAAATTGGGCCATCGTGAAGACCAAAGCGGAACTCGACACCATACGCACAGAAGCGGAGCACACCTGGCTCGTGTACTCCTTCCCGATGCACACCAACAGCAAGTTCCCCGAAGTCATGGCAAGCGTCGAGCGCGACTTTGAACTGCTAGCGGAGTACTGGGGCACACTCGGTGACGGTCAGGTGCTGGTCTACCGCACGCGCTGACGGCTGCCATGATTCCGTGCAAGACCAGGCGCTGCAGGAGTGAATCGTCCAACGCATCCAAGGACTGCTACAGACGGTTCAAACCGCCATTGCAGGGATAAAACCAACTAGCGCTCTTTACCCCTTGCAGACTTACCTTTCATGCCAGGGTACTCTTGACTGAAGCCGCAGACGGTTGACCTACGCAGCATGCGCTTGGCGAAGAAGCTTGGACCATAGGAAACAATGAACCGAGATAGCGACCGTCACCGATTCTCTGATCTCCCACGCTGGTACGCACCGGTGTTCGGATGCCTGGTCATCGCCACGCTGGGAACTTCGTTCATTGAAGCGAATTCCGCGATCCTGGTGGCCCCGATCGTAACGGTCCTGCTTGTGCTCGCCGCGGGAGGGCAACTAGCGAAAGGTGCGAGGAAGACGTGCCTGCTCATACTCGCGTTCTCGGCCATCGCCTTCGCTGTGTTTCTCGGCGAATTGGCAGGCATGCTCCTCCACAGGGAGTTCGTTCGGGACGACTGGAGTGCCCAACTTCAGCACCTGGATAAGACCATCGGCCTAGTTGATCGCTCGAACATCAAGGTTCGTCACCAACGACGTCCCCTTCTTGCCGATTACGCTCTCGAGTGGGATGTGGAGTACAGCACGGAGGCCGATGGGTCACGACTCGTCCCGCAGCGACCGGATTCCGGACGGAATATCAGCTTGTTCGGAGGGTCGTTTCTGTTTGGCGAGGGACTGAACGATGACGAGACGATCTCTGCGAAGCTACAGGAACGACTGAGTGAATACCGCGTGTGGAACTTTGGAATACGAGGACACGGAACTGGCCAAAACAGCATATTGATGCAGCGGGTTTCGAAAACGAACCCCGAGGGCCACATCGGCGTCCTGTGCTTCATCCCAGCCCACGTCATGCGCACTGTTGTGCCAGTGAGCTTTCTCGCAACGGACTGGGGAAGGCACCACATTCGAGTCGTGGTCCGAGAAGGACAAATCCAAAACCTCGGGCCGGCACAGGACTCACTTACAATCTTCGAGAGTATCCGCCTGGGCTTGCGTCGACGGTCTAGTCTGTACCGTAGATTCGGACCAGGCTGGGAAGCCAGTGAGTCCGACTGGGCCGCCGTCCGAGACATCATGATTGCGGCCCGTGACTCGTGGGAGCGCCGTTCCCCCGAGTCCCGGTTTCTTCTGGTGATCTTGGCCTCCACGAAGGCAACAGCCGATATTCCGTCTGCTTGGCTCGAAGAACTCGAGAACGCCGGAATCCGCGTCTTGGATACCAACCCGCGCTTCGCCCAGCTGGATACTCCCGAGACAACACTCTTCTACAGTGACGGGCACCCGAGGCCCGTGTATGCAAGGCACGCCGCAGCCTTCATTGCGGACGCCATTCGCGAGCTCGACAAGTAGTCGACCGAGGGAATTCCGGGTCTCAGCGTTCGAACCTTCCCGAGACTCCAGCTCTGCTGTACTTTCCGATGGTGACCGTTTCCAAACTCATCGTCCTGTCGCCCACGCGCCTGTGCGATCTCCCGACCCAGCAACCTGGAAATGAGCCCGAACGAGGGCGCATCGTCGAGATCGTCGCTGAGACGGTGCGAGGATGAGCGAAAGCGCCAACACCGAAGAGGTGCGGCTACTCGCCGCCAACGAGGAGACGGCGTGGACCGAATACGTCAGCGGTCACCCGCAGGCAAACCTCTACCACACCCTGCGGTGGCGTGATTTTATCCGCTCCGTCTTCCGGCATGATCCCCTCTATCTCGCGAAATGGCATGCTGGCAAGATTGAGGGCATCTTGCCGATGTTCCGCGTTCGCATCCCTTTGCTCGGCGCCAAAATGATTTCCATGCCCTACGACGTCGGTTCCGGGGGGGCACTGGCAGCGGGCAGCGAAGCCGAGAGTGCACTTGTCCGCCAAGCCATGGCGCTGGCCCAGAAACATCAGGTGAAATTTCTCGAACTTCGTCACGGAACGGCGCGACCTGCGCTCGAGGACTTGGGCTTGCAGCGAGTCTCGCCTGTGATCATCCACGACATGCAACTCGACGACCGAGAAGCCGTGTGGGCACGTGTGCGCCGAGACCACCGCAAGCAAGTCAAGCGGGCGGCCAAGCGGGGAGTAGTCGTCCGTGAAGCGGATCGGGCCGAGGACTTCGAGGCCTTCTATCGTGTCTACCTTGAAGTCTTCCGCGGCTTCGGGACTCCGCCCTACCCAGCCAGCTACTTTCGCCGGCTGAGTCACGATCTTCATCCCGACAGGGCAGTGCGCCTGCTCCTCGCAGAGGTCGAGGGCCATGTCGTCGGCGGCCTGATGATGTTCGCCTGGCAGAAGAATCTGGTTAGCAAGTTCGCCGCTTGCCTGCCGCGTGCATCGGATCTACGCGCCTACGCTGCACTCTATGGGCGCGCCATCGACCTGGGGCTAGAAGAAGGATTCACGTATCTCAGCTGGGGCACTTCATCACGCGACCAGAAGGGGTTGATCGAGTTCAAGGCGCGTTGGGGTTCGCAGGCTCATGAGGCTGCGATCTACGACCTTGCAGTACGCGGGCGAGTACCCTCGCTCGAGGGCTACTACGATTCAGAGGCGCTGACGCGACGCATGTGGCGCCGGCTCCCCCTGACGGCAACGCAAGTCTTCGGCGGAATCGTCAACCGTTGGTTCTGTTAGGGCTCTGGATTCGTTTGGTGGTGCTGAGTTTCCAGAGACTGCTCGAACTCCGTGTAACCGCTGGGCTTTTGAATCCACGGGGATTGCGGAGGCCCTGCTCATGCTGCAGAGGCCCGGAATTCAACCAGGAGCAGACCATGTTTTGGCCACCCAGATGCCCCTACCGCAAATGCCCGGCACACTTGATCGAGCGTCATCGTAAACCGAAATTCTACTCCCGCAGTGGCTACTACCGTCCCAAGTGTCGTGCCCATCGAGTACCCCGATTCAAATGCCGGAACTGTGGTCGACGC
>JAJFFD010000083.1 GCA_021776805.1 Planctomycetota bacterium
CCGAAACCGTCACTCGAGCAGCCTCTCCAGCTACGCGTACACAACCCAGCCCCTCTACGACTCCCGCACAAGCCCTTCGCCTACCCTCAGTACCCCATCTCACCCTGCACAGCCCGCGGCGGGGCACGGACGGGCTTCTCCCATGGCAGCCCTACATGCCGGAGGATTCGCTCGATCGACTCCGTCTTCAAGACCATTTCCAGCACCCGCCGACGACCACCACACGGACACGCGAGTACATCCTCGAGAAACACTCGCTTGATCAGGTCCGCCCAGCGCATTCGCCATGGCTGCGGGCGTTTCCCCCTGCGCCTGCCAGATGACAGTCCATCCTGACGAGGCCTTACTCGCACCTCCTCCGATACAGCAAGCTTCCTAGGCACGATCTCCTGCCGCCTCGAGGCTGCCGGCGCCAGCACTCCGTAGTACGACAGCATGTGAAAGCGCCGCGGCGGTACCTGCGCAGCCAAACGTGACAGAAACGTCATCGGGTCCATCACCACCGCCTGCTTTCCATTCCGCCAGGGTCGACGAAAGCGGTACACGATGCGCCCATCTCCTGCCAGCAACAGCCGGTCCTGTGCCAACGCTGGCCTGGCGATATACCTACACAGACGCTTGGTTACTTGTCCCCTGACGAATTCGAGCGCGCTCGTACAGGTGCCGCCTGACGGTGGCAGTCTTCCCCAGAGCGGGGTCTACCGCCCCCGATAGCCGCGCTTCGCTTTGGCTCCGACAAGCTCCGCTACGCACGGCTCCCCACGCTAGGGGTACGGACACGCCTACGTACTCCAACGCCATTGACTGCGACCAGCAAAGCTGGTCACCTGCATCAACACGTAAACCCGTGTCCACCGCACTGGGGTAGGATCAGTCTCGGACTCCCGACTGATGCCAGAGATAGGCAGGAACTTGCAGTGCAGATCGGTCTTGGTGCTTGGGCATAGTCGGCTCCGTTGTTGAAGTGATGTACACTGGACATCACTTCGGGGTCCAACTGCTGCGTTCCGCCTTTCGGCGGAAGTGCCCAAGTCACTGGGATCAGCTGTGTAAAAATGGTGGGCGGTAGTGGACTCGAACCCCCGACCCTTAGCTTGTCGACCGATCTTGAGAGTCGGCGTGACACCTGCGTAAACAAAGAACGTGTGCGGGGTTACTCCGTTTGCTCGTGGAATCATGATGTCGCGCGTGGTCGCTTTTGTCGCGCTACGTTCGGGTAGCTTGCATCTGTCTTGGTAGTCCCACCAAGCAATTACCCATTGACTCACAAGACATTGATACCTGGCGCCGAACAGTCGGCTCCAAGATCCAGTCCAGGTTGACAGATGCAGCGCCCTAGGTACGTTTGCCTCTGAATTCGTTCATCGGAATCGAGGGACTCATGCGAAGAATCGGAAGCGCACCAAGCCGAGTGTGGGCTGCAATGTTCGTACTTGGGGCCCTACTACCCACATTTGGGTACGCGCAGAAGAGAATAGATACACGTCTTGATACAGATCCTCTTGGCACCGCCTCTTCCCGAGGCCTGCAGATGGATGCATCTGGTGAGGCAGTCTACGTAAGTTGGACCGATGTCCGGAACGGAAGCTCCGACATCTACTTCAACCGATCTCTCGATGGCGGGGCTACCTGGCTGACTTCCGACATCCGGCTAGATACAGATCCCCCTGGCGCAGCGATCTCATGGGGCTCAGCGATTGCGATTTCTGGCGACTCGGTCTATGTGTCATGGATCGACACGCGGAATGGGAGCAGGGACATTTATTTCAATTGCTCACCGGACAGGGGAGCCACATGGCTGGACGCAGATGTCTGGTTGAATACACATCACCCTGACCCAGCTAGTGCCGACTTCCCACGAGTGGCTGCTTCTGGAGATTCAGTTTATGTTACCTGGCAAGATACTCGGAACGGACAGGCTGATATCTACATGAATCGCTCCCTAGATTCAGGAGCTACATGGGAGACAGACGATATCCGTCTCGATACCGATGCCCCTGGAGCGCGATGCTCGTGGGTGCCGCAGATTGCGGCGTTTGAAGACTCTGTGTACGTGATCTGGTCTGACCTGCGCAACCAAGCATTCCCCCTCCGGCTCCCGACTGACATCTACTTCAATCGTTCGCTGGACAGAGGAGCCACTTGGCTTGCTTCCGACATTCGATTGGACACGGAGCTACCAAGTCTAGGTAGCTCTCGTTTTCACCGTATCGCAGCATCACGAGACTCGGTCTATGTGACCTGGCTTGATAACCGCAATGGCTTCCGAGACATCTACTTTAACCGTTCCTTGGACGGTGGATCCACTTGGCTGAGCTCCGACATGCGGCTAGAAACCAGCCTGCCAGGATCGACGCGATCCGAAGATCCCCAGATCGCAGCAGCTGGCGATGCCGTCTATGTGACATGGAGTGACTCTCGTATCGATCCTAGTCTCATTGGCTGGGACATCTACTTCAATCGTTCCTTGGACGGTGGTTCGACTTGGCTCGCCTCAGACTTGCGTCTCGATACAGATCTACCTGGAGTGGCATCATCCAGAGTACCGCAAATAGCCGCATCTGGCGCGAAGGTCTATGTAACGTGGCACGATGGGCGCCACAGCCCACCGTTCGCCTTCTTACATGAAGTCTACTTCAACTATTCGCAAGATGCTGGAAGCACCTGGCTGGACTCAGATGTCAGGCTAAACACAAATCCCCCAGGGTTTTTTGACTCTGAGTACCCTCAGATCGCAGCTTCTGGCGACTCTGTCTACGTGACCTGGACAGATCGTCGCAATGGCCCGAACCCATTGGGCTTCAGGCAAGATCCCGGCTTTGACATCTATTTCAATATACCCTTCGGTGCTCAGCCCTATGGCGAAGGTACGCTAGGAACAGGTGACATCATTCCACGCCTGGAAGGCACAGATAGTCTGACGCTAGGCAACACTTTCACACTCTCCATTAAGAATGGTCTTGGTGGCGCCTTCGGCCTGCTGGCCTTGGGTGCAAGGAATTCGAAGGCATCCATTCCGTTCGCGGGGGGATCGCTGCTCCTCGATCCGATCGATCATGCCATGCCGATCCTGCTCAACGGAACAGCCGGTGTTGCTGGCGCGGGGACCCTCGACATAGAGTTCAATATCCCGGTCGACAATGCCTTCCTCGGATTCAATGTGAACTTCCAGGCGGGCTTGCTCGATCCGAGCGCTGTCGAAGGGCTTTCGCTTAGCAATGCGGTGGAGACATGGATTCTGTAGAGCCTTAGAGGTTTGAACTAGCTGGGTGTCCACTTTTTTTGGGGAAGTTCATCGAGATGAATATGGATGGCAGCGCGACCGGGCAGATCATTCAAGGGGTACGCGCACTCGGTAGCGTGGCTGGTGGCTGTGACATGTACATCGACGCTATGGGCAACATGGTCATCGCGTATCTCGTCAGCACCAGGGATGATATGCCCGCCGGCGGCGCCAACGGTGATGGCATACTCGTCGAGATGTACGGAACCTTCAACTATGGCAGTAGCTATGGAGGAAGTGATATCGGCTTCGACTCGGAGCCCTTCATTGGCAACTCCGACTGGAACGTGACTCTCGCGAACGGCGGTAGTAATCCTCTGAATGCGGCCATCCTGTTCCGCGGCTCCGGCATTGAGGCCGGCAGCGGCCCAGTCTTCCCTGGGATCAACAACTGCGAGCTACTGGTAAGCCACATCATCTTCCGCAACATGGGCGCCTTCCCACTGGTCGGCGGCGAAGCAAGCTTCAATCAGAACCTGCCCGACGACGCCAATCTCATCGGTGTGGAGGCAACCTTCCAATGGCTTCTGCCCACGGGCATCGGCGTCCTGCCTTTTGACCTATCGGATGCAGGTACGATCCGCGTCGGCACGAATCTCTGAGCAGCAAGTGTCGCAACTGGAGTCTCCCAAGCAGACGCGGCACTGCTGATAGCCGATCTGCACCTCTGAAAGGACTCACAAGCCAAAGAACCGCTCGTTCTTCCGGATGATCCCCTGGCAAGTCCTCTCATCCGTCTCCGCCACGAACACCCCGCGCTCCACACTCCCCCCCAACACCACCCCATCCTTACGCGGGAAGATGTAGCCCCTGTGACTCAGCAAGTACGGCAACTTCTGCGGCTCCAACAAGACCAACTGACCGCGGATCGGCTGCAACTGTTCATCCCCGAAGACCCGACGCGCCCCGTACCCAAGGCAGTTCACCACCGCCCTCTCCGGCAGCGCCACCAATTCCCGCGCATCCTCAAAGCGCCGCTCTTCCGTCTCCACTCCCCGGAAGTACAAGTCCGCCAAGAGACTCGGCAGGTAGATCGGCGGCTCGATATGGAAGGTGTGATACAGCCGCCCAGCCTTGGCTGGACCTGCAAAGGGCAGACGCGCCACCCTCTCCATAGGCGCAAGCAAGCCATCCGGAATCTGATCCAGGTGCGTGCCATGTCCCCGGGTCGCGTAGTTCGCCTTCAGCGTGACTCCGTAATCCTGCTCAGCCAACCTGGCGAAGCGGCGATGGGATTTGCGCATGATGCGCTCGAATCTCCGCTGCGGCCCCCGATTCACCAATGCCGGCGACCACTGCGCCCCGGCTACATCCGAAGTCGTGTCCGGCGTAAACTTCTCCGTGTAGATCTTCACCCGGTAGCCCTGCTCCATGAGGACCATGGCGGTACTCATGCCCATGACTCCCGCACCGAGAACAGCTACTTCCGCAGGTGGAGGTACTTCGGCACGGAGCATTCCCACCGCCTCCTCGGCACAACCCCAGGACAGGGTCACCCCCGCACCCCCGTGCCCATAATTGTGCAGCAGCAGTTTGTTGCCGATGGACTCGAGCTCGAGCCGGAAGCGACCCCGTCGGTAGGGCCGGATCCCAGCGATGTATCTTTTGACTCGGCTGAAGTCCGGAGTCGGCAGCAGCTCGGAGCCACTGCCAAGGGCGAGTACGCCCATTGCAGCAAGGAAGTCGCGACGGCTCAGCGAAGTCACTGGGGCAGCATCGGACGCAGACCGGATCGGGGCAAGCGTCTGCTGAATTGCTGGCTACAATCTCCGGCAGTACGGACGATCTCCATGGACAACCCGGATGCCATCGAAGCCATCGAGAAGCAGGGTCGCCTGAAGCCAATTGGTCAGGCCGAGCCAGCGGCGTCGGAAGCCAGCAGCCGCGGCGGGCGCTAGTCCTCTCTGTCTCTGCGTCGGCCGCGGCGGCCATTCCTGCCGCGGCCTTCAGGCTCCGCCGGAAAGAGTTCTTCCTGCACGAAGACCGTGAGGAAGTGGTAGGTCTTGGGCATGAGTTCATAACGCACCAAGACCCAACCCGCCTCCTCGGCCAGCTTGGCCAGATGACTGGGGAAGGAGCCGTGATCCGCGGAGCGCGTCGCGATGTCGCTGTGCTTCTCGATGATGCAGATCCGGCCTGTAGGGCGGATCACCTTCTTGAGATCCTTCAGGTATTCGACACGCGCATCCTTTTCGATGTGGTGGAAGGACTGGGCGAAGAAGGCCAGGTCCACCTCATCCTCCTCCAAACCGGTGCTGTCGAAAGGACAGAGGTAGGGCTCGATTTGTGGAGTGTCCTCGTATTCCTTCGCCATCTCATCCACCAGGTCCTGCTTGACCTCGGCAGCGAGCACCCTGCCCTTCTCTCCGACAAGCTCTGCCAGACGTTCTGACCACCAACCGTCGCCAGCACCGATGTCCACCACCACATCGCCGGCCTCCAGGTCGAGTTCCTTGAAGATGTATTCACTGTTGGCGCGGAAGGGGTAGCGAGCCGCACCCTCGTAGGCGTGCTGCTTCGGATCCTCGACACGGGTGCTCTTGGTCGCCGTCGCTTCCTTGGTCTGCTGCGCGGAGAGTGAGCAAAGGCCGGAGCCGACGAGGAGAGAGAGGGCAAGAGGGAGCAGGCGGCTGGCAATCATGGGCTCAGCCTAGCCACTTCCCTGCCCGCCGACTTGTTCAGCGCTGAGATCATCGGTCGCATTCCTGTATCCTCCGGGCGGAGGAACCATGAACCGTCGCAACTTTCTCTCTCACCTCTCTGCCGGGCTTGCCGCCGGCTCCATACCAGGGATTGCATCCGCCTGCACCAGCTCGGCAAGGGGCCTACGATCTCAGGATCCCCGCAGCTTCCTCGACGCCATGGGCGAGATTCGCATCACCCATAGTCGCGAGGTCCTGCAGGCAGTGATCGCCAGCGGCACCCGTGCGGTCATGGTCACTCTCACCGACCCCAAGGTCTACGGCGAGGCCTCCCTGGATGCCATGCTCGATGATCTTGCGGCCTACGACCGGCACATCGCGGCTAACTCGGATCTGCTGATCAAGGCCACGTCGGTGGCCGACATCGCGAAGGCAGAGCGGGAAAACAAGGTCGCCCTGCTGTACCTGATCCAGAACAGCATCCCCCTGCAACGTGATGTGCATCGGGTGGACATGCTCTACAGCCTGGGACTGCGTTCCATCCAGGTCACCTACAACTACCAGAATCTCATGGGCTCGGGCTGCCACGAACTCGGCGACCATGGCCTCACCGTCTTCGGCCGCGAGGTCATCGCGCGCATGAACGAAGTCGGCATGCTCATCGATACTTCCCACGCGAACATGCGCACCATGGCTGAGACCATCCGCGCATCCAAGCAGCCTACCATCATCTCGCACACCGGCTGCCAGGCAGTGCACAGTCACATTCGCAACACCAGTGACGAGAACCTGCGTCTCCTCGCCGAGCATGGCGGCGTGGTCGGTGTCTGCCAAATCCGCCCCTTCCTCACCGCAGTCAACTCAGAGGACAATGTCGCCGCCTACTTTGATCACATCGAACATGCCATCAAGGTGGCAGGGATCGATCATGTCTGCATCGGCAGCGATCGCGACCACCGAGTCATCCACAACACGGACGAAGAACTGCGCATTCTCCTCGAAGAAGAAGGCAGCCAACTAAAGGCCGCGGACTGGCCTCTGTACATGCCGAAACTCAACGGCCCCGGGCGCATGGCGGTGATCTGGGATGGTCTGGGCAAGCGTGGGCTCTCAGAGGATGAACGGGAGAAGGTCATGCATGGCAACCTCTGGCGAATCTGGCAGCAGGTGATCGGATAGATCCTCCAGCTGGCGTGGTATCCTCCGCCCCCCCACCGAGGAGCCCATGATCAAGCAGTCCCTGTTCGCCCTTCTAAGCCTGTCCAGCTTGCTCGCACCCCTCGCCTCGCAGGTGCAGGCGGAGCTCGTTCTCCTCAACGGCAAGATCTGGACCCTGGACAAGGACATGCCCGAGGCGGAAGCCATGGGGATCTGGCAGGGCCGCATCCTCGCCATTGGCAGCGATGTGAGGATCTCCAAGCTCATCGGGCCTAAGACCAGGCAGATCAACCTGGAGGGCAAACGTGTTCTCCCGGGCTTCATCGACAATCACGTGCACTTCTTGAGCGGCTCCTTCTGGCTGTCCGGAGTGCAACTCAAGGATGCAGCCAACGAAGAAGAGTTCGGCGAGCGACTGCGCGCCAAACATGCGGAGCTGCCGGAAGGAGCCTGGATCACTCAGGGCACATGGGATCACGACAACTGGCCTGGGGGCGAACTGCCCAGCGCGGAACTCATCGATCGCTATGTCCCCGATCGACCGGTGTTCGTCACCCGCTACGACGGACACATGTCCGTGGCCAACAGCCTGGCTCTCCGCATGGCTGGCATCGACGCGGCGACAGAGGATCCCCCCGGCGGGATCATCGTGCGCAAGCCCGGTTCCCGTGAGCCAGCCGGCGTCCTCAAGGACACTGCCGAGAGTCTGGTTGCGCGCATCATCCCGGAGCGCAGTCCAGAGGAGATCAAGACAGCTCTGCGGGCAGGCCTGGCTGAAGCCCGCCGGTTGGGCGTCACTGGCTTCCATCATGTCAGCCTCAACGCGGACAGCCTGCGCGCCTACCAGGAACTCCTGGATGCGGGCGAGCTGAGCGCACGTGTGAACGGACACTGGCCTCTGCCGCGCTGGCGAGAGCTCGCCGACCTGGGTATCAACGGCAACTTCGACAACCGGGGCTTTATCAAGCTGGGCAGCCTGAAGGGCATGATGGACGGCTCCCTCGGTTCGAGCACGGCAGTCTTCTTCGAACCCTACACTCAGGACCCGAGCACTTCCGGCGTCTACGTCACCAACCCGGAGGACATGCGACGCTACGTTCTCGCCGCCGATGCTGCCGGCCTGCACATCGCCGTGCACGCCATCGGTGACAAGGCGAACTCGGAGGTGCTCGATATCTTCGCAGCTGCCATCGAGCAGAACGGACCGAGAGATCGCCGCTTTCGCATCGAACACGCGCAGCATGTGCATCCCGATGACTTCAAGCGCTTCGCCGAACTCGGCGTGATCGCCAGCGTTCAGCCCTATCACGCCGTGGACGATGCGCGCTTCGCGGAGAAACGCATCGGCGAGGAACGCTGCGCCAGCACCTATGCCTTTCGTAGCTTTCTCGACCATGGCGCCCGCATGAGCTTCGGCTCGGACTGGACCGTTGCGCCACTCGATCCAATCCTCGGCATCGCCGCCGCGGTCACGCGCCAGAGCACTGACGGGGAATTCCCCGATGGCTGGCACCCGGAACAGAAGATCAGCGTGCAGGAGGCGATCGAAGCCTACACTCTGCAGTCCGCCTACTCGGTCTTCGACGAGAACCGCCTCGGCTCCCTGAAGGCGGGTAAACTGGCTGACCTGGTCGTGCTCTCCGCAGATATCCTGGCAGTGCCAGCAGAAGAGATCGCCGAGATCGAAGTGCTCATCACCGTGGTGGATGGTCGAGTGGTCTTCGAAAAAGAGTAATACAGAGCAGCGCAAAGGGCGGGGCGCCGCGAAGCCCCTGAGCTTCCTGACCTGTAGCTTGGCCCAGCGACTGCTATGATGGCGCATCCTCTCGCCGCCGCCGATCCACGGTGGCGCAAGCCATCACATGGACAGCACCCTCGCCCTCAGCCTGACTCTCTCCTCTCTGCTCGCCATGAGCAGCCTTCCAGCCCAGCGGGATCTATTCGCTGGCTTCGGCTCCGAACCGGGCGGCAACGAGTTCCCGGAAATGCCCAGCACCATGAGCCTGGGCATCCAGCACTTGGAGGGCGAGATCTTCCTACCCGACGTCAACGGCCTGGCGGTCAAGGTCTTCGACAGCTCCGCCAATCCGCTGCGCGCCTGGTCCCAACCCGTTGGGCAGGGCGGCTTTCATGATGGCGCCAGCGACGGATTGAACCTTTTCTGGGGCTCGGACCAAGGCATCTACATCGTCGACAAGAATGGCCTCTCGGTGCAGAGCCTGCGCGCACGCTCAGGCAGCATCCAGATTCCAGGCGGGGTCATCGCCGGCAACTTCCTGGCCAACGTCGACGTGGCCCGCGCCCTCGCCTTCGACCCCCGCGGCAACGGCGGTGACGGGTCCTTTTGGGTCGGTGATCTCGGTGTTCCCATCTGCGAGATCGATACAGCTGGGAATGTAATCCGGGTGCGACCTGCCGTCGACGACAACAGCATCGGCTTCGCCCTCGATCCAGTGAGCCTGGAAGCAGGATCTCTGTCTCGCATGTGGATCACTTCGAACACGGACGCTAGAGCCATCGTCGAATATAATCTGAACACCGGCGTGACCACCGGCGTCAGCATCGCTCGCGGCACCGGCCCGGGTGGCTACAACAACGGACTGGACCTGGTTCCCGGCAGCCTTGCTCGCGGCGCCCTCGCCTCCGGCGCGGACATCCTGTACCTGCGCCCCTCGGTCGGCCAGGTCCCTGAGCGCTTGAAGTACCGCCGCCTTCACCTGGACATCGCCGGCACCGGCTTCCCCGCCAGCCCGATCACGCGTCTGGGCACTCTCGAGCCCGACCTGCTCGGCAGCGTCGACGACGAGGCCACGACTCCACGCTCGGACAAGGGCGTGCTCGCCTACGACATCGACAGCAGCGCCTTCACGATCCACTTCGACATCGAACGCAATCCCGGCGACGGCATGGGTACGAGTGGCCTCAACGGCGTGCCGGCGGTGATCTTCGCCAACGTCGGACCCGATGCAGCCATCGGCCTCAATGCCATGAGCAACCTCCTGGGCATCCGCGAACTCGCCCACTTACAGCCCTCTCTCACCGGCATCCAGCCACAGTTTGCCGTCCGCGGCCGCGGGGTTGTTCTCAGCAACGATCCCATGTCCCCCAGTGAATGGCGGGTCGCCCTCACCCCTGGCCAACCTTTTCAGGGAATTGGCGAATGCGTCCGCTTTCAAGGCCTCTGGATCGACCAGGACGTCAACTTTCTGCCCATCGCCCTCACCAATCAGATCCGACTCTGCCGGGATCCAAATCCCTGATCTGATCTCGCTCGGATCCGGGCTATTCTGAGCAGCCACATGCCTGAGCCCTCTGATCGCGACCGGTCGACCATGCCCGGGCCTGCAGAGCCCATTCTGCCAGATCCGGAATGGGTTGGCCCCTACAAGATCCTCTCCAACCTGGGAGAGGGTGGCATGGGCATGGTCTACCTGGCCGAGCAGAAGGAACCGGTTCGCCGTCGCGTCGCCCTCAAGGTGATCAAGCTCGGCATGGACAGCAAGGCGGTCCTGCATCGCTTCGAAGGCGAGCGTCAGGCCCTCGCCATGATGGAGCACGGCAACATCGCCCGCGTGCTCGAAGCCGGCAGCACCGAGACCGGGCAACCATTCTTCGCCATGGAATACGTCCGTGGCATCCCCATCAACGAGTACTGCGACAACAACAAGCTTGGCCTGGAGGAGCGCATCGAGCTCTTCGCTCAGGTCTGCTCCGGCGTGCAGCACGCACACCACAAGGGCATCATCCATCGCGATCTCAAGCCCGGCAACATCCTGGTCACGGTGCAGGACGGGAAGGCCCGGGTGAAGATCATCGACTTCGGCCTGGCCAGAGCTACGGATCATCGTCTGCTGGAATCGACGATGTTCACCCAGCAGGGTCAGATCATCGGCACTCCTGAATACATGTCGCCCGAGCAGGCCGGGCTGAACAGCCTCGACATCGATACGCGCAGCGATGTGTACTCCCTGGGCGTGATTCTCTATGAACTCCTGGTGGGAGATCTGCCCTTCCCCGCCGAAGAATTGCGCAAGGCTGGCTTGCTCGAGATCCAACGCAGAATCCGCGAGGACGATCCACCGAAGCCGAGCACTCGCCTGACGACTCTCGAAGCAGATGCAGCCCTGATCGCCAGCCGGCGGCGCACGGACTATTCGGGACTCAGAAAACAGCTCCGTGGGGATCTCGACTGGATCATCATGAAGTCCCTGGAGAAGGATCGTACCCGTCGCTTCGGGAGCCCAGAGGCCCTTGCTGACGACCTGCAGCGCTTCATCGATGATGAGCCTGTCCTGGCAAGCCCACCCACTGCCAGCTATCGCCTGGGCAAGATTCTCAAGCGTTACCGGGGCCAGTTCATCGCTGCCGCCGCCGTCTTTGCCAGCCTGGTCATCGGCATCATCGCCTTCGCGATCGAGAACGAACGCGCGCAAACCAATGCCGAGCTGGAGAGGGTCGCAAGGGAAGAAGCTGATCAACAGCGGGCAATTGCTCAGCAGAAGAACGCCGAATACGACATGCTCGCCAGCTTGGTGCATCTGCGACGCGCTCAGGATACGGAGCCCGATCTCTATCCAGCCTGGCCGGAGAAGACCGCCGCCATGGAGTCCTGGCTCGAGGACGTCCATGCACAGTTGCAAAACCTCCCCAAGCTCCGCGCCACCGTCGCCAGCCTCGACGCTCGCGAAAGTCCTAGTGAGGCGGAGCGCTTTCTGCAGACAACTCTCAGCACTCTGATCCGCGATCTCGAGTCACTGCAAAGGGAAGAATTGGCGGAGGTCCGCGAACGCCAGACTTGGGCCCAGGACATCGAGAAACTCAGCATCGTCGCACACGGTGATGCTTGGATCGAAGCCATCAACGCCATCGCAGAAGATGAGAACTACGGCTTCGAGATGGATCCGCAACTGGGTCTCGTGCCCCTCGGTCAGGACCCGGAATCGGGACTGCAGGAGTTCTATCATCTCCGTTCAGCCAAGGCGGGTCTCCCTATCCCAACGCGAGGATCAGCGGGTGACAGCCTGAAGATGGACGGAGATCGGGGCATTATCTTCGTCCTCATCCCCGGCGCTAGCTTTCAAATGGGTTCCCAACTCAGCGACGATGGTGCCAATCAGGATCCGCAGACGCAGTCCGATGAGCATCCGCATGCGGTGGAACTGGAGCCCTACCTTCTCGCCAAGTTCGAACTCACACAAGGCCAGTGGTTTCGCATGAGCGCTGGCGAAGATCCCAGTCGATACCGACACGGACAAAGCTGGACGAACAAGGACATCACCTGGGCGAACCCGGTCGAACAGGTGAGCTGGGCTGACTGCGCCGCCTTGCTCGCACGCCATCGCCTGACCTTACCGAAGGAGAGCGAATGGGAGTTCGCCTGCCGCGGAGGAACGTCCACACCCTGGTATACCGGGCGCTCGTCACGCAGCCTGCAGGGACACGCCAACCTCCTCGATCAGTATGCCCGTCGCGCCGGCTCACCCTACTCGGGATTCGCGAGCATTGAGGACGGGCATCAAGCACATGCGCCAGTAGGCAGCTACCGCGCCAACCCCTTCGGCCTGCATGACATGCATGGCAATGTCTTCGAATGGTGCGCGGACTGGTACGACCACTACATCCAACCCATGCGCAACGAGGATGGGCAACTCCCCGGCAACCTGGACGATGTCGGTCGCCGCATCCACCGTGGCGGCAGCTTCCTCAGTCAGACTCAGTTCGTGCGCTCGGCTTCTCGCGCGGCGAGTGCGCCGCAGGTGCGCGCCAGCGACGTCGGCCTGCGGCCCGCGCGCAGGATCTACTGACCCTGGTCCCTAGCAGCAAGTCCCGCCGAGTATGCGCTGGAGAGCAGGCGCATTTATGCATCCCGGGGGCCCAATCTGTCCCCTCCGAAGATAGCCCGACGCTAGGATGTTCCCGATCGCGCTATCCGATTCTTCAATCCGCAGGCCGAAAGCCATGATCCATCACGGACGGACTCTATCCTCGCTCCTCATTATCCTGAGCTGCGGCTCACTCCCTGCCCAAGAATGGAATCAGTGGCGCGGCCCCCTGCGCGACGGCCTGTCTCCCGACAAGGACCTCGCCAGAGAATGGCCGGAGAGCGGCCCCCCTATCGCCTGGCAAACCACCGGCCTGGGACAGAGCTTCTCCAGTGTCTCCTTCTACGGTGACAAGATCTTCACCATGGGCGACGTGGACGGCGCCGCCAAACTTTTCGCCCTCAACGCAGCGGACGGTGAGATCATCTGGTCGGCAGAAGTGGGCAAGCCTGGCGGCGTCCGCAATCCAGGACCACGGGGCACACCGGCAACAGACGGCAAGTTCGTCTACACCCTTGGCCACGACGGTGAACTCGTCAGTAGCGATATCGAAACCGGCAAGAAGGCCTGGAGCTGCAACCTGATCAGCGACTATGGCGGCAAGATGATGTCCCGCTGGGGCTACTCCGAATCGCCTCTGTTGGATGGCGACCTACTGGTGGTCACCCCAGGCGGAAGCAATGGCGCGGTCCTCGCCCTGAACAAGAACAGCGGCGAGCAGGTTTGGCGCTGCACCGAGATCACTGACGGCGCTTCCTACGCCTCTCTTGTTCCGGTCGAAATCGGTGGCATCCGCCAGTATCTCATCTTCACTGGCACCTGTGTCGCTGGTATCGATGCGACTGACGGCAAGATGCTCTGGCGTGGGAATCGCTCCGGCAAGACTGCGGTCTGCGCAACTCCCGTCTACGAAGATGGTCTGCTCTTCGTCACATCGGCATACAACGTCGGTTGCAACGCCTTCAAGATCTCGGCCGATAACGGCGACTTCCAAGTCAGCGAGATCTACGCCGGCAAGCAGATGCAGAACCACCACGGTGGCGTAGTGCTCATCGACGGCTTCATCTACGGCATCGGCCGCCGACAACTGAAGTGCATCGAACTCGCCACGGGCAAGGTCATGTGGGAGGACAATAGCGTCGGCAAGGGCTCCATCGCCTACGCGGACGGCCATCTGGTAGTGCGCGGTGAGGACGCCAAGGGCGCCATCGCCCTGGTCGAGGCGACCCCGGATGGCTACCGGGAAAAGGGACGATTCGACCAACCGGAGCGCAGGGATGCTCCTGCCTGGGCACATCCGGTCATCTTCGGTGGCCGACTCTACATCCGCGACCAAGGCCTGCTGCTCTGCTACGATCTTGAGGAGCGTGGCTGACATGTGAAGATCAGGCCTCGTCTTGACACCGACGAGGCCGTGAGCTAAGCAGAACTTCCCATGCATCCAATAGCCAGTGGCCGGCGACCCCTGCGGAGCGGCAGCCTCGCTGCCGCGCTGCTGGCCCTATTGGTGCAGGTGCTGCTGCCTCTTGCTCAGGTCTTGCACTTGCAAGACCAGGGCGGCGGGGCTCCCCGGCCCAGCTCGGACCACGTTCTCCTAGCGCAAGAAGACTTCCTCGCGCAGGCGGCCTGCGACAAGCACGAGGCCGATCATCACAATTCCTGCGCAGTCTGCGCTGCCATCCAGAGTCTGCGCTCGGAGATTCATGTCCCCGAGCCCAGCCAACTGAACGAAGACGCCGCATCGCTGCGGGCAGTCTTCAGGTCGGCAATGCTGGCCGCTTCATACGAGACCCTCGGCTCTTTCCGACCGAGAGCTCCGCCACTGTCCTGATTGGTATCCACGGTTTCTTTCCGTTTCCAATCAGGAGTTATGAAGCATGTCCCCGATTCTTCCGCGCCTTCGTGCGTTCACGTTGGCTCTCGTACAGCTCGGCGTCTCTGCCGACATCATCGCGCAGCAATCTTCCCAAGACCCAACCAAGGCTGAGAAGCAGAACGCTCTCGAAGAGGCCTTACGCAAACTCAGCAATAGCGATGTGGCCAAGTCCGGCATCGTCGACCCGGACAAAGCCATCCTGCAGCAAGGGCCGGTCCGCCTCATCGACATCTCTGTCGACCTGTTGACCTCGGTAGGCACTTCCACCGAACGCGACAGCAATATCAAGGATCTGGAGGGCGGCGGCCATGATCCGCGGCAACGCGGATTCAACCTGCAGGCTGCAGAAGTCTCGCTCATGGGAGCGGTGGATCCGTATTTCACCGCCGAAACTCACCTGCTCTACTTCATCGACCCCGAGGGTGAATCCCAGGTCGAGTTGGAGGAGGCCTTCGTGACCACGACCTCTCTGCCCTACGGGCTCGAGCTCGAAGTCGGCCAGTTCCTCACCGAGTTCGGGCGCATCAACCCGCAACA
>JAJFFD010000084.1 GCA_021776805.1 Planctomycetota bacterium
CCAAGCCGACGGTTTCGACGTAGAACTCGAGGGATCGTTTCTGATCCCTGACCCACAGCACCACATGGTCGATGTCCATGGGCTGAGTGTAAGGCTAGGCATCGGTGCTGGCGATGACTTGCAGCGGAGTCTTAACCACCCAAACGCGCAACCGCAGCCTGCAAGGTCTCCACGTCCCACCCAACATTCACGGCCACAACTTCCTCCCCAGGCCGCAACTCAACCGACACCTCGCCAAAATTCACCCTGACCTTCTTCCCACCCAACCAACCAACCACCCGGTACACACCACCCCGCGCCAACTGCATGCGCACACTCTCCCTGCCAGCCTCGATCGTTCTGACCGCGTTGCCTTGCTTCTGGTATGCCTGGCTCAGCCGGCGGCTGGCTCGGTCCCAGACGAGCAACTCGCCCGGCAGACCATCCCCGCGCACAAACTGAAGCTGCAGGTGCAAGACATGATCGCCGATCACATCCCGGACCCCCGGCAATCCCAGCTCCACTGCCGGTACCTTCCGAAAGACGATCTCATTCTCTCCCTGCCCCAGGACCCGCACATCAGACACATAACCCGTGCTAAGGGGTCGCAGTTCCAACTGCGCGCTCGCGCTGATCACCTCGGTCTTTCCCGACTTCCAGGGGAAGGCGATGAACCCGCTTCTCCCGTCCGGCCGGACCACCTTCGCCAGTAGGGGGCGATCGACCGATAGCCCGCGACCGTTCTCATCCACCGCGGTCAATTCATAGCGAAACAGATACTGCCCCAGATCGATGTCCTTCAGCCGGGGATGCATGCCCTTCTGTCCGGGTAGCAACTCGACTTGGCTGAAGTTCAAGAAGGGGTCCGGGAAGCCCTGCAGCCGAAACTCCAGCCCGTACACCCCAGGCCGGGTCCAGTCGAAGAAGACGTAGTGTTTGCCCGCAGCCCGGTTGATCTGCTCGTCCCGTCGCTCCTCCGGATTCGTCGCCGATGTCAGGCGCACTCGCAGGTTTCGACTGCGCATCCAATCCGGCATCAGCACGTTCCCCAGGATCCGCGAACGACGCAGGAGCTCCACATCCACCGGCTCGCCTCTCCCCAAGTCCTCCGTGTTGGTCGGGAAGTGTTCTCTCGCCGTCACATGTAGCCGGTAGCGCGCCCGCTCCATCTGGCCGAAGAGTTCGTAATGCCCGTCCTCCCCAGACTTGGTTTCGGAGTAAGCCTCGTCGACGAAGTCCATGCGCGGCCGATCCAGATCCACGTTGCGCTCGCGCTGTAGTTGCAGGCTTGCACCAGAGACCGGCTCACCCCGGTCATTGAGCACCAGACCCTGCGCCACCAGACCCAGGTTTCCGATCTGCACATCCCCCAGATCGGTGACGTGTTGCATGGGCAGCACATCCATGGTCACGGCGGCGCCGATGGTCGGTTGCACATGCTCAGAACGAATCTCGAAGTTGAAGGGGCCCAGCTCGTTCGGGCCGACGATGTACGGGAAGTGAAAGCGTCCCTCCGGACTCAGGCGGATCTCTTCCCCTTCCAACCTCCCCTTGGCTGTGTTGATCAGGAAGCTCGGCTTCTGGTTTGCCAATGGCACGCCGTCCGCATTCAACATGCGGCCGTACAACATGCCCAGGTCCGGGGCGACCACCAGGTCGACATGAGTGACTTCCCCCGGGTTGGTGGGTCCCTGCACAGGTTCTCGGGTGATCCACCCGAAGTCCTCGTCGTCCAAGCTGCAGGACACCCAGAAGCTCAGACCGAGGCCAACCTGGGAGAAGTCCAGGGCCGGCGCGTTCTGCTCCTTGCTCGCCTTGACCCGCTTCCACTCCCGCGCATGCAGACTGTTCATGCGCAGTTCCGCGTGCACCGGATGGGCGAAGGGTCGGCCGTCCCGGTCCACGGTGCGGAAGCTGATCCCACCCAAGGGAGGCAACACCAGCTCGAGGGTTTCCTCGGGTACCGGCTGCCCCGCGAAGTTCACGGTCTCCGAAGACTCAAGGGGCAACAACAGGGCCGCTTCGAACTGGCTTCTGTAATCCTCCGGCCAGTCTCGCCGGGCGCGCTTGCGATAGAGCTGGAAGTGACGGAAGACGGCGATGCCCGCCGCGCTGGTCTTGCGCTTCGTGCGTAGCTCCAGCTGAGGGGTGATGCGTCGCGGCAGCTTATTGTTCTTAGCCTTCCCCTTCTCACGGGCGGCCTGCGTCCTCAGCAGCTTCTCCGCCTGCTGCTTGGCGGTCTGCATCTGGGCCTGGCGTGCCTTCAGGGACTGGATCCGTTCCATCGCCCGATCCCGCTGGCCCGGGTTGGCTTGCAGGTACTTCTGCAGCTCGTCCATCTCCGCTGCCATCCGCTTCCACTGGCCCAGGACCCGGTTCAGATCCTGAAACTCCGGGACCTTCTGCAGAATGCCCACGGGTATGCCAGCCACCGGCTTGCCCGCGCCATCCACCACGCGCACGGTTACCGTCTCGTCCCCCTGCATGGTGATGCTCTCCACATCATCATGATCGATGCGCACGCGGGTGAAGCCGAATAGGCCGGGAGCGCTGGCGGTGATGATCGCATGGCTCTTGACCGGCGGCAGCTCCACCCGACCCTTCTCGTCCGTCGTGAATGTCAGGCCGCGGCCTTCGGCGAGGGTGCTCCAGTGGGGGGAGAAGGGGCCGCGGCTGACGCCCTCTTCGAAGCCGTCGAGGAACTGTACCTTGGCGCCGACCGCCGGCCTGCCGCGGCGTCGATCCCAGACCTGCACATGCCAGGTGCTGCGGGCTTGCTGGTCGGGGAGGGCTTCGCGGGCCAGGGCATTCATGCCCTCGCTCAGCTCATCCTCCGATTCGTCGCCGAGCTCCGCCGCTTCCCCTTGGATCTCATCCTCGAATTCGAGGGCGTCGGGATCGAGGCTCTCCGATTCCCGGAAGTCCTCCGCGGTCATGGGCAGGACTTGATCCCCGCCACTGGTCCAGAGATAGAGGCCGCCCCCAAGGGCCGCCAGCAGGATCAGCAGGATCAACAGCGGGGACTTGTGCATGTCGCGTTACTTTCTGCGGACCTTGCCCATCTTCTTGCGAACTTCGCCCATGCGTTCCTTGGCCTGGACCTCGGTGATCCTACCCGCTTCGACTTCGCGCATCAGCTTGGCCTGGATCTCTTCCAGTTCTCGGCGCATTTCCTGGTCCTTGGGGCCCGCCTTGACGCGGCGGATGCTGCCACCGGGCTTGTCCTGCATGCGGCTCTGCATCTCTTCGATGCGCCGCTTACCGTCCTCGACGGAGATCTGACCGGACCTGATGCCCATCTCGATCTTGCGCAGGGCTTCCGCATACTCCTGCTTGCTAAAGCTGCTCACTCCGACGCCAGCGGCCGGTCCGCGCATGGCATCCAGCTTCTTGCGGCCCTCCGCCGGAGTGATATCGCCGTTCTCGATGGCCTGAGCAATCTTGGCCTCGGCTGCGCGGAGCTCCTCCACGTTGACGCGACGGACGCGGGGAGTGAACTTGCCGACGCTGGAGACTTCTGTGCGCCGGCGCAGCTCTTGCATCTTGGCCTTACCTTCTTCCGGCGTGATCTCGCCGGCTTCGATGGCCTGCCGGATCTCGTAGGTCTGCTTCTCGAGCTTGCGGGCGGTGGCCTGCTTCTTTTCCTGAGCCTGTTCCCGAGCGATCTCCTTCTTGGTGATCTTGGACTCGGGATCTTGCGCGCTGGCCACCCCGAGGGGCAAGACGAGCATGGCGGTGGTCATGAGGGCGACGGACAACCAACGTGGCGTCGCGGGAAGTTTGTTGTTGGAGATGATCATGCGGATCCTCGCTTCTAAGAAGCCGCCGCTGTCGATGGCACTCGACAGGGCCGGCGGGTGATAAGCCTGCGACCCGGACGGAGCCGCAGACAGAAACTCGAGCACGGACAGGAGCGATGTCGCATAGGTCCGTGGACTGACTTGCATGCTGCGCAGCACCAGTGCGTCGCAGCAGACTTCTTCGTTGATGCGCAGGTTGCGCCGGGCGACCCAGGCGATGGGGTTCCACCAGAAGGCGACGCAGGCCAGCCATTCGAGCCAACGCACCATGTGATCCCGGCGCTTCACGTGGGCGAGCTCATGGGCCAGGACCCAGCGCAGTTCGCTCTTGTCCATGTCCCTCTGCAGCTGCTCGGGAATTAGCAGGCGCACCCGGCCGCCGACCCACCAGACCATGGGGGAGATGTTGGCGGAGCTGGTGTAGACCGTGGGTATCTTCTGCAGACCGAGCTTGCCGGCGAGTTGGCGGGCGATGAACTGCAGCTCTTCTCCTGCGGGCTTGCTGGCCCGCTGCATGAGCCGGTCGAAGCGGACCACGCGAGCAAGGGAGATGCAGAGGACGATTGCGCTGCCGACGCTCCAAAGCATGAGCAGGAAGAACTTGCTCTCTGCGGCCCAGTCGATGCCGGTTTCGATGCTGGGGGCCATGCTGACCGCGCCTGCGCCGACGAAGGGCAGGAGTTCCGCGCTCGGCGTGGCGGTCCACTCGATCAAATTCAGATTGAAGAGGGGCGGGGTGATCAACTTGACCAGCACCAACAACCAGAGCAGGTGGGCGATGACCGGCCGCTTCGTCTTGGTCTGCACCAGGTAGGCGCTGAGGGCGAGGAGGAGGGAGACGATGAGATTGCTGACGCCGAATTGCAGGAGGAGGTCGTTCATGACTTGCCTCCTTCATCCAAGATCTTCCTGAGCCGGTTGAGTTCTTTGCGGGAGATCTTCTTCTCCTGCATGAGGTGGGTGATCAGAGGCGCCA
>JAJFFD010000085.1 GCA_021776805.1 Planctomycetota bacterium
AGCATGAAGCAACCGCCATAGGCTCCATCGACATGATGCCAGAGACCATGCTCTCCGGCGATATCTGCGATGGCCGCCAGGTCATCCACAGCACCGGTACTCGTGGTTCCAGCATTGCTAACCACCAGGAAGGGTTGAGAATCAGCAGCGATAGCTGCGCGCAATGCTGATGGCTTGATCCTGAAGCGAGCATCCGTCTCGATGGATCGCACGTTTCGCTCGGGAAAACCGGCCAGCATGGCGGCCTTTTGCACCGAATGATGAGTTTGATCGGAGGTGTAGATTGTGCCAGCGAGAAAGTCCTCCGGCAGGAGACTGCGGCGAGCGGTAACCACTGCCGACCAGTTTGCAATCGAGCTGCCCGTGGTCAGAACACCCCCCGATCCCGAGGAATAGCCGACAATCTCGCATAACCAGCGCAGGACCGTCACCTCGATCTGGGCCAGGGCAGGAGCCGCGGCCCAAACCCCAACGTAGCGATTGATCGAACCGGATATCAGATCCGCGAGTGCGGCATGAAAGAGGCCACCCCCAGGGATGTACGCCAGGTAGCCCGGGCCAGGAGTCAGGAAACTCTTCGGGATGTACTTCTCGAAGAGCTGCCCAAGCAGATCTTCGAAGGCCTGGCCAGTGCGGGGCAGGCTCTCCATAACGCTGCGCGCAAGGTCTTCCGCCGCCTCCGCATCAGAGGCCGGCAGCACCGGCAAGCTCTCGATATGGCCGACAATCCGCTGCATGGCCAAATCTACGAGGCGATTCATCTCGTCGGCTGGGAGCTCGAGACTACGGTCTTCTGTCATGTCCCCATTCTGCCTCTGCATGTCAGGAACGCAGCTCATTGAGCAAAGTCTTTGCGCGCAAAATTCCCTGTCATTCCCTGCATTCCCCAAGTCTCATGAACCTTGACAGAACTCATCGGGCCGCAATGACGAGAGTAAGGCAGAACGCAGCGAGGTAACTGAAGTCCATGGCCAGCCAAATCGAGTTCGTCAACCACGCCTCATTCATTCTCCAGTCCGGCTCGATCAGGATGATCATGGACCCCTGGCTCGAGGGAACCTCCTTCGACAATGGCTGGGGGCTTCTCTCCAAGACCGCGCTGGACTACGAGGCTTTTCGTGAGATCACGCACATCTGGTTCTCACACGAGCATCCTGATCACTTCAGCCCGCCCAGCCTGCGGCATATCCCGGAAGACTGCCGCAAAGACATCACGATCCTCTTCCAGAAGACGAGCGACCGGAAAGTAGTCGAATACTGCCAGAAGCAAGGCTATGGCCGCATCATCGAACTACCCGATGGCGAGACCCTGGACATCGCCGATGGGGTCTCCATCACCAACTGGCGCTACGAGGGCTTCGAGGATTCATACGCGCTGATCGTGACTCCCGATGTCCGCATCCTGAACCTGAATGATTGCACGGTGAACACTGCGGAAGAAGTTCACCAGGTCAAGGAGCAGGTAGGCGATATCGACTTGCTCTTCACCCAGTTCTCGATCTCGGCTTGGGATGGAAACGTCGAGGAAGTCGAGCACCGGCATGCCGGCGCGCAGGCAATGCTGGATCGCACCGTTCTGCAGTGCCGCATCTTGCAACCAAAATGGGTCGTTCCCTTCGCAAGCTTCATCTGGTTCTGCCACGAAGAAAACAAGTACATGAACAGCGCCTTCCTCCCCATCGAGGAGGTCTACCGGCAGATCCAAGCGGGCAGCCTTGGCGACTGCGTCCTGCTCTATCCGGGGGACCTCTGGGAGATCCCGAAAGCACATGATTCGAGCTCTGCCCTCCAGCGCTATTCCGCGGATCAGGCGGCCATCGCGGAGCGTGAGTGCTGCAAGTCCGAGACTGTCTCAGCAGCTGACCTGATGGCGAGCGCCAAGGGCTTCTGCCAAAAGCTCCTCGCGGGTTCGAGTCGGAGCAAGACACGTTTGCATCTGGCCAAATTCAACGCGCGCTGGGCTCGGCATCGCGGGCAAACCCCGGGGCTGACGAGCAAGCTCAAGGCCCTGACCATGCAATTCGAGCCGGCGCGCATCTACCTGCAAGACCATCAACAGGCCTACCTCTTCGACCCCTTCTCCGGACTACGAGTCTGTGATCTGACTGAGGCAGACTGCGATGTCGCCATGGGTTCCGCCGCTCTGAACTACGCCTTCAAGTTCCTCTGGGGCGGCAATACTCTGCACATCAATGGCAGATTCCGCCGAATCGCTCCCAAGGGTCGTGGCCCACTCTTCCATTACTTCTCCCTGGCCGGGAACCGCAACGCGGGCATGAGAATCCGCTGGCGCGATCTCCTGAAGAAGTTGCGGGCCTAACGGCGAGTGATTCGAGATTCCATGAGAAGCCAGACCCGAGGATCGATCTGCACTTCCTCTGGTTCCTTCGTCGCCGGGAATCGTAGGCTCTGCTCAGCGGCATCGATTTCTGCGATCACTACCCGCATGCCCGCATCATCTCTGATCCCGATCTCCAACTCGGTGACAAAGACCAGCCCCGTCGACTGGACCTGCTGCAGATCGATGACGACCTCCCTCCGATCCTCGTCGTAGCTCCATTCGCCGGCGAAGATCGGATGTCCGGGCTGGAAGATCCACTGCCCGAAGAACACCTCCAAGTCCTGGCCGGATACTTCTTCGAAGACCCGGCGCAGATCTGCTGTAAGGGCATTGCCATCCCGGTAGCGACGGTAGTACTCACGGATTCCGGCCCAGAAGGCCTGGTCCCCCACCCGATGCCGCAACATGTGCAGGACCCATGAGCCCTTCTGGTACACGTTGGTGCCGTGCGTCAGTGCCTGATCAGCCGGCACTCGCGTGTCCACCACTGGACTGTCCATGCCCTTGTCCGTGTGCCAGTAGGCCGTGACCCGATCGCGGCTGCTGCGCATTCCCGCGACCATGCGATCGCGGCCATAGGTGAACTCGTTGTAGAGCTGGGTGAAGTAGGTGGCGAAACCCTCGCTCAACCAGACCTGAGTCCAATCCGCCTCGGTAACTGAGTTGCCGAACCACTGGTGGGCGATCTCGTGGGTGACCGTGTTGGCATTCCGCCGCTCGCCGCTGATGGCTTGCTCGCTGTAGAAGATGCTCGAAGCATTTTCCATGCCGCCGTACTTGGTACGCGACTGCACGTTGGCGAGCTTCGCATAGGGATAGGGCCCCACATGGCTCGAGTAAAAGGCCAGGGGGCCCTTGGCGAGAGCGAAGTCGTAGAAGCCTGCCTCGCGATCTTGCGGGTACACCCAGGTCTGGATGGGTATGCCCTGGTAGGTCTCCAGGTGCTGCACAGCGAAACGGGCCACGCCGATCACCATCAAGTAGGTCGAGATGGGCACGGATTGTCGCCAGTGAGTGCGACGCATGCCCGGGCCCATATCACTCTCCTCCGCGAGAATGCCATTGGCGATGACCTGATAGTGATCCGGTGCGGTGACGAGAAACTCGCAGCTCGCCTTGTCGTAAGGGTGGTCGACACCCACCAGCCAATGCCGGAAGCGAGTAGAGAAGTTGTCTCCGAAGAATGCCCGTTCTCCATGTTTGTTCTTGCCGATGACTAGGCCATCTGCCGGCACACCACGGTACTCGATGCTGTAGCTGCGTCGCTCCTGCGCTTGCGAAGGCCTGGCCATGCTGATGGTGAGCCGATCACCTTCGTGCAAGAAGTCCAGATTGGCTGCATCCGCGGCGACCGAACTAACCTGCATCCCGGTCTGCCCCCCATCCGCCGCCTTCCCGATCAAGTCGAGGGCGATGCTCGTGACCCCAGCCCGAGGAAATCTGATTTCGACCTCGGTTCGCCCGAGGATCTCGTTGCTCGCATCACTCAACTGCAAGTGAAAGCGATAGTTGAGGACATCGATGTCCGGATTGCGCGGATAGCCATCCGGCGCCTGCGCCAAGACCAGACTGGCGCCAGAGAGAGACCCGAGGATGGTTGCGGCGATGATGCGCATGTCTTTGACTGGGGTAGAACCGATCGACTGAGATCAGTTAGCCAGTAGACAGCTTCCCTGCCCGGGAGCAACCTCCAGCCGCTCAGTCTTCAGTAGACGCGCAGCTCGATAAAGCTGGCTGCTTCGGCACTGCGATGCACTCGATGGGTGGCGCTGCGAAAGTCCCCGGCCTCGGCAGCAAAGATGTCCATGAAGACCTGCGGATTGCGATCGATTATGGGAAACCAACTACTCTGCACCTGGACCATGAGGCGATGCCCCTTGCGAAACCTGTGGTAGCGCTCGGGTAGGTCGAAGGCAATTTCTGTGACCTCGCCAGACTCCAGAGCCAGGGCTGTGCCAAAACTCTCACGGAACTTCGCACGAAAGACTTCCGCTGCCAGGAGCATCTGAAAGTCCGCCATATTCTCCCCGGTACGCGCCGAGGTCTCAGGGCTGTCCGCAGGATAGACATCGATGAGCTTGACGACCCAGTCAGCATCGCTGCCGCTGCTACTCACGTTCAGCTTGACCCGGATCGGTCCGGCGATGCTCAGAGCTTCGGTCAAGGGCTCGGTCTGGTAGCTGAGAACATCAGCCCGGTCGGCGACGAAGCGCTGATCCTCAACCATCCAATCGTGGCCCGGCATGGTGAGCTTCTGCTCCGAGAATGGCACCGGCTGATTGGGGTCCGCTACGAACTCGTCAAAGCCGCTTTCGCCTTCTGGCGCTACAAAGCCCAGCTTGCCTGCGGCCTGAAGGTAGAGCGAACGCATCTCGCCGCCCTCCGGCGGCCAGCTCTCATGCCGTCGCCAGCGATTCGCTCCGGTTTCGAAAACCAGGGCTTCCGGAAGATCAGCGATTTCATGCCCCTTGAGATGATGCTCGAAGAAGGGAAGCTCCACCTCACGCTGATAGAACTCTGAGCTCGCAGAATCGAAGCGAATATCAGCCAGACTGCTCCCTCTCTCTGAGGCCCAGCCGCCATGCCGCCAAGGGCCAACGACCAGGCTGTTCTCGTGCTCCGGGTTGCCGCCCTCGAGTTTTCGGTAGATATGCATGGGACCGTAGAAGTCCTCGGCATCGAACCAGCCAGCAACATTGAGCACCGCTGGACCCAGCTCGCCAAGCATGGGCAGCACTGCACGCTCCTGCCAGTAGCTGTCGTAGGTCGAGTGTCCGACCCACTCATCCCAGGTGCTCACCTCACCCTTGAAGATGCGCTCATTGACCGTGTTGAGGACACCGAGCTTCATGAAGTACTCATAGCCATCCTGAGTCCCGTAGTCGAAGCGGGTCCGTCCACTCGGATCCTTACGAAACTCATTCATGAGCGCCAACCAACCGAAGCCGTACATCAGACGGAAGGCGCCGTTGTGGTAGAGATCATCGCCGATGAACATGTCCGCCGGGGAGGCCTGCGGCGAGGCGGCAGCCAGGGCAGGATGAGCATCCACCAAGGCCATCACGGTCTGCCAGGCTGGATAGGAGATCCCCCACATACCCACTCGGCCATTGTTGCTGGCGACATTCTCTACCAGCCATTCGATGCTGTCGTAGGCGTCCGTCGATTCGTCAACTTGCCCCTGGGTAGAGAGGGGGCGAAGCACCTTGAATTCACCCTCCGAGCGAAACTGTCCACGTACATCTTGGTATGCAAAGATGTAGCCCGCCGGAGCAAAGTGCCGCGACGGCCCCAAGCTGGCCCGCTGCAATTCAGGACCGTAGTAGCGCACCGAGTATGGCGTCCGCTGCAACATGATCGGATAGCTGCGTGAGCGGTCCTTGGGCGCATACAACAGGGTGTAGAGCTTGACTCCATCGCGCATGGGAATCATCAACTCACGCTTGTCGTAGGTCTTGTCGAGGTCGAGGCCTGCCTGCGCGGCGAGCTTCCCAGCCAGGACCATGATCGCCAAAAAGATCAGCGCGCTGCCCACTCGGCTCGGCCGCATGCTCATCGCGAACCCGCCTTCTTCAGAGGGAGAGCCTCCACGATGTCACCGCCATCTACCTGCCCGATCTCGACCTCGAGAGAACGGGACCCCAGAAGACGACGGTAATTGCTGAAGGGCCCGGGAAGCCCTTCAGAGCTAGCCATGGAAATGCCATCTTGCATATGGAAGTGCAGGTGCGGATGGCCACTCGCCCCGGATAGACCAACTTCGCCCAGGAGATCGCCCGGATTGACTTCATCGCCAATCGCCACCTCTATGGATCCCATGCGCAGATGGCCAAGGAAGCTGTAGATCCCTGGGCCATGTTCCAGAGCCACGAAGTTGCCCGCCATGCTGCGGATACTCTGCGGAGTCACGCGCGGATTGTAGATCCCGAATCCACTGGTACTCAGCAGGTTGTCGGGAAAGTCGGTTTCCAGATCCACGACCTTGCCGGCTGCAGGAGCAAAGACCTTGGCAGCCCAAATGTACCAATCCTCGTAGCTGCTGCCGTTGCCGCGCTTCTCCCGTCCTTTCGCATCGATCTTGACGAAGTCATAGGCATAGCGATTCGAGTTGGCCACCAGACCGGAACCCTGCAGGGCAGGGAGCAAGAGATCCACCCGGCGGTGATGCGAAATGAAGTCATGACCATCGCGCACGAGCAGGGGGCCGCGCATCGGCAGGTAGAGAGCAAAGTCCAGATCCAATCGCTGCGGCTCAACGACCACTGAAATCCGCTGACTCCGCTGTCCCTGCATGGTGAAGGTGAACAGATACTCGAGGCGGGCAAGCTCCACCTCCGAATCGAAGTCGTCGAAGGGATTGAAGATGTGCGCCTTCGCCCCAGCCTGAAAAGGCCCCTTGATGTATGCCTCGAGTCCTGGCGCGGTCCCACCACGATCGACGAAGTGTTGTCTGACCAGCTTTCCCTGGCTGTCGAAGATCTGCAGATCCAGGCGCACGAGTAACGCGGAACTGTTACTCGTGTTGTGAATCGAGAAATCGAACTGCAGACTCTGCTGCAAGTCCTTCACTTCTTCGATGTAGATGGTCTCAGGAAAGGCTGCGACTTGCACAGTGCCTGACTGGGCGATGAGCAGTCCTGCCGAGGGACTCAGTATCACCAGGCTAGCGAGAGAGCTGCGCAGAAAGCGATGTGCTTTGGCCATGCCCGAGGGTAGACCCTGGCTAAACCCAGTTGTCAGCTGCTGGTGGAAATCATGCCACAGCTTGAACTCATGTGATCAGCGCGGGCGAGAGCAGGTCGCAAGGGTTCAAATGGCTTGCGAATGCTCGACTGGCATGGCCCGGGCCTTGCTTCGACCCCGCTTGCGAACCACCATGCGCAACTCCTCTCCACAGGCCTGCTGAGACACGGCTTGCACGAGCTTGCGGAAGCCTGCGGCAGCCATTTCAGGCCGGCCATGACGGTAGATGGCTTCGAGATCAGGCAAGGGAAACTCACCAGGCATGCTGTCACAGTGCTCAATCCAGAGACCCATCTCACTCAGGCGATCGCGAAGATAGCGCACCGGCAGATGACAGGCATTCCGCCCAGCGGCGTACCAGGGCCAACTCTCGCCGACGGTCGCATAGCCAAGGCTACCGATATTCGGCAGAGTGATGTAGGCGATGCCATCCAGAGCAAGAATGTATTCGACCTTCTCGAGGAACTCCCGGGGGTAAGACTGCTCCTGCAAGACGTGCGGCAAGAAGACCAGATCTGCACAGCCTTCACTCAAATCCAAGGCCGCAAAGTCACTGGCATGCAGACTCAGGCAGCGCATGCCCTTCCCTTCCGCATGCTCCGTCATTCCTGGAGTCGCGCTGAGATCGACCAACTGCGAACCCTCCGGCTTCCCTCCCCAATCCTCGAGGGCTCGAGCGAAGTGCTCCCCTCGCATGGATCGCTGGTACTCAGTCAATTCTCTCGCTGCAGTCTGCTGCTGAGGAGCCTGAACTCCGCCCTGATGTACCAGCAGGCAATGCGGACACTGGCGAAACTTGCCAGCCGCAGGGGCCGCAGACCGCGGATCGCTGCTGCCGCAACTCGGACAGGATCCTTGAGCCACACATTCCGGATGGCGGACACTGAAGTCTGCCTCGAAGTCTCCGGCCATCCTGGCGGCGATCGCCTGGATCGACTCCCGATAGCGCTCCCGAGAAAAAGCGTAGTACACGTTCTCTCGATGCGGGTAGGGCATGCCGCTCCACTGCGCCCCGATCACCACCTCGACCTGAGGAAGATCACGCCGGCAGCAGTCCGCATAGGACAAGGCCGTGTAGTCAGCGCCGATGGCGATGAAGGCATCGCAGAGATTCAAGAACTCGCCGGCGAGGCGAAAGGGCTCCCGACACCAGACCGTTCGCGGCCAGGCCGTGCAGAACTCATACCAATTGAGCGGTTGATCTTCGGAGATGAAGACGAAGGTGGGTTCCAGATGGGCGAAGCTGGCGATGAGATCCTGACGAAAGTCCTCCTGCCAAATGCTCGACCGAGCATGATTGACTTCGACCAGGATCTTGGGTCCGGCAGGCAGACGACGCCAGTAGCGCCGGGCCTGCATCTCCTCCGCTTTGGTAAGCCGCATGATCGGACGGAAGGGAACCAACCAATTGACCCCTGCGGACTGCCGAATCAGATCGACTTCCGCCAGGTCCGGATGCTGGTCCTTGTGCAAGTCAGGGGAAGGGGTGATGAACTTGCTCCAGTCCTGCTGTTGTCGAAGCTCGTCAAGACGCCCATTGAGCTCCTCCTGACTGCCCTCGAGCACGACAACTTCGTCCACGTGCGGGTTGTTAGCGAGAACCGTCGCCGAGTCAGGCCGGGTAAACCAGGTCACATGACAATCCTGCTGGTCCATCTTGAGCTGCCAGGCGATCGGCGTGGCATGCAGGCTGTCGCGACGACCGGAAAAGACGGCGATGGCGTGCTGTGGTCGACTCATGACAGCACCTCCTCGAGACTGCTTGCCGAAACTCGGCCAAGCAGGCGGTCGAAGATCCCCTCGTATTCTTCGCGCACTCGTCCAGCGCGCCAGCTCCTGCGGAGCTCGGCAAGGGGTTCGACCCCGCTCGCCAGGATCTCGCGCAGGGAACGATCCTCGATACATATCGAAGGCTCGATCCGGTGGAGATGCCGAAACATAGGGCAACGGTTCACCGCCATCGGGCGATCGACGGCAAGGGCGAGATCCGGACAACTCGATATGCCGATGTTCTTGGCCCTGTCATAGAAGAACGCGTTCAAGCTATTGCTGGCAAGAAACTCCAGCAGACGCTGCAGCGGCAGAAACTCCTCACTCACTTCCAGACTGATTCCAGGCTTGGTGATCTCCTTCTTGCAGCGCTCAATGCAGGCCCGGGCTCGTTCACCGCGGGGATCACTGAAGTGAGAACGCGGCATGTGCAAGCGCACGACCGCCGTATCGAACTCCGCGTTTACCTGCGCAACGAGCCGCTCGAAGCCCTTGTCCTCGAAGCCGAAACCAAAGCTGCCGAAGCTGGGGATATCACCGGCAATCGCGCTCCCCGCAAACTCTGGGATCATGCGCGAGCTGTGGCTGACATGGGGATTGATTGGCTCGGCCCTGGCGTCGCCTACAACCCAGTGATCAAAGAGATCACCACAGAGTCCTGACAGATGCTCCTCACGAAATTCGTGGAGGATCCCGAGATGGCGCGCAGCGACCCCATGGATCACGCTGCTATTGAGCCAGGACATGGTTGCCACCCCGTAGTTGTAGATGATCAGCTCCGGCCGCAACTCGCCACAAGCACGGTAGTACTCACTGACATCATCGACCTCTCGGTACTGCAGCTCGTAGCGCTCAGACCCCTCCAGCACTGCAGCGATGGCCGCGCCATACTGTTGGATCCCGCAGTTCTCTGCGGAGTGATTCAGGAATAGCAGGACCCCTTCCCGCGGCGGCGGCGGCTCGAGGAGCTTGACCTCTTCCCTCTCGCCGGCGCTCTCGAGAACTCCATGCTTCTCGAGCACAGACTGGAAGCGCTGACTGAAGGCAGCGACGTTCCAGTCCAATTGCATGGCCTGGACCGCCTGCTCTCCATCTCGAATGGCCTCGCGCATGGAGACCTGCGGGTAGGAACCCAGATAGGGATGGATGTGACGGAAGGTGGCGCAGTCCGATACCAGGAGCGGGCGGCCCGCCATCACCGCCTGATCTACCGTGGCAGCCAGGCCAGGGATCTTGCGCTCATAGAAGAAACAATTGAGCGTGTTCTGTGCACACCAGGCGACGAGCTCCTCATCCCCCAAGTAATCATGACTCACCTGTAGCTCGATGCCCGGGCGAAGCTCCGCACGACAACCGTCGATCATCTCCTGGGCCCGCTCACCCTTCGGGTCCGCGTGGCTGGCGATGGGAACATGCAGGCGCACGATGGCCCGGTCGAATTCCTTGGCGGCCGCACGAACGATGCGATGGAAATTCTTACCAGGAGTCGCAAATCCAAAGCTACCGATGATCGGCAGACCCTGATCCTCATAGGCTGGCAGATCCTTGGCGGCAGCAAGTGGCCTCGGAAATGCATGGACCCTTGGATCCCCGAGCTGGATGGTCGGATCCACCACGCAGTATGCGTCGAAGTGATCCGGGCAGAGGATGAAGGGATCGCCGGGTGCGACCTCCAAGACAAAGGTCAACTTCAGCCCCGGCAGATCACGAACACGCCTGGTATCCAGGCGCTGCATGGTGAAGAGATGGTAGTTGAAGGCGTAGAAGTCGTAGCCACGCGGAATCTCCTCGATGCGCGCGTGCTCGGCATAGTCCAAGGAGTAGCGATCCGAATCAGCAATCGCCGCATAGAACATGCGGCCGGATTCGTAGATGCTGCACTGACCAGCTGGAGAATTGATGAAGAGACCACGAGGCAGATGCGCCGCGGCTGGAGACGGGAGTTGCGCCATAACTTCGCCTGGGGGACTGAGGCATTTATCGGCACTCAGAGGCGAAGAACTGAAGGGCAAGCTCCGTCCTATGGGAGCTGGGGACTCCTAGCGACCACCACCTCCGCCACCACCCACGGCATCGCCGTCGCCAGCTGCCCGACGCCGACGGCCAGCATCCAGGTTATCGAAATGCAGAATCGTGTTGAGGAGAAGGGAGTGGCTTCCCGACGTCGATCCACGCCACATCGGGTTGATTGCAAAGAGCACCACGTGCCCCTCGCCCAGAGGCGTGTCCAGAACTGCGGGAGTGCCCGCCAGTTCGTCGCCGCCGGCGAGCATGCCGCTGATCAACAGCTCCTTGTGATCCTGGGCAAAGCTCAAGACCGTGCGCGGACCGCTCGGGCTCGCTCCGCCGCGACCGCCGCGACCGCCACGACCGCCGCGACCGCCGCGGGATCCACCTGACTCCTCGGGGCGACCGAGGCCCAGAGGGCGGCCTTGCACCCGGTCAGGATCCTCGACGGTGCCTCGGCCCGTCGGGCGTGCCGCACCGCTCAGGAGCCGCTCAGCCGAGTTGGCTGCGCCAGCCCCAGCAGCGCCCCCAAAGCCACGGCCGCCGCGTCGTCCCCGACCACCGCCGCCAGTCCGGAAGACTGGTGACTGACGGAAGTACACGCCCATTTTTTCACCGTAGCCGTAACTGATCGGGCTGCTCGTGTCACGGAACTCGGCCTGCAGAACCGAGCCGCTGGCACGCAGGTCCGGGGTGTCGGCAATAGAAACTCCGGCGGCCAGACCGAAATGAATTGGCAGCGCTGCGCTGCTTTGAATGGTGACCAGGACCCCACCGTCACGAATGAAGTCGCGCAGATGCATGACACCCTCGAGCTCGAGACCACCGCGCATGTCATCGGTCTCGTCTTGACGACCGATGTTTGGAGCAACTTCACTGGCCTTCCAGGCCACTGGATCCCCGGTCACCGGCAGGCCGTTGACGATACCCATGGCGTCTCCACGTGAAGGCCCGAAGACAATGACATCGTACTTATCGCGAAGTGCCGGATCATCGCGAACTTCGTGAACCGAAATGTACTCGTAAGGGATCTCGCGCCGGTCCAGAGCCATGCGCATCCAACCTTCGTTCTGCGTATTGGTCCAGGTATGCATCACGGCAACTCGCGGAACGCCGACTGCATGGCTGCGCACTTCCGGCATCTCGGAAACCGCATATGCGGTGAAGCCATACTCCTGCCCCGCCTTGTCGAGCAGATCATCCAGGCCCTCCGCATGGTCCTCAATGTGGAGCATGAAGCTGCCCGCATTGAAGCTCACACCACCGTGATCGAAGCGACTCTCCGCCGCGGTCACTTTCAGCTCCGGATGTGCAAAGCGGAAACTGGCCAAACCGGCATCCGCAGTGGAATTGATCAGGTAGCCGATGGCCTCAACATGAGTCAGAGAACCCATTCCGCCCGGCGCGTTGATCGACTCCTCGACCATCTCCATGTAGACATCGAGCACCGCCGGATCTTCGACGCGCTGGACATCCACGTTGTAGAGGGGCCCGAGGGTCCACCCCGTATCGTCATAAGGACGGGGATCGTTGATGTTGTAGTAGCCCCGGTCGAGGAGCATGTCCGCCATGCGTGAGTAGGGTTGATCCATGCGCAGCACATAGCTGCCGGCCGGGATATCCCTCTCACCCACAGAAGCGTCGCGAACGGTCTTGTGAATTTCGCAACCCTGGCGCTGCAGCAGCTCGAGGAGGTCCGCCACCATTCCGGGCCGGGGATCATCAGCGGGAAAGACATAGGCAGCCGGCCCTTCCGTATGCGCCTTGGCAATCGAGCGCTTGCCCTTGTGGAAGAAGTTCTCCATGTACTTCTCCCGGTGGGTCGCGACATAGTTGGTGGCGATGATCAAGGCGCTCTGCTGCAGATTCACATTATTGCGAATGGACCACATGGTCGTCGGCAGAGGTGGGTTCGGCCGGTACCACTCGCGGGACGTGTTGCGTGCCGTGATCCTGCGCGTATCCGCATTGCCAGCACCCTGAGTCTCGTAGAAGCGGCCGATGGCATTGTGACCATTCGCGGCATAGAAGCCGTAGTTGGGCGCCCAGCCATCATAGAAGTTGTGCGTCCAAACCCCGGGCACACCGAACTTGGTCATCTCGGTGATCTCCTGGTACGCGAGTGTATGCCACTCGTCGACCAGAATCGGATCCACCCAGGCGTTGTACGGCCCGGTTCCCGTGGAGGTGTACAGGTGGTTGGCTGACTCGTGCAGGTCATGCAGGACCTGCGGGTGGTATTCGAGAAAGACTCGCATCAGCATCTTGCTGAGCTCGAGACCGAGACCGATGGAATCCCGGTTGTTGTCGTGGGCAACGTACTTGCCCCAGTAGAGAAGGTTGGGCACTCGCGCGTCCTCATCCGCCTGCGAGATCTTCAACAGGTCCACGCGCTTGTCCCGCCCATCGACATCGAGGACTGGCGTGATCATGAAGAATGAGTTGTCGCGAATCTCCTTGATGAACGGCCTCTCCTCCACAGCCAAACGATAGGCGAGCTCCATGAGCATCTCCGGCGAGCCAGTTTCAGGAGAATGCATCGCCCCGGTTGCCCAGTACATCGGCTTGGCTTCGGCGATCAGTTCCTTCTCTTCGCCCACTGCCAAGCTGCGCGGATCGGCAAGGCGGCGATTGATCTCCTTGTAGTGATCGATCTTGGCCAGATTCTCCTCGCTGGACACGATGACGAGTATCATCTCGCGGCCTTCCTCGGAAGTCCCAGCGGCGATCACCTTGACCCTGTCCGAGGCCTCAGCCAAGGCCCGCATGTAGGCATGCACTTCATGGCTGTAGTGCAGAACATCCGGAACCCCGGCGATCTCGCCGAAGAAGTCCATGGGGTCGGGCACCGACTCCGATCTGGGCAGGTGATCCACATGCGGCGTCAGGAAGCACTCGTCAGTGGTGTACTCCCGGATCTTCTTGGTGTATTCGTTCTCTTCCGCTGCTGCCTGTGCGAGCAAGGGCATGCTGGAGAGAAGGAGGGCTGCAAACTGAGCGGTCTTCATGGCGCAGGTCTCGAAGATGTAAGGGCGCAGCGCCAGGACCGGGTGCGGCGTCCAGATGAATAGAGCGATGGAACGAGCCCTCCCAGGCCAGCCAGATCTTAGCCAGCGCTGCGAGGCACTGCGATCCCAGCACGGAATTCCCTTGGCAGGGAGTAGCTGATGCAGCATCGAGAGCTCAGTGATGGCAGAATTCGCAGCAATGCCAGAACTGAGCGCTGCAGTCCGCTCCTTCCTCGCCGATTCATATCCGCATAACCACGGCTACGGGATCGTCCGTGGCAGGATACGCCCAAACTTCCAGCTACGAAGTCGCTGGCGGAAGATCAGAGCCCTGCTGACCAAGCCCATGGACAGCTTTCTCGATCTCGGTTGCTCAAAGGGCTTCTTCGTCCTGCAGAGCGCTCTCGAATACGGCTGCAAGAATTCACTCGGCATCGACATCGCCACAGAGCCCATCGACGCCTGTCGAGCTGTGCAGGCCCACCTGGGCGTGGAGAACGCTCACTTCGAGGTGGCGAGTCTACATGAGCTGGCGCAGGGGAGCGGGGACTATGCAGCTCCATTCGACACGGTTCTCCTCATGAACACCTACCAGTATCTCTTCTTTGGCAGCAGGATCTCAGCGCATTGCTACCGCAGCCATGAGGAAATCTTTGCCCATCTTGATGCCGTCACGAGCCGGCGTCTGATCTTCAGCAACCGCCTCGAACTAGAGCTCTTGCCGCGCAACGTGCAGGAACGGGCACAGGCCTCGGGGCGCGCAGATCAGTATCGGGGCGCCGCCATTCGCGAGGCAGCTGCGAAGTTTTTCAAGATCGAAGAGATGGGCAAGCTGGGCCGAATTCCACTCTGGCAACTGACCAAAGCCGGCAGATAGACTCGCTATTCCCAGTTGAGATCAAGAGGAAAGCCATGACACCGGAAGCACCGCTCGCACAGGACCAAACCGGCAAGGTTCCCACATCCCCTGGCTGGTTCGTCGTCAACTTTGCCGAAGCGCAGTGGTATCGCAGCGAACGCTTCGGATCAGTATGCAACTTCGAGGGCAAGCAAGCCTTTCCCGAGTACGGCGTCAATGTCCGGATTCTGGCACCGAAGCAACCAGCCTGCCTCTACCACCGCGAGAACTTTCAGGAGGACTTCCTCGTCCTCAGGGGCGAGTGCACCCTCATCGTCGAAGGTGAAGAGCGCAGCATGAAGGCCTGGGACTTCTTCCATTCACCTGCCGGCACGGATCACGTCTTGATCGGTGCAGGTCAGGAACCCTGCGTCGTCTTGATGATGGGCACTCGCGACGCGGAACAGGAACTTTGCTACCCGGTGGAAGCCCTGGCTCAGGCACGCGGCGCCGGGGTCGACGAGGAAACCGACGACCCTCGCGTCGCCTATGCAGGGACGACGCGCGCTGCCCCCTGCCCCCCGCCCGATGTGTTCCAGGCGGACTGATTTCGACCGACCCTGGCCCATCGAGCCCGGAAGGCTCATCATGTCCTGGTTACCGCGAGTCGATCATGAGCGGAAAGGACGGAATTCCGGAAGACGACGTAGCCCCGCAGGACCTGCAGGAATTCGCCAAGTTCGCCCTGGATCGATCCCCGGATCCGGCCTTCTGGATCACCCGTGGGGCGAGTTTCTTCTACGTCAACGACGCTGCCTGCACGAGCCTCGAGTACAGCCGCGAAGAACTCCTAGCTATGACGGTCGCTGACATCGACCTGGACTTCCCCTTGGAGCAGTGGGAAACCAATTGGCAGGAGATGAAGCAGAGCGGCGCAGTGATCTTCCAAGGTCGGCAGCGCAGTAAGTCGGGCAGGATCTTCCCGGTGGAAGTGCACTCCAACTTCCTTCACTTGGGGGAACGCGAATTCACCTGCGCCTTTGCTCGAGACATCAGCGAGAGGATCGAGACCGAGCGCAATCTCGAGCGCAGCGAGGCCTTTCTTATGGCTACCGGCAGGATGGCCAAGGTCGGCGGCTGGGAACTAGATGCGTTTACCAAGGAAGTGCGGTGGACCGAGGAGACCTTCCGCATCCACGAGCTTCCCAGTGATAGCGCACCGCCTCTGGAGGACGCACTGAGCTTCTATCACCCGGATGATCGCGCCAAACTCGAGGCGGCGATCAACGAGGCTCTGAGCAGCGGCAAGGCCTACGACATGGAGATCCGCTTTGTCACTGCCAAGGGCAGAGAGCTCTGGGTGCATACGATCTGCCAACCGGAAGTCCTCGCGGGCGAAGTGCAGCGGCTCATGGGCACCTTTCAGGACATCACCGAGCGCAAACAGGCAGAACACCTGCGCATGCGCCTCGAAGGCGACCTTCGCCAATCCCAGAAGATGGAGGCGGTGGGACAACTTGCCGGCGGTGTTGCCCACGACTTCAACAACCTGCTCACCTCGATACTCGGGAACGCTGAGATTCTTCAGCCCATGCTGAAGACCATGCACGATCCAAGCATTCAAGATGCGGCTATCAACTCGCTCCGACAGATCCGCCGCGCGGGCCAGAATGCGGCGGTATTGACGCGACAACTCTTGGCCTTCGGCCGGAAAGAGACCACGCGCATGGTCGTCTTGGATCTGCACCAGGCCATCAGCGAAATGCTGCAGATGCTGCAGCGACTGATCCGCGAGAACATCAAGTTCGAAGCCGATCTGCAGGAGCAGGTACTGCCGATCCGAGCGGATGCAGTGCAACTCGAGCAAGTGATCCTGAATCTGGTTCTCAACGCCCAGGACGCCATGCCCGATGGCGGCGAACTTCGCCTCAGCTGCCGCAACCTGGATGTCGATGAGGAGCTTCTCCAAACCCACTTGGATGCACGCACGGGTCAGCAGGTCTTGCTCACGGTCAAGGACAGCGGCAAGGGCATGAGCAAGGAAACCGTTGAGCACATCTTCGAGCCCTTCTTCACTACCAAACCCATTGGCCAAGGAACGGGCCTAGGCCTCGCCACGGTGTACGGCATCGTTCGCAGGAGCGGTGGGCACATCGAAGTCAGCAGCAAGCCAGGAGAAGGCTCGGAGTTCCGAGTCTACCTGCCGGCTGTAGAAGCAGCTCCAGAGGACTCGGCCCAAGAAGCCGAAGCTCCGCCGATCAGGGGCTCCGAGACCGTGCTCGTATGCGAAGACGAGCCCATGGTGCGCGATGTCGCCTGCCAGATCCTGCGCAGCGGTGGCTATCGGGTGCTCGAAGCCGCGAATGGCGAAGAGGCCCTCAGAATCGCCAGGGATGGTGAGGATCCTATCCAGCTCCTCGTAACCGACGTGGTCATGCCACAGATGAACGGTCGCGAACTCGCCGAGGCAATCAGCGCGGAACAACCGGAGCTCAAGGTCGTCTTCGTCTCCGGATACACCGCCGAGTACTTGGATGGAGAGATGACCGCAAGAATCGGCTACGACTTCCTTCAGAAGCCCTTCAATCGCAGCCGTCTGCTCCAGGCAGTGCGCCAACTCTTGGACCGCTGAGCGTGTCGCCGGCAACTACCACTTTCCCCTGGACCGAGACCCATGAGCGCCTGGCGGCTTTGGCGAATCAATGCGTCCTCCGACCCTCCGCTGACGGCCGCAGCTTCACCATCTGCGAAGCTGAGGGCGATGCACAGGCGAGCTTCCACCCACCCCTTCTGCAGCCGATTCTCGGCCGCAATCTCGAGTCCTACCTGCAAGCCTGCGAGACTCCCGGGCATCACGCTCTCCTACTCCTGCGCGCGGGCGCCAGCGCCCTGGGACTTTGGCAGGATGACGAGCTCCTGCGACACAAAGTCATCCGCAAATACGTGGTTCGCGGTCGTGGCCGCGCACAACCTCTCCACCTGAAGACCCGCGGCAAGTCCCGCTACGGATCGCGACTGCGTCTACAACAAGCGAAACAGCAACTCATCGAGACCAACGAGAAACTGATCGAATTCTTCGCACAGCCCGAGCAGCCGCGATTCATCTTCTACAGCGTGCCAACCCGCAGCTTCCCCGAGCTATTTCAAGTAGCACCGCCGCCACCCTTCGAGGCCACGGATCCGCGCCTGATCAAGATCCCCGTCCACGTCCACCAGCCGACCCTTGGCGAACTAGAGCGGACACACAGGATTCTCGGACGGGGTAGGATCGTGGCTGCGGGACTCAGGCCTTCTGCAGAGCCATGATCCCGAAGGTGAAGCGGCGATCAGGATGTCGCTTGTCCATCTGGAAGCGCTCACCGTTATCCCGGAATCCCTCGCCCCCCCACCATTCGAGTCCTGTTACCGCCACCAGCTCCTCTACCTCAGCAGGGTCGCGCAGAGCACCTTCGCCAGGGGCATCCTCACCGAACTCGAAACTGATGACCATGCGGCCGCCCGGTGCAAGCCGATCCGCCATCCGTCTCAGGGCTTGCCGCTGAGCGGAGCGACCCATGTGTTCGATGACACAGAAGCTCATGGCCAAATCGAAGCTGCCCCAGGAATCCGGCAGCTCTTCCGTAGTGATGTCGACCGTGGAGTTCTCGATCGACCAGCCACAGCGCGCCGCGACCCTCTGCCCCAGGGACACCAAGGCCGGATCCGTATCGAGCACCTTCACATCCACGCCCCGGCTGGCGATGAGATAGCCGGGAAGGGTTGCTGCCCCACCGAAGTCCAGAGCACGGGAGGATGCCTCCCAGGCGCTCGAGGCGAGCCCAGCGGCATATTCCCAGAGCTTGTAGCGGCGGACATAGAAACGCCGATGTGGGATCCCATTCACCGCCAGCGCTTGCCCGCGCAGAAACAACCAGCGCAGCAAACCATTCAGCTGCTTCACCTGCTGGCGAATCTCCGGCCGGCGCAAATCGTCGAGACAGAGAGTCCGGTGCGGATGCAAAGCCTCGCTCACTGGGGCTCGACCTGATTGCCGACCAGTTCGAGGAGGGGCCTATGCAGGAGCCCGTTGCTGGCGAGGATCTGCCCACCATAGAGCCAATCTTCGGCACCGGAGAGATCGCTGATCGTTCCGCCGGCCTCACCCACGATGAGCGAACCCGCGGCGACGTCATAGGGCATCAGATCAAGCTCCCAATAGCCATCGTAGTGCCCGGCGGCGGTCATGCAGAGATCCAGCTGTGCGGAGCCGAATCGACGCAGATCGCGGCAAGACATGAGAGCCCGATGCATGCGAGCGACATTGTCGTCTTTGCCTGGATCATTGCGCACATAGCTGAAGCCAGTGCAGAGCATCGAATCCGCGACCTCAGCTGTCTCGCTTACACGGATGGGCTCGTCATTGCAGAAGGCGCCCCCACCCTTGATCGCGGTAAAGGTCTTGCCTAGGGCCGGTGCCGTTACCACGCCAACGAGCATCTCACCCTTGTGCTGCAAGCCGATGGCAACACAGTAAAAGGGCAGCTCGTGGACAAAATTGGTGGTCCCGTCGAGGGGGTCGATGATCCACAGACTGTCACTTTCCTTGCTGGCCTCGCCGCGTGGCGTCAGAGCCCCTTCCTCCGCGAGAATGGCATGCCCCGGAAAGGCCTCCATAAGACATGCCACCGCCGCATGCTCCGCGGCTGAATCCGCCTTGGTCACCAGCTCACGTCGCACACCCTTACTCGACGAGGGCACGCGACCAGACTGCATGCAGAATTCCGCCAGCACCTCAGTCGCTGCCGCTGCAGCTCGTCTTGCGACCCGCATGCATTCTTTGGCATCGATGGCCGGGCTCATCCTTCGAGTCGAAGCATCGCTGCCACCATCTTGTCCTGAGTCGCGCGCGGGTTGGGACGGCCTCGGTTTGCCTTCAGCGGATAGTTCATCAGAATGGAGAAGACCCGGATCTTGCCCGAGCTGACCTGCACCACACCACTGAGGGATGACACACCATTGATGGTTCCGGTCTTGGCGCGAACCCTCCCCTTGAGTGGGCCGCGAAACCGCTTCTCGAGGGTGCCATCCACACCACCCTGGGCAAGTGATGCAAGGAACACCTCTGCATAGGAGCTGGCGAGGACACGATCGATGAGTTCGACCAGGAAGTCAGCACTCACCCGGTTGCCCCGCGAGAGTCCACTGCCGTCCACCAATTGAAGAGAGTCGGGAAGCTTGCCCATCAGGCTCTGCAGCTGATCACGCATGGCCAGGACGCCACCGCGTAGACTTCCGTCCGCACGCTTCTCCGCGCCGAGCACCCGCAGGGATTGCTCAGCGTGAAAATTGCTGGAGTCCTTGAGACTGGCGAGGAGCGCCGCCTCCAGAGGTGAGCGCCAGACCATCAGCTCCGCATCGAGGGCCGGGGCCGCCGGCGAAAAACTCAGGCCGCCGCCCTCGAGTGCGGACTGCATTGCGCGGCGATAGAGCAGCTCTGGTTCTCGGACCGCAGCGGTCACCATGAAGCCCTGACCTTTTCGGTAGTACGATCCACTGGCGCGCAAGGACCCACCTCGTTCCACCAGATTGAAGCGCGAGCCCTTTCGCTTATCGTTGCTGAGATCGATCTTGCCCTCGACGGGGATGACCGCCGGTGGGGCCAGGATCTGGATCCGAGCCCGAGAGGCCTCACCGGGATAGATTCGGGCGCGGAAGCAACCGGCCTCCAGGACGAAGGCCCCCGTTGGCGCGCAGTAGCTGCGGTCGAACTGGTTCTGCGGCCATCCTTCCGGACGGGTCGGCCCGGTGAAGGTCCCCGGCCTTAGCTCGATGCCCCGCAGGGAGTGCTGATCCACCCCTTCGAGGGCCTCGAGAAGCTGGGCAAACATGGCCTCAGGCCCGTATTCCGTCTCCGAAAGCAGGTTCGGATCTCCGCCGGAGAGGACCATCAAGCGGCCCTCCTGGACTCGGAATTCCGTCGAGAACTCGAAGCCTTGGCCAAGGCCTGACCACAAAGCTGCCGCAGCCAACAGCTTCTGATTACTAGCTGGGATCATCGGGCGTTCGGCCCGGTGCCGGAAGAGATCCCGACCGGAGTCCAAGTCACGAACCACCACCGAGGTGACGATTCCGCCAGCCTCCGCGTCCTGGACCAGGGCCTGAAGCGACTGTCCTGGCAGGGCACAGAGCCACACCAGGGTAGAGAGCACTCGAATTCCAACCGCCTGCATGGCCGGGTTGTAGCCCGCCGGAGAGCTGCTGGCCACCAGTTATCCACAGCTCCTGGCGAGCTCCTGAAGCTTGGCAAAAATTTCTCCGGCCCCGCCCCCCGGAAATCCAAGGCCTGCGGCTGGAGGGAGGCGCCGGAGGCCGGTTTCCGCTAGATTTGGCGTTGCCCCCGAAAGGTCAGCACCATAGATAGTGTTCCTCCCGAATCGGGCACTGGCAATCAGGCCGGCTTCGGGAGCTTTCACTCGTCCCTCTGGAGGGGGTCCACCGCGAACCCGCGGCGGAATCCAAAAGCCATGCTGCGGTTCATGCAAGAAGGCCTGCGGAAGCAGGCGGCTGGTTCCCTGTCGCCCCATCGGACGTCGCGAGTGATGCCCATGCCAACCCCCGGCCCCATGGCCGGCCTGCCCGAAGGAGGATTCAACACGTGAAGATCGATAGGCGGTTCACCAAAGAGGGAAAGTCACCTTACGCAGCCATCCCCTTCTGTAAGCGAAACTCGGAAATCCGCGAGACCGATGGCAGCACGGTCTTCGAGGCCAAGGACATCATGGTCCCTGAGGCCTGGAGCCAAGTTGCCGTCGACATCCTTGCGCAGAAGTACTTTCGCAAGGCCGGGGTGCCGCAGGTCAACAAGAAGGGTGAGCCGCTCCGCGGCGAGGACGGGAAGCCCGTGCTCGGCGGGGAATGGGACGCCCGGCAGGTCTTCGCTCGACTAGCCGGCTGCTGGCGCAGCTGGGGCGAGCGCTACGACTACTTTGATAACAAGGCGGACGCACAAACCTTTGAGGACGAGCTCTCCTTCATGCTCGCCGCCCAGTATGCGGCACCCAACTCACCGCAGTGGTTCAACACGGGTTTGCATCATGCCTACGGCATCGATGGTCCGGCCCAGGGACACCACTACATCGAGCCCGAAACCGGCAAACTCCGCCAGGCTGCGACCGCCTACGAACGCCCCCAGCCCCATGCCTGCTTTATCCAGTCGGTGAGTGACGATCTGGTCAAGCCGGGCGGGATCATGGACCTCTGGACACGCGAAGCTCGCCTCTTCAAGTACGGCTCCGGCACCGGCTCGAACTTCTCAGCCCTGCGTGGCGAGAACGAACCACTCTCCGGCGGCGGGCGCTCCTCTGGATTGATGTCCTTCCTCAAGATCGGCGATCGTGCCGCCGGTGCGATCAAGTCAGGTGGCACCACCCGCCGCGCGGCCAAGATGGTCTGCCTGGACCTGGACCACCCGGACATCGAGAACTTCATCGATTGGAAGGTCATCGAAGAGCAGAAAGTGGCCTCCCTGGTCACCGGCAGCAAGATAGTTCGGCGCAGCATCGAGAAGGTCATCAATGCCTGCCATGTAGAGGCGGCGGAGAGCAAGGAGAACGGCAAGGCCAAGCCCAAGGTCGAAGTGAGGCCGGCGGCGAATCCGGCGCTTGCCAACGCCCTCCGTGAAGCCAGGACCGCCTCGGTTCCCGAGGGATTCCTACAGCGTGCCCTGCAACTCGGCGAACAAGGCTATCGAGCCGTCGAGTTCCGCGAGTACGACACCGGCTGGGACAGCGAAGCTTATGTGACGGTCTCAGGGCAGAACTCCAACAACTCCATCCGCATCCCGGGCGAGTTCTTCGACTGCCTCGAAAAGGGCCGCCCCTGGCAACTCCGCTGGCGAACCAGCGGCAAGGTCTCCAAAGAGATCGACGCCGAGGCCCTTTGGGAAAAGGTTGCCTTCGCAGCATGGTCCTGCGCTGATCCGGGCCTGCAGTACGACACAACCATCAACGAGTGGCATACCTGCCCGGAAGATGGCCGCATCAATGCGAGCAACCCCTGCTCCGAGTACATGTTCCTGGATGACACGGCCTGCAACCTGGCATCCCTGAACCTGGTCAAGTTCCTCGGGGAGGACGGCCGCCTCGACATCGACGCCTACCGGCACGCGGTTCGGATCTGGACCATCGTCCTCGAGCTCAGCGTGTTGATGGCTAGTTTCCCAAGCGAGCCCATCGCCGAGAGGAGCTACCGCTACCGGACCCTGGGCCTGGGCTACGCCAACTTGGGCACGGTGCTCATGCGCTTGGGCATCCCCTACGCATCTGAGCATGCCACCGCGATGACCGGCGCGATTACCGCGATCATGTGCGGCGAGTCCTACGCAACCTCTGCGGAGATGTCGAAGGAACTCGGCCCCTTCCCCGGCTATGAGCGCAATCGAGAGCACATGCTGCGCGTTCTACGCAACCACCGGCGTGCGGCCTACAACGCACCGGCAAGTGAATACGAATCCCTGAGCATCACGCCAGTGGGCATCGATCCTGAGATCTGCCCGGGCTACCTGGTGCAAGCAGCCCGTCACTCTTGGGATCGAGCCCTGGCTGAAGGCGAGAAGCATGGCTACCGGAACGCACAGGTCACGGTCATCGCCCCCACCGGGACGATCGGCCTGGTGATGGACTGTGACACCACCGGTATCGAACCCGATTACTCCCTGGTCAAGTTCAAGAAGCTTGCCGGTGGCGGCTACTTCAAGATCATCAATCAAAGTCTACCGGTGGCCCTCAGCCGCATGGGCTACAACCCGCAGCAGGTCGAGGAGATCGTCGCCTACGCGGTCGGCAGACGCACCCTGGCCGGAGCGCCGCACATCAACCACGAGGTGCTCAGCGCCAAGGGCTTTGATGACGCGGCCATCGCCAAGGTCGAGGCTACTCTCGATTCCGCCATCGATCTCAGCTTTGCCTTTACGCCCAACATCCTGGGCGAGGAGTTCTGCTGTGATCGCCTCGGCTTCACCAAGGAGCAGATCGACGACTGGAAGTTCGACATGCTGGCAGAACTCGGCTTCAGCGCTGAGCAGCGGCAGGACGCCAGCGACTACGTATGCGGCACCTTGACCGTAGAAGGCGCGCCCCACCTCAAGGATGAGCATCTACCGGTCTTCGACTGCGCTAACCGCTGCGGTGCCAAAGGCAAACGCTTCATCGCCTTCGATGCGCATATCGACATGATGGCCTCTGCTCAGCCCTTCATCTCCGGGGCAATCAGCAAGACCATCAACATGCCGAATGATGCGAGCGTGGCGATGGTGAAGGATGCCTACGAGTCTTCTTGGCAGAAGATGATCAAGGCGGTGGCTCTCTATCGCGATGGCTCCAAGCTGTCCCAGCCGCTTTCATCGATAAGCGACGAGGACCTGGACGCCGGCGAAGCACTGAGCGCGTCGAGCCCCGAGGTCGCCAAGGTGGCGGAGCAGCTGGCAGAAAAGACTCTGCGTTGGGGCTACGCCCAGCGCCGCAAGTTGCCCTTCCGTCGCGATGGTTACACCCAGAAGACCGTCGTCGGTGGCCATAAGATCTATCTACGCACCGGCCAATACGAGGATGGCACCCTCGGCGAGATCTTCCTCGACATGCACAAGGAAGGCGCCGCCTTCCGCAGCCTGATGAACTGCTTCGCGATCTCCATATCCCTTGGATTGCAGCACGGGGTGCCGCTGGACGAGTTTGTCGATGCCTTCGTCTTCACCCGCTTCGAGCCCAATGGCATGGTTCAGGGACACGACAAGATCAAGATGGTCACCTCGGTCATCGACTACGTGTTCCGCGACCTGGCGATCCAATACCTCGAGCGCAATGACCTTTGCCAGGTCAACGAAGAGGACCTGAGCAATACGACGACTGGCAAGCGACCCCACTCGGAAGCGGAGGCCAGCGAGACGACCGACGGCCATCACGACTCTGCCCTCAAGGCCGAGGCGAAGCCAATCGAAATCGATGCGGAAGCTCCGACCCAACCCATGCGCCAGAATGGCGGTGGCAATGGTCATCGCAGCGAGTCTCCGGGCGGCTTGGCGGTCTCTGCAGCCAAGCAGCTGGAGGCGCGAAGCAGGGCGCCGTCGCCGGAACTCCGAGCCTATCGAGACGCCCGAAAGAAGGGCTTCGAAGGCGACCCCTGTGGGTCCTGTGGGCAGTTCACCTTGGTTCGCAACGGCACCTGCCTCAAGTGTGTGAGCTGCGGATCGACCAGCGGCTGTAGCTAGCGAGCAGGATGCAGGACTTCAAAATAGGTGGCGGCGGCCCAGCAACTAGTTGGGCCGGCTTCGTTCCCGGAGCCGCCTTGATGGGGATGGGCATCCTGGTGCTCCTGATGCCCGACCTCCTGCGTCTGATGGTCGCCGCTATGCTCATGGGCCTCGGTTTCATCCTCTTGGCCTTGGCCTGGCGGGTCCGCAAGGGCTCGCCCGGGGCGAGCTTCATGGCCTATTTCCAGGACCGCATGCGCGGCCCGATGGATCGCTAGACGACTCACCGGCCGGGCAAGGTTCCCACCCAAGCAGCGGCGTCCAGAGCGGTCGCGCGCGTTCATGATCGGGTATACCCCGGCTCGATTTGAGACTGTCCAGAGCTTGAACAGTAAAAACCGGGGAGCGAGATCACCCTGCCATGGGGCCTAGTGAAATCGCAGAGGAATAGTCTTCAAAGCCGAGACTGGGCCTTCCGATTCAGCTGCCAGCAACAACTGGAAGAGCAGCTGGGATGGGAACTATTCGTATTGGGAGAGTGGCAATTGTCTGCGCACTGACAATCGCCTTGTCGAGCTGCGGCGGAGGTGGTGGCGGAAGCGCCTCGCAAATCGACAGCGGATCCACCGCCCTGCTTACCGACCTGCTGGAGATCTTGTCTCATTCTCCGCAAGACGACGCATTGCAAGTTCCGGTCGGAACGAGCATCACCCTGGAATTCGATAGTGCCATTGCCCCCGAGTGCCTCGAACACGAGGACACTTGGCTCCGCGAAGTGGACAGCGGACAAGACCAGCCTTTCGGATACACGGTCCTCGATTCCGGGCGCCGGCTGGTAATCACCCCTGGTAGTCCCTTGCAGGAAGCCACGGACTACCGTTTCCAATTGTCCGCACTGACCTGTGACCGCGACGGCAGGCTCCTCGAGGAAGACTTCAGCTTCGTCTTCCGCAGTCACGATTCTGCAGCTCCGACCATCCTGGCTGCCTCCATCGCCGATGGCGCCAATGATGTGCCGAACACAGCCGACATCAGAATCGATTTCGATGAAGTCATCGACTTGGCCTCCGTCACGTCATTCTCCGCGCGACTTCTGAATCTCTACGGCGACACGGAGCCTATGCAGGCCTCCCTCGACGGGAAAACCCTTGTCCTGGACCCCTATCGCGACCTGGCGGGAAGCCGTAGCTACCAGTTGGAGCTTCGCAGTGGCGCCGTCGGCATCACGGATCGGGCCGGCAATGTCCTCGGCCAGACCTTCCTGCTGCGCTTCAGCTGTTCTGCAGACATCAGTGCACCACAGATCATCGAGACCTGGCCTGACAGCCCCCTCGCCCAGTCCCCTGCTCTGGAACCGCGCATCATCTTCAACGAGTCCATCGATGAGTTCAGTGTCGAGACTAGCTCCCTCAGCTTCGTTGACGAATTCGCCAACATCATCCCCTACTACTCCTCCGCGTCGACGGACTACAAGACCCTCAGGCTCATCCCCTACGATGAGCTGATTCCCGGACGACGCTACACCATCACTGTCGCCGGTGGACCCGGAGCAATCACCGACCTGAGCGGTAACCCGCTCGGTAGCGCTGGCGTCTTCAACTTCTTGGTCGGATCGGATCTTCAGGCGCCGCAATTGTTGGCCGCCGCCCCAGCTGACGCAGCCACGCGAGTCTCGCCCAACGTAGAACTGCTCCTTAGCTTCAACGAGGCTCTGGATCCGGAGACCATCGTCCAAGACAACATCATCCTGCAAGGACCGGATGGCATCGTCCCAGGTAGCCTTAGCTTGAAACTCGCTGGCCAACAGGCAGCGATTCGACCCGACGAGAACCTCCTCCCGGGCACTCGCTATGAGCTGTTCATTCGCGGCACGCACGAAGGCCTGCGAGATCTAGCGGGCAATCCCTTCCCGGCTGATCAAAGCCTCAGCTTCACCACATCTGATGACGCCAGCACCCCATCGCTTCAGGTCTGGCCACGAAATGGTGAGAGCATCGCGCCCATCGGCGTGCATATCTCAATCCTGAGTACTGAACCACTCGACCCGGGAACCGTGGACTCGGGATCCGTCTACGTGGAAGACGAATGGGGCAATCCAGTGCCGGGCACCCTCAGCCTGCTGCGTTCGGATCGGCTCATCCGCTTCACCCCGAGCTCTGGCTGGATTGGCGGCACCAGCTACACCGTCACCATGCTCGGTGGACCCTCCGGTCTACGTGAGATCTCCGGGAACTGGCTGGCAAGCGACGAGAGCAGTAGCTTCCGGGTTCGTAGCAGCGGCGATCTCATCCCCCCCACAGTGACGGTCACGGTCAACAACCTGGCTGATGCCCGCAAACACGGACGGAGCCTGCCAGGCTACGGGTTCGAGATCTTGGTCAATGCCATCGACCCACTGGACTTCTCACT